>JAFKFQ010000559.1:0-10084 GCA_017308215.1 bacterium | reverse complement strand
CGCGGGGAGCGGCAGGCCCGGGCGGCGCAGGTTCCGCTGGAGGACGAGGTTCAGCTGCTGGACCTTCACCTCCTGGCGGGCGAGCAGCAGTTCCGGCCGGAAGGCGATGGCCTCCTGGGCCGCCGCGTAGAAGTCGGGCAGGTACGGGGCGAGGTTCGGCTCGTCGGCCGGCACCAGCCGCTTGCCGTCGTCGCTCCGCAGGCCGAGGAACCCGCGCAGGTTCCGCTCGCTCTCCAGCACCTGCCCGCGGGCGGTGTACACCTGCTGGCGGAACAGTTCGAGCTGCGCCCGGGCCTGGTTGAGCTGCTGGGGCGGGTCGTTCCCCGCCTGGACGCGGGCCTGGGTGAACCGGAACCCCTCGTACGACTGCCGCAGGCCCTCCTCGCGGGCGAACAGGTTGTAGTACGCCGAGTACAGGTTCCAGTACGCCGCCTCGACGTTCATCAGCATGAAGTTGATGTTGCGCTCGAACTCCGCCCGCGACTGGTCGTAGCGGATGCGGCTGACCAGGATGCCGTCCACGCCCTGCCCGCCGCTCGGCCGCAGCCCCTGGATCAGCTGGCTGCCCGGGTGGCTCTGGGTCAGTTGGTTCACCTCGACGCCGAACAGCTGGAGCAGCGGCTGCTCGAACGAGAACTGCACCCGCGGGGTGTAGTTCGGGTTGATGAACCCCGGCTGGTTCGAGGTCTGGCTGAACTTCGAGTAGTCCACGCTGAACGTCACCCCGGCCGTACCGCCGGTGGGGAGCGGCTTGGCGAGGGTGCTGCTGAACGACGCCCCGTCCCGCTGCTGCTGGAACGACAGGAACTGCGCGGCGACCGGCTGGTCCACCTTCTGCCACGTCATGCTCGTGATCCAGCGGGCGTCGAACTTCGACAGCGACCGCTCGATGTTCGCCTGGGTCGTCCCCGGGTCGAGGGCGAACGCCCGGATCGAGTCCGTCCCGCCGACGGTCGACCCGTTGAACTGGGCCGTGACCTCGTTCTTGAACCCGAACTGGGACTGGTTCTGGCTGCCGATGTTGCCCTGCTCCAGCGCCAGCGCGATGCACTCGCGGAGCGTGATGTAGCGCGCCGGCCGGGTGGGGTCGAGCACGTGCGCCGGGTCGATCCCGCCGAGCCGGTCCACCACCGGCGGCATGATGGCGCTGTGCGGGTTGCTTTCGAGGTGCGGCGGGAGGTTGGCGGTGACGGCGGCCGTGTAGTCGGCCGGGTCGAGGAATAGCTGCTGCTTACAGCCGACAACCCCGCCGAGCCCGGCCAGCACGCACAGGCGGAGTACCAGGGCTGCCCAACGGTATCGGCTCATCGTTCCCCCCGTCCGTCGCCGAGCGCCGCCGCGTCCCCCGGCCGCCACGCGTCCCCCCGTTCGGAGGCCCGAACGGGGGACGCGCGACCGCCACGGCGGGGCGTCCGCAATGCTATCGGCCCGACCGTGAGGAAGAATTCAGCGACTTTGCCGACGGAAGCGGTTGCCCGGCCGAAATGGGAGGTCGAGTTGAGAAGCTGAGCAGTTCGGCTCAAGTCGCGTCGGCCGGGCGCTCGGCGGGGTTGGCGTACTGTGGGGCAACGGCGACGACCGGCAGCCCCAGCATCCGCTTGAGCGGGATCACTTCGCCCACGTCGTTCCCTTCCACCCGGTGTCCGACCCATTGCAGGAAGTAGCCGCCGGCAATGGCGGCCACACCCCAGTACCACTCCGTCACAAAGAGCAGTGGCACCCCCGCGAACGCGAGCGGGATACCGACCATGTGGATCGCGAAGTTGAAGCCGTTCTGATGGCGTAGCAACCAGTTCCGTCTCGCCCGGGCGGCGAAGGCGAGGAGCTTGCGAGCAATCGGAAAGGTGTGGGCCATGTCGCTTTCACACTATTCCCAAGAGCCAACTCCGGCCAGAAGTTGCGTCAATTCCTCGTGGCGAACTGGAAGAAATCCGCACAAGACGGCTGGACTCGAAACAAACGTTTGGTATGATTCGGCAAGAGCAATGAAACGTTTGTTTAAAATCAACTCGTTCCGTTTATGACTCCCTCTGATTCGCCACCCGAACCGACCGACGCCACGCCCGAGGCACGGGAGCGGCTTCTGCTCGCCGCCGAGGCGGCGTTCGCCGAACACGGCTACGAGGGCGCGACGGTCCGCGAGATCACCAAGCGAGCCGGCGTGAACATCGCCGCGGTCAGCTACTACTTCGGCGACAAGGAACGGCTGTACGTCGAGACCGTGAAGTACGCCCACAGCTGCGCGACCGGCGGATTGCCGGTCCCGACGCCACCACCCGACGCGACGCCGGTGCAACTTCTGGAGTTGTTCATCCGCGAACTTGTGAGACGGATGCACGCCCCGGCGCGGGCGACCTCGATGCAACTGGTGATGCGCGAGATGTCGAACCCCGGGAAGGCCGCACACGTGGTCGTGGACGAGTTCGTGCGGCCGATGGCGTTCGCGCTCCGCGAGCGGCTGCGGACGGTGCTCCCGGGGCTCGACGAGAAACGCCTGCTCATGACCGGCTTCAGCGTCATCGGGCAGTGCCTCTTCTACCGCCAGAACCGGCCGATCGCGGAGCTCATCTTCGGCAAGGACGCGGTCGGCGTACTGGACCTGGAAGCGGTGTCGAACCACGTGGTCCGCTTCACCCTGACCGCGATCGGACACCCCCCGGAGGGTTCGTCATGAACTGGGTCGCGCTGAAGATGCTGACCGGCGACAAGACGAAGTACTTCGGCATTGTCTTCGGCGTCAGCTTCGCCGCGCTCCTGATGGGGCAGCAGAGCGCCATCTTCTGCGGGCTGATGCGGAACACCACCAGCCAGATCCGCGACGTCCAGGGCGCCGACCTGTGGGTGATGGACAAGAACGTCCAGTTCATCGACGACGTGAAGCCGCTGTCGGAGAACGACCTGTACCGCGTCCGCGGCGTGCCGGGGGTAAAGTGGGCGGTCCGGCTCTACAAGGGGCTCGGCCGGGCGCGGCTCACGGATGGCAACTTCCAGCAGGTCATCATCCTCGGCCTCGACAACGCCACGCTGGTCGGCGCCCCGGCGCCGTGGCGCGTCCTGCACGGCAACATCGAAGACCTGCGCCAGCCCGACGCGGTGTTCATCGACGAATTCGGCTGGCGCTACCTGTTCGGGGCCGAGCCGTTCGTGGCCGGGGCGAAGACGCTGGAGCTAAACGACCGCCGCGCCGTGATCGTCGGCGTGTGCCACTGCAACCCGACGTTCCAGACGTTCCCGATCCTCTACTGCACCTACTCGCAGGCGCTCCAGTTCATCCCGCAGGAGCGGAAGACGCTGTCGTTCGTGCTCGCCAAGGCCGAGGACGGCGAGAGCCCGGAAGCGGTCGGCGAGCGCATCACCGAGCAGACCGGCCACAAGGCGCTGACCGACGAGCAGTTCTTCTGGACGACCATCGGCTACTACCTGAAACGGACCGGCATCCCGATCAACTTCGGGATCACGGTGACGCTCGGGTTCGTGGTCGGGTGCGCGATCGCCGGGCAGACGTTCTACCTGTTCACGATCGAGAACCTGAAGCAGTTCGGCGCCCTGAAGGCGATGGGCGTCGGCAACCTGCGGCTGGTCGGCATGATCCTGCTGCAAGCCGCGGTGGTCGGCGTCATCGGCTACGGCATCGGGATCGGCGGGGCGGCGCTGTTCGGCTACGTGTTCGAGCGGGCGGTGAAGACGGCGCCGCCGGCGTTCTACTTCTCGTGGCACATCCTGGCGCTGACCGGCGGGGCGGTCGCGGCGATCGTCACGGCCGCGGCGCTGGTGAGCATGCGCCGCGTGCTGTTCCTCGAAGCGGGGGTGGTGTTCCGATGACCGCGACCGCCACACAAGCCGCGATCCGCCTGACCGGCGTGACGAAGGAGTTCGGCACCGGCGACGCCCGCGTCACGGCGCTGCACGAGGTCGACCTCGAGATGCCCTACGGCGAGCTGGTGCTGCTCGTCGGCCCGTCGGGGTGCGGGAAGACGACGCTCATCTCGATCGTCGCCGGCCTCCTCGACGCGACCGCCGGCGAGGTCGAGGTGCTCGGCGAGAACCTGACGCGGATGCGCGGCGGGCGCAAGGTCCGCTTCCGCGGCGACAACATCGGGTTCGTGTTCCAGCAGTACAACCTGCTGCCCGCGCTCACGGCCGCGGAGAACGCCAGCGTGCCGCTCCTGATCGCCGGCTGGGACCGCAAGAAGGCGGTGGCGAAGGCGGCCGAACTGCTCGACGCCGTCGGCCTCGGCGCGCGGCTGAACTCGTACCCGAACCAGCTCTCCGGCGGCCAGCAGCAGCGCGTGGCGATCGCCCGGGCGCTCGTCCACGGCCCGCGGCTCTTGGTGTGTGACGAGCCCACCGCCGCCCTCGACGCGGCCAGCGGCCGCACGGTGATGGGGCTCATCCGCCAGGTCGCGGTCGAGGCGGACCGGGCGGTCGTCGTCGTGACCCACGACAGCCGCGTGTACGACTTCGGCGACCGCATCGTGTCCATGTCCGACGGGCGGATCGAGTCCGTGAAGACCCGCGAGTAGGAGGAGCGTCGTGTTCACCCGCTATGCCCTGCCCGCCGTCTCGGCGGTGGCGTTCACCTTCGCCGTGCTCCAGATGACGAAGGCGCAACACAAATCGCCGCCGGTCACCCCGCCGGTCGAGCCGGCGCGGGCGCTGTACCCGAACGCCGTCGCCGGCGCCGGGCTGGTCGAGCCGGAGACCGAGAACATTTCGGTCGGCTCGAACCTGCCCGGCATCGTGAAGGCGGTCCACGTCCGCGTCGGGCAGGAGGTCAAGCCGGGCGAGCCGCTGTTCGAGCTCGACGACCGGCAACTGCTCGCCGAACAATCGTACCGCCGGGCGATGCTCACCGGGGCCAAGGCCCAGCACCAAAAACTGCTCGACATGCCGCGACTGGAAGAACTCCCCCCGCTGCGGGCGAAGGTCGCCGAGGCCCGCGCCGGGCTGGACGACAAGAAGGCGCTCTACGCCCGGGCGATCAAGGCCGGGCGCGACGGCGGCGTGTCCGAGGAGGAGCTCGTCGGCCGGCAGATGGCGGTGGAGGTGGCGAAGGCGCAGGTGGCGAAGGCCGAGGCGGACCTCGCGCTCGCGGAGGCCGGGGCGTGGCAGGCGGACAAGCTCGTCGCCGCCGCGTCGGTCGCCCAGGCCGAGGCGCAGCTGGCCCAGACGGCGACCGAACTCGACCGGCTGAAGGTGACCGCCCCGTGGGTCCGGTCGCCCGACGACGGCAGCGCGCCGGTCACGTTCCGCGTCTTGCAGGTCAACGTCCGCCCCGGCGAGTACGTGGCGGCGGCCCCGGGGACGGCGATGGTCGCGCTCGGCACCGTCGGCCGGCTCCACGTCCGGGTGGACATCGACGAGAACGACATCCCGCGGTTCCGCCCCGGCATCCCCGGCACGGCCAGCCCGCGCGGCAACCCGCGGGCGACGTTCCCGCTACGGTTCGTGCGCGTCGAGCCGTTCGTGATCCCCAAGCGCTCGCTGACCGGCGGCAACACCGAGCGGGTGGACACGCGGGTGCTCCAGGTGATTTACGCGATTGACAGCCCGAACCCCGGTCTTTATGTCGGGCAGCAGATGGACGTGTCCCTGAACGCCACCGCCCCATGACCCGTCTCGCGCTGCTGCTCGCGGTCCTCGCCTCCGGGTGCGAGGACGACCGCGAGCGGCGCCGGCGGACCGACGAGCTCGACGCGCTCGTTACCGAGTGGCAGTACCTTGAAGCCCATCTGGTGAACCTCCGCCGGGCGGCGGACGCCGAACTGGCCGGGCGCCCACCTACCGCCCTGCCCGCCGACGCCCAGCTCCGACTGACCGCGCTCCAGCAGGAGTACTTCCGGACCGACCACCGCCTCCGCCTCGTGGACGCGGGGATCGAATCCGTACAACACGAGCAGGCGACGACCCCCTGACCGACCCCGGGACGCATTATGGCCGCGATCGCCCCCTCGATTCTGTCCGCCGACTTCGCCCGCCTCGGGGAGCAGGTCCGCGAGGTCGAATTGGCTGGCGCCGACCGCATCCACGTGGACGTGATGGACGGTCACTTCGTCCCGAACCTCAGCATGGGGGCCGTGGTCGTGAAGGGGCTGCGGCCGGCCACCAGGCTGCCGCTCGAAGTTCACCTGATGGTCGCGTACCCGGACAAGTTCCTGGAGGGGTTCGCGAAGGCCGGCGCAGACAGCTTCATCGTTCACCTGGAAGTGCTGCCCGACCCGCGTCCCATGATCCGCCACATCAAGCACACCCTCGGCAAGAAGGTCGGGCTCGTCTTCAACCCGGACATGCCGGTGAGCCGCATCGAGCCGTACCTCGCCGAGATCGACCTGGCGCTTTGCATGACGGTGTTCCCCGGCTTCGGCGGGCAGGCGTACATCCCCGCGAGTACGACGCGCGTCCGCGAGTTGCGGGCGATGGTCAACCGCGTCAACCCGGCGTGCGAGATCGAAGTGGACGGTGGGATCGACGCGAGCACGATCGGCGCGGCGGCCGGCGCCGGGGCGAACGTGTTCGTGGCCGGCACGGCCGTGTTCGGCGCGAAGGACGGCCCGGCCGCGGCGACGAAGCACCTGCGCGAACTCGCGCTCGCGGCTCAGTAACGCAATTCGAGGCCGAGCGTCAGCCCTTGTGCCCAGAAGTGCGATTGGTCGTCCGGCTCCGACGCCCGCGTTACCCGCGTCATTCCCACGAACTGGTAGCCGACGAACGCCCGCCCGTGCTCGCCGACGGCTCGGCCGAGCCGGGCCGAGGTGGCGGGCATCACCGCGTACCGCGACTCCTCGCACGCCACCGCCCGCCGCAGGGTCACGACGGACGTGTCGGCGTAGAGGACGCCGAACGCGGTCGTACCAGTCGCCGCGACGAACCACGCCCCAGCCCACGCCTCGCCGGTCAGGCCGATCTGCCCGCCGTGGAACTGGTTCAGCGTGTTGCTGTCGCGCCGGCCGAAGGCGTGGACGTGCTCTTCGACCTGGCCGTAGCGGTAGCCGGCGAGTCCGTCGAGGCGGAACACGTCGCCGCAGATCAGGCGGTGGCGGTAGTTCACGTCCGCGGTGTCGAACCGGGCGGTGTACTCGGTCCCGAACCCCGCGACCTCGCCGCGGCCGAGGTAGAAGTAGCCCGCGTCCACGCCGACAGTGTGCATTGGGTCGAGCCACAGCCCGCCATTCAGGATCAGCCCGGCGCGCGTCCCCGGGTTCATGCGAAGTCCGGGTGGGTGGGCTGTTGGCGTGTTCCCCAGTGCGAGGGCCGCGGCGAACCAGAACCGCCCCGGCGGGCCGCACGGGGCGTCCGGCTGCTCCGGCTCCGGGGCGCGTTCGGGAATGTACAAGTAGTCGTGTTCGTACTGACCGACCGGCCCGCCGGGGGCGTAGGGCGGCGGCGGCGGGGTCGGCCCCGGAACCGGCAGGAGCGGCAGTTCGGCCGGCGGGCCGGGCGTCTCGAACACGCTGATCGCGCGCGGCTGGGCCGCGGCCTGCCCGGCCGCGATCAGTACCGCACACACCGCCAGCCAGCGGGTTCGCATCGTCGCCCCCTCGCGGCACCCGGTCAGCGCACGGTCGCGCCGAGCATCGGGAACAGGTAGGTGTGGAGGAACGTCGGGGCGTGCATCCCGTGGTGCCCGCCGGTGTGCCCGGTCCAGGCCACGTCGGGCGACCAGAAGTGCTGTCGGAGGCGCGGCACGTCGCGGTCGTCGAGCATGTCGGCGCGGAACCCGAAGCGGCCGGCGGCCGGGGCGCCGGAGCGGTCGGTCGTCCCCACGAGCCGGACGGCGAACCCGAGCGCGACCCAGTCGCGCTGGCTGCACAACACGTCGATCCCCTCGCGCGGCGCCCGCAGCGCCGGCCGCAGGTCGTAGGCCGCCGAGACCGACGGCGCGAGCAGGATCACCCGGTCGATCGAGTCCGAGGGCAGCGCTTCCGCCGCCGCGAGCGCGACCGCGCAGCCGGCGCTGTGGGCGACGATCACCGTGCGGCGGCCGGGGGCGCGGGCCTGCCCGTCCTTGATCTCCGCGGCCAGCCGCCGCCCCTGCTCGCGCGCGTGGGCGGTGTCGATCTGGTCGGCGATCAGCCGGCGCGGGCCGTGCGACCAGTTGAAGACCGACAGCTCGACCGGCGTGCCCGCCGTAAGGTTCGCCTGCGTGAGGGCGTTGGAGCACCCCTTCAGATCTCCGGCCCCGTCGATGACCCATACTACCGGGCGGGCGTCGGCGACCGGGGTGGGTTCCGGGTACCGCGTGCGGTGAACGACCGGCACCGGACCGCCGAGCCACTGCGCCCCCGGGACGGGCGGTGCGGGCCGGGGGGGCGGGCCGCCGGTCAGGTCGGCCGCGGACAGGGCGGCGACCGCGAGCAACAGATAGCGGGTCGTGCGGCGCATCGGTACAACCCGGTGGAGGACACGGGTTCCTGGTCCGTACGGCGCATTTACTATCGACCCCCGCCGCGTGCAACTGGAGTTTCGCCCGGGCGGGTAAGATGAGCAAGCGGGGAGACCTGGCCGGGCCGGCGTTGTTCCCTCCCGGGCCTCCGGGTAGACTTTCCCGGCCTGGAACCCTCGGGAGGAGTCCGCATGGCCCGCCGGGTCGCCGTAGTCCTGCTCGTCACCGCCGCCCTGGTCCTCGCCGGAATCGGGGCGTACTCGCGCATCTACTCGATCCCGGACGTTGCGCAGACGGATGTCCCGGTGTTCGCCGGGAAGGAGACCCCGCCCCCAGCGGCCGACGAGTTCGCCCAGCTCGCCGAGACCGACCCCGTCGGGATGCTGGCGGCGTGCCTCGCGCGCTACGAGCAAGATGCGAAGGGGTTCAAGGCGACCCTCACGAAGCGCGAGCGCGTCGACGGGAAGCTGGGCGAAACCGAGCGCGTCCGCATCGCGGCGTGCGGCGACGTGCCGGGGCCGGACAAGGCCACGCGCGTCCGGGTCGTGATGATCTGGGACGAGGGGGCGCGGAAGGACGACTTCGGCAACGAGGTGCGAGCGTCCGCCTACGCCGAGGGCGAGAACGGCGGACAAATGCTGATCTACCGCCCGAAGGCGATCTTCCTCAAGGACTTCAGCATCGACCCGAAGACGAAGCTGGCGCGCGGGTCGTCGCGGTACTGCATCACCGACGCCGGCATCTACCGCGGCATGCTCCGTACCTACGCGGCGTGGAAGCGGCACAAGGATGCCGGAGACCTGAAGACCGAGTACCTCGGCAAGCGCACCGCCCCCGAGGTCGGCGGGCGCGAGTGCCACGTCGTGAAGCGGACGTGCGCGTCGGCCGAGGTCGATTCGTTCGCGCTCGACGAGCAGGCGCCGACCGACCCGAAGACGATCGAACGCGACGGGTTCACCGAGGTAACGGTGTTCATCGACGCCGAGCGCCACCTGCAACTCGGCACCGTCATCCGCCGGGCGAACGGCGACCTCGTCGGCGAGTACTACTTCCGCGACGTAGAACTCGTGCGCGACGAACTCCCGCCCGACTCCTTCACCGCCGCCGCACTGCGGAACTGACGCACTACGCCCCCGCGACCACGCGCTCGACGGCCGCTGACAGTTCCTCGGGGCGGAACGGCTTCCGAAGGAACACGGTCCGCTCGTCGCGGCCGGCGGGGCGCCGGTCGGTGTACCCGCTGATGAGCACGACCCGCGCGTCCGGCACCTCCGCCCGGATCACGGCGAGCACCTCGTCGCCGGTCAGTCCCGGCATCACCGAGTCGAGCACCACCACCCGGATCGCGGTGCGGTTGGCCCGGAACAGGTCCAGGCCGGACAGGCCGTCGCCGGCGAGAAGTGGAACATACCCGAGGTCTTCCAGCGTCGAGGCGACAACCTCGCGGACGAACATCTCGTCGTCGACGACCAGCGCCATCCGGCCCGGGTGGCGCGGGGCAGGTTTCTGCATCGTGGTCGCGCCGGGCGCGGGGCGTGGGACCGGTTCGGCCGGGGGCCAGTAGGTCTCGAACGACGTGCCGCTGCCGGGCCGGGTGTCGAGGCGAATGCCGCCGCGGTGGGACTTCATGATGCCCAACACGGCCGCGAGCCCGAGCCCCCGGCCCGGGAATTTGGTGGTGAAGAACGGGTCGAAGAGGCG
>JAFKFQ010000558.1 GCA_017308215.1 bacterium | reverse complement strand
CGTGCGACCTCGCCGACCGTGCCAACCCGCCATACAACTGTCTTTCTTCCTCGAAAACACCCACCCGCCGCAGGTGAGTCATGGCCAAGCAGGTGACCGCAGTCGTCAAGCTCCAGTGCCCCGGCGGCACCGCTACACCGGCCCCGCCGGTCGGTCCGGCGCTCGGTGCGCACGGTGTCAACATTGGCATGTTCGTGAAGCAGTTCAACGAGAAGACGGCCGGGCCGGACACCAAGGGGCTCATGCTCCCGGTGATGATTACGGTCTATTCCGACCGCTCGTTCGAGTTCAAGATCAAGTCCCCGCCCGCGGCCGTGCTCATCAAACTCGCTGCCAAGATTCCGGCGGGTAAGAAGCAGGGGAAGGAAGTGATCCCGCCGGACGGTAAGAAGGGTGGCAAGTACAAGGGGTTCACTCTGACCCGGCAGCAGGTGGCCGACATCGCCAAGAAGAAACTGCAAGACCTGAATGCCCGCGACGTGGAGCACGCCGCCCGCATCATTGAGGGGACCGCCCGTAGCATGGGGATCGCGGTCGCCGCCGAGTAGTTGGCTGAGATTCGAAGCACGAAATCCGAAGTTCGAACCGACTATGGGCTCGAATTTCGGATTTCGTGCTTCGAATTTCATGCCACCCTGTTGACGCACCCCGCGTGCCGAATACGTTGAATCATTCACCGCCTTTTTCGTTGAAGAGGCGGGAGGGGTTGTAGCGGCCGTTCGGCCCGTGAGCCCCGATCTGTGAGGTGGACATGGCGAAGGACGAGAAGAAGGACGCGGCCCCGGCCGCCCCTGTGGACGCTGCACCCGCCGCTCCGGCGCCCGCCCCCGAGGCGGCCGCGAAGCCGGAGGCTGAGGCGGTGCTTGTGGCTCCGAAGAAGAACAAGAAGCCCGGCGTTCCGCCACGGCGCGGCAAGAAGCTTCGTAATCACCTCGCCAACATCGAGAAGCGGCTCCGTGAAGCCGGCTCGATGCCGCTCAAGCAGGCTGTCGCCGAGTTGCGGAAGCTCAAGCGAGCCAAATTTGATGAGACGGTCGAGGTTCACATTAACCTCGGCATTGACGTGACCCAGTCGGACCAGATGGTCCGCGGTGCGATCGGGCTGCCGCACGGCATCGGTAAGTCGGTGCGGGTTGCCGTGTTCGCCCAGGGCGAGAATGCTGCCAAGGCGAAGGCGGCCGGGGCGGACGTGGTCGGCGGGGCGGACCTCGTCGAGCGGGTGACGAAGGAGAACTTCCTGGAGTTCGACGTTGCCATTGCCACGCAGGACATGATGGGGCAGGTGTCGCGGCTCGGTAAGGTGCTCGGCCCGCGCGGGTTGATGCCGACTCCGAAGGCCGGCACCGTTGTTCCCGCGACCGGCGACGTGGCTTCGGCGGTGAAGGAGTTCAAAGCGGGCAAGGTCGAGTACCGCTCCGACAAGACCGGCCAGGTTCACGCCGGCGTCGGTAAGATGAGCTTCGATGACGACAAGCTCGTTGCCAACATCATGACCTTCGTTGACCAAGTCCGTGCGGCCAAGCCGGCGGCGGTGAAGGGCGTGTTCATCAACGGGGTGTCGGTCTCCGCCACCATGTCCCCGGGTATCCGGGTGGCGATGTAGTTGTCAGTAACGAGTAGTCAGTTGTCAGTCGGGTGACCCGACTGCTCTGACTCGTGTGTGTCGTCTGAGAACTGATAACTGACCACTGACAACTACGCGAGCCATGAGCAAGAAGATCAAAGAGCTGGAGTTGGCGGCCCTGCGGAAGACGTTCGCGGGCGTGAAGAACTATGTCATCCTGGAGCCGATCAAGGTCGATGCTGCGACCGAGTTCGAGTTCCGCAAGAAGCTCCGTGAGAAGAAGGCCAAGGTGCAGCTCGTCAAGAACACCTTCGCCAAGAAGCTGTTCACCGAGAACGGTGTCGCCGTCACCGAGTTGTCCGGCCCGACGCTCCTGTGCTGGGGCACGGAGAGTATCAAGGAACTCGGTGTCGCGGTGGATGGCATCCTGAAGGATCTCAAGAAGGATCCGAAGGCGCCGGACAAGTTCAAGGTCAAGACTGCGGTCGCCGACGGCCAGCCGGTCACTCTGGATGTCGCCAAGACGATGCCGACCCGCCTGGAGGCGATCGGTGACGTGCTCAACGCTCTGCTTTCTGCTGGTAGCGGCCTTGCCGGGTGCCTCACTGGTCCGGCGGCGCAGCTCGCCGGTGTTCTCAAGGCGATCGAGGAGAAGGGCGGCGATAAGCCGGCCGACGCCCCGCCCGCGGCGTGAACCTGTTGTGATTTTCGGCTGTCCGGTGTGGCACCGGGCGGCTTTGACCCGAGCTATTACGCACCGCCGGGCCGCTTCACCCGGCAACGTGATCTGAAAGGAACCGACTATGAGCGCCGTCGCGGAACTGGGTGACAAGCTGGCCGGGCTGACCATTGCCCAGGCCGTCGAGCTGAAGAACTACCTCAAGGAGAAGTACGGCATTGAGCCTGCCGCCGGCGCTGTTGCCGTGGCCGCTGCGCCGACTGCTGCTCCGGCTGCTCCGGCCGCTGAGGCGACCGAGTTCAACGTGATCCTCGAGGGGGCCGATGCTGCCAAGAAGATCAACGTCATCAAGGTCGTCCGCGAGCTGACTGGGCAGGGACTCGCCGAGGCGAAGGCGACCGTCGAAGGCGCGCCGAAGCCCATCAAGGAAGGCGTGGACAAGAAGACCGCGGAAGATCTCAAGAAGAAGCTGGAAGAGGCTGGCGCGAAGGTGGCAGTCAAGCCGGTCTGACCGATCCTGCCGGTCGGGATCCTCACGGATTCCCGGCCGGTTGTGTGGTCTGCAAAAAAAATGCCCGGGCGGGTCGACTTTGCCGACCTGTCCGGGTATTATGCAGCGTTAGCGGTTGTTCGCGCCGTTGGTTTACCACGGCCCTATCGTCCCGACCTCCGCCTGGGTCTGGATGCCCGGCCGACCCGCGTAGCAGTGGTGAAAATGCACGCCTCCCACTCGCTCCGATGTGTCGTTCCGCCCCGTCGAATCTGCATCATGCCGCTGACTCTGGTAGCCGCCCATTCCGCGATTCGCGGCGAGGCGGTTTTGTCGTTCTGTGATCCCTCGTCGGTTGCGGTTCACACCGCGCCGGCCGCGGCCGGGGTGACTCCCGCCCGCAATCAATAACGCCCCCCGCCACCCGACGCAAGGCCCGTTGCCAGTGGGGCAACGCCGCCTCTGCGTCGTGCCGTCATTCGTGGTCAGGAGCAACCCCGATGCCCATCCCGGCCCAGCGGATCATCATCCCGACGACCGAGCGCAACTTCGGCCGGTTCGGCGACGCCGTCGAGGTGCCGGACCTGACGGACGTGCAGACCCGCTCTTATGCCCGCTTCCTGCAACTGGAAGCGTCCTACGACGAGCGAGAGAACCACGGTCTCGAAGGGGTGCTGAAGGAAATCTACCCGATCGAGAGCTACGACAAGAAGATTTCGCTGGAGTACGTGAAGTACGACCTCGGCAAGCCGCGCTACGACCCGGACGAGTGCCGCCAGCTCCGCCTCACCTACGGCCGCCCGTTCCGCGTGTGGCTCCGCCTGCGCAAGAGCGACGGCACGGCGGTCGAGGAGGAGGTGTACCTCGGCGACATGCCGATCATGATCGGCGGCGGCGAGTTCATCATTAACGGGGCCGAGCGCGTCGTCGTCAGCCAGCTCCACCGGTCCCCGGGCGTCGACTTCGTCGTCACCCGCGAGGCCGACAAGGACATGCACTCGTGCCGCATCATCCCCGAGCGCGGCAGCTGGATCGAGATCAACGTGTCCAAGAAGGACACATTCGGCGTCCGCATCGACCAGTCGGGGAAGTTCTCGGCGCTGACGCTGCTCCGGGCGATGGACCCGGCGTACAGCAGCACCGCGAACATCCTCAAGGAGTTCTACCCGACCGAGCTCCTCAAGCTCAACGACAAGGCCCGCGCCCGCCTGGTCGGTGACGCGGAGAGCAACATCCCGCCGATGTACGCGGCCGACGACGTGATCGACCCGGAGACGGGTGAGGTCTACCTCGACGCCGGCAAGCCGTTCACCAACGAGAAGGTGGACAAGATCCTCGTCTCCGGGCTGAAGGAGATCGAGGTCCTGGCGTACCCGAAGGACCCGATCATCATCACCTCGCTGAACGAGGACGGCACGCACTCCCACGAGGAGGCGCTGCTGAAGATCTACCAGCGCCTCCGCCCCGGCAACCCGGCGCAACTGGAGAAGGCCCGCGACCTGTTCAAGGAGAAGTTCCTCGACCCGAACCGCTACCGGCTCGGTCGCGTCGGCCGCTTCCGCATCAACCGGAAGTTCAACCAGACCGTGCCCGAGACGGAGATGACGCTGCGGAGCGTGGACTTCGTCAACTCGGTCAAGTACGTCCTCGACCTGCGGGCCGGGAAGGGCCACGTCGACGACATCGACCACCTCGGCAACCGCCGCCTGCGCACGATCGACGAGCTGGCCGCCGACGAGCTCCGCAAGGGCTTCCTCAAGCTCCGCCGCACCGTGCAGGAGCGGATGGCGATCCGCGACCAGCAGGACATGAGCCCGCGCACGCTCATCAACCCGAAGAGCGTGTCGGCGGCCATCGAGTACTTCTTCGGCCGCAGCGAGCTGTCGCAGGTCGTGGACCAGACGAACCCGCTGGCGCAGCTGACGCACGAGCGGCGGCTGTCGGCGCTCGGGCCGGGCGGCCTCAACCGCAAGCGGGCCGGGTTCGAGGTGCGCGACGTGCACATCTCGCACTACGGCCGCATCTGCCCGATCGAGACGCCGGAAGGGACGAACATCGGCCTCATCTCGTCGCTGTCGATCTACGCCGAGATCGACGAGTACGGGTTCCTCATCACGCCGTACAAGAAGGTCGCGCACAAGAAGCTGACCGACGACGTGGTGAAGCTCCGGGCCGACGAGGAGAGCCTGGCGAAGCTCGCCCCCGCCGACACCCCGACCGAGGGCGACAAGCTCACCACCGAGCGCGTCAGCGGCCGGTACGACGGCGACCTGACGAGCATCCCGTCCGAGAAGCTCGAGTACATCGACGTCTCGCCGAAGCAGATGGTCGGCGTGTCGGCCGGGCTCATCCCGTTCCTCGAGCACGACGACGCGAACCGGGCGCTCATGGGCTCGAACATGCAGCGCCAGGCGGTGCCGCTGCTCGTGCCCGAGCCGCCGCTCGTCAGCACCGGGCTGGAGAAGGAAGTCGCCAAGCACTCCGGGATGCTGGTCCGGGCGCAGGAGGACGGGGTCGTCGTCTACGTCGACGCCGAGCGGATCAAGCTGGAGGAGAAGGACAAGATCGTCCGCGAGTACGTCCTGCGGAAGTACCACGGGCTGAACGAGCGCACCTGCCTCAACCAGAAGCCGATCGTGGCGATGGGCGAGAAGGTGAAGAAGGGCCAGATCATGGCCGACGGCGCGGCGACGCGCTCCGGTGAGCTGGCCCTCGGGCGGAACGTCCTCGTCGCGTTCATGTCGTGGGAGGGGTACAACTTCGAGGACGCCATCATCATCAGCGAGCGGCTGGTGAAGAACGACACATACACCTCGATCCACATCGAGGAGTTCGACATCGAGATCCGCGAGACGAAGCTCGGCAAGGAGGAGTTCACCCGCGACATCCCGAACGTCTCCCCGAAGGCGCTCTCGAACCTGGACGAGAACGGCGTCGTCCGCATCGGCACGTTCGTCCACCCCGGCGACATCCTCGTCGGCAAGGTGTCGCCCAAGAGCCGCAGCGAGCTGACGCCGGAAGAGAAGCTGCTGCACGCGATCTTCGGCCGGGCCGGCGAGGACGTGAAGAACGACTCGCTCGAGGTTCCGTCGGGCGTCGAGGGCATCGTCATCGCCGCCCACCGGTTCAGCCGCCGGGCGAGCATGACCGAGGACGAGCGGAAGGAACTCGCCCGGCAGGAGAAGGAGATCGACGTCACCTACTCGAAGAAGATCGCGGAGCAGTTCCGCGAGTTCATCGAGGCGCTCGGCGCGGTGCTCGACAAGAAGGAACTGAAGGACCCGAACACCGGCAAGCCGCTCGGCAGCGACCGGGACGACCGCACCGTTGCGGAACAGGCGAAGAGCTTCCGGCTCGACAACCTGGACATCCGCAGCCCGGACCACCTGAAGAAGGCGAAGAAGATCTACGAGCGCCACTGGGAGCGCATCCAGTTCTTCATCGACGAGCAGGAGCGGAAGCTGAACTCGCTGAAGCGGGGCGACGAGCTCCCCAGCGGCGTGCAGCAGATGGTGAAGGTGTACGTCGCCACCAAGCGCGTCATCAGCGTCGGCGACAAGATGGCCGGGCGGCACGGGAACAAGGGCGTCATCTCGAAGGTCATGCCCGAGGAGGACATGCCGTACCTCCGCGACGGCACCCCGGTGGACATCCTGCTGAACCCGCTCGGCGTGCCGAGCCGTATGAACGTGGGTCAGATTCTTGAGACCCACCTCGGGTACGCGGCCGCCAAGCTGAAGTTCAAGGCCATCACCCCGGTGTTCGACGGGGCGAGCGAGGAGGAGATCCGGGCCGTGCTGGAGGAGGCCGGCATCCCGAACACCGGCAAGAGCGTGCTGTACGACGGCCGGACCGGCGAGGCGTTCGACCAGCCGGTGACGGTCGGGTACATCTACATGCTCAAGCTGCACCACCTGGTCGACGACAAGGTGCACGCCCGGGCGACGGGGCCGTACTCGCTCATCACGCAACAGCCGCTCGGCGGCAAGGCCCGGTTCGGCGGCCAGCGGTTCGGCGAGATGGAGGTGTGGGCGCTGGAGGCCTACGGCGCCGCGTACATCCTCCAGGAGCTGCTGACCGTGAAGTCGGACGACGTGGAAGGCCGCACCAAGATCTACGAGTCGATGGTGAAGGGCGAGAACACGCTGGAGGCCGGCACGCCCGCCAGCTTCGACGTGCTCACCCACGAGATCCGCGGCCTCGGCCTGAACATGCAGCTGGAGAAGAAGCGGGTGTAGCCCGCCGTCGTTAGTTGTCCGTCATCGATCCGCGGCCGGGCACGACGCCCGGCCGCGGACGCCGAACCAACCCGACCACCGGTCGCTTCCAAATACACTCGGGCCACTTGTCGGTGTCCGTCGTCCGCTGTCGCCGGTCCGGCCGACAACCGACAACCGGGTACTGACAACTGAGGGGGCAATATGAGCACCGCCGCCGTCAAGACCGCCGACGCCGCCGCCGACACCAGCACCTACGAGCGGATCAACGACTTCGGCGCCGTCCGCATCAGTCTGGCGTCCCCGCACGACATCCGCTCGTGGTCGTTCGGCGAGGTCAAGAAGCCGGAGACGATCAACTACCGCACCTACCGGCCGGAGAAGGACGGCCTGTTCTGCGAGCGCATCTTCGGCCCGGAGAAGGACTGGGAGTGCACCTGCGGCAAGTACCGCGGGATGAAGTACAAGGGGATGATCTGCGACCGGTGCGGGGTGAAGGTCACGCACAGCCGCGTCCGCCGCAAGCGGATGGGGCACATCGAGCTCGCCGCGCCGGTCGTCCACATCTGGTTCTTCAAGGCCATGCCGTCCCGCCTCGGGACGCTCCTGGACATGAAGACCACCAGCCTGGAAAAGATCATCTACTTCCAGGACTACGTGATCGTGGACCCGGGCACCGCGCTCGGCAACAAGGTGCCGAACAGCACCAAGACGATCAAGGAGCGAGAGCTCCTCACCGAGGACGAGTTCAAGGCCGCGCGCACCGAGTTCGGTGACACGTTTGAAGTGGACATGGGCGCCGAGGCCATCAAGAAGCTACTCGAGAAGCTCAACCTCGTGGACCTCTCCCGCGAGCTGCGCGAGCGGCTCGACAAGGAGATGCTGCGCGGCGAGAAGGCCAGCAAGCAGCGGCTCAAGGAACTCGTCAAGCGGCTGAAGACGGTCGAGGCGCTGCGCGACTCGTCGAACAAGTGCGAGTGGATGGTACTGGAGTGCATCCCGGTCATCCCGCCGGACCTCCGCCCGCTCGTGCTGCTGGACAGCGGCAACTTCGCCACCAGCGACCTGAACGACCTGTACCGCCGCATCATCAACCGGAACAACCGGCTCAAGAAGCTGGTGGACCTGAACGCGCCCGAGGTCATCATCCGCAACGAGAAGCGGATGCTCCAGCAGAGCGTGGACGCGCTGTTCGACAACAACCGGTGCAAGCGGCCGGTGCTGGGCAGCTCGAACCGCCCGCTCAAGTCGCTGACGGACATGATCAAGGGCAAGCAGGGCCGGTTCCGCGAGAACCTGCTCGGCAAGCGCGTGGACTACTCGGCCCGGTCGGTCATCGTCGTCGGCCCGGAACTCAAGCTGCACCAGGCGGGGCTCCCGAAGAAGATCGCGCTCGAGCTGTTCCAGCCGTTCATCATTCGCCGGCTCAAGGAACTCCAGCACGCCGACACCATCAAGTCGGCGAAGAAGATGCTGGAGCGCAAGGACGACGTGGTCTGGGACATCCTGGAAGAGGTCACCAAGAGCCACCCGGTCCTCCTGAACCGGGCACCGACGCTGCACCGCATGGGCATCCAGGCGTTCGAGCCGGTGCTCATTGAGGGCAACGCCATCCGCATCCACCCGCTCGTGTGCAAGGGGTTCAACGCCGACTTCGACGGCGACCAGATGGCCGTCCACCTGCCGCTGTCGATCGAGGCGCAGGTCGAGGCGACGGTGCTGATGATGTCCACCAACAACATCTTCAGCCCGGCCAACGGCAACCCGATCATCACGCCGTCGCAGGACATCGTGATGGGGTGCTACTACCTCACCGCCAGCCGCGGGGCCGACGACGAGGCGGTCGAGGCCGGCGACGGCATGGTGTTCCACAACCCCGCCGAGCTGTTCCGCGCCCACGCCGAGGGCAAGCTCGGGATGCACGCCAAGATCCGGGTGCGGCTGCCGATCGAGAAGCGGGTCATCAGCGAGCTGAAGGACGAGAAGGGCACCGCCCGGGCCGAGGAGCTGCCGCGGAAGCCGAACGGGCTCGTCCGCACCACCGTCGGGCGGGTGATCTTCAACGACATCCTCCACCCGAAGATGGCCTACTACGACCTGGCGCTCGGGTCGAAGTACCTCAGCCGGATCATCGCCGACTGCTACCAGCAGCTCGGCCGGCGCGAGACGATCGCGCTGCTCGACCGGATGAAGGAGACGGGGTTCCGCGAGTCCACCCGCAGCGGCCTCAGCTTCGCCGCGTCCGACCTGCGGACGCCGGAGAACAAGGAGGCCGTCCTGGCGGCCAAGGACAAGGAGGCGGACAAGCTGCGCCGCCAGTTCGACAAGGGGATCATCACCGAGGTCGAGCGGTACAACAAGGTGATCGACACCTGGATGGCCGCCCGCGACGAGATCACCCAGCGGCTGATGAAGGACCTGGCGAACGACCGCCGGCCGGACCAGGCCACGGGCAAGGTGGTGCCGTACCTGAACCCGATCTACTTGATGGCCCACTCGGGCGCCCGCGGCGGCATCGAGCAGATCCGCCAGCTGGCCGGGATGCGCGGGCTCATGGCCAAGCCGAGCGGGGCGATCATCGAGACGCCCATCAAGTCGAACTTCCGCGAGGGGCTGACCGTGCTGGAGTACTTCTCCAGTACCCACGGCGCGCGTAAGGGGCTGGCCGACACGGCGCTCAAGACCGCCGACTCGGGCTACCTCACCCGCAAACTGGCGGACGTGGCCCAGAACGTCGTCATCACCATGGAGGACTGCGGGACGACGCTCGGGATCACGAAGGGGATCATGTACAAGGGCGACGAGGTGGACCGGCCGCTGTCGGACGCCGTCCGCGGGCGCGTCAGCCGCACCACCGTGGAGCACCCGACGACCCGGGAGCCGATCGTCCACGAGAACGAGATGATCAACCCGGACAAGGCGAAGGAGCTGGAGAAGGTCGGGCTCGACAAGATCACCGTCCGCAGCCCGATGACCTGCCAGGCGCCGCTGGGCATCTGCCGCAAGTGCTACGGGATGGACCTCGCCACCGGGGCGATGGTGGAGGAGGGGATGGCGGTCGGCATCATCGCCGCCCAGTCGATCGGCGAGCCGGGCACCCAGCTCACGATGCGGACGTTCCACATCGGCTAGGGGGAGTCGAGGGCGAAGAAGGGCGGGGTGGTCCAGTTCGAGCGGATCACCGTCGTCACCAACGACGCCGGCCAGAACGTCGCCCTGGCCCGGACCGGCGAGATCCTGATTCTCCGCGGCTCCGGCGGGGTCATCGCCGAGCGCTACGCGGTGCCGAACGGGGCCGAGGTGCTGGTCACCGACGGTCAGGAGGTCGGCCCGCTGACCCCGCTCGTCCGGTGGGACCCGCACGCCATCCCGGTCATCTCCGAGGAGTCCGGGAAGGTTCGGTTCGTCGACATCAAGGAGGGCGTCACGCTCCGCAAGGAGCTCGACCGGTCCACCGGCGTCGAGCGGCTGACCATCATGGAGCATAAGGGCGACCTGCACCCGAAGATCGAGATCGTGGACGACCGCGGGAACATCCTCCGCGGCTACCCCATCCCGGAGCGGGCCAACCTCCAGGTGACCACCGGGATGAAGGTGTCGGCCGGGACGCTCCTGGCGAAGACCCCGCGCGAGGTGTCGCAGACGCACGACATCACCGGCGGCCTGCCGCGGGTGACCGAGCTGTTCGAGGCCCGGCGGCCGCGCAGCCCGGCGGTCATGGCCGAGGTGTCCGGGAAGGTGCGGATCGGCGACCGGAAGCGCGGCAAGCGCGTCATCTGGGTCGAGCCGGCCAACGACGAGGGGGAGAAGATCGGCGAGGAGCGCGAGCACCAGGTGCCGGCCGGGGCGCACATGCGCATCCACGACGGCGAGTACGTCAAGGCCGGCGACCCGCTCGTGTACGGGCCGCTCGTCCCGCACGACATCCTCCGCGTCTCGGGCACCGACGCGGTGCAGGAGTACCTCGTCCGCGAGGTCCAGGCGGTGTACCGGTCGCAGCGCGTGGACATCGACGACAAGCACATCGAGATCATCGTCGCGCAGATGCTCCGCAAGGTGAAGGTGAAGGACACCGGCGACACCGGGCTCCTGCCGGGCGCGGTGATGGACCGGTTCGCGTTCGACGAGGTGAACCGCCGGCTGACCGAGGAGTGCGTGAAGGTGAACGACGCCGGCGACTCGCAGCTCGTCCCGGGCCGCGTGTTCAGCCGCGACGCCTACGAGGAGGAGCGGGCGACGCTGGAGGGGGCGAGCGGCAAGAAGAAGCTGCCGACGATGACCATTCCGGAGCCGGCGACCAACGAGGTTCAGCTCCTCGGGATCACGAAGGCGGCGGTGCAGTCGGACAGCTTCATCAGCGCGGCGTCGTTCCAGGAGACGACGAAGGTGCTGACCGAGGCGGCCCTGGCGAGCAAGGTGGACTACCTCGTCGGGCTGAAGGAGAACGTGATCCTGGGGCACCTGATCCCGGCCGGGACCGGGTTCAAGACGCACCAGGAGGCGGAGGTCCGCATCAACATGCCGGACGGCTCCAACTACTACGCCCCGGCCGAGCCGACGGCGGTGGTGGAGGCGCAGTAACCCGGCGGCCGGACGGCGTGAGCCGTTCGGTCGCCAAAATCCCGACGCACCCCTGGCCCTCGGGGGTGCGTTTCGATTGAATGTCTGAACCCTTTCGTACAGGGGCCGTTCCGGGCATTCCCGGGCCGGTCGGGACAGACGAGGTTGGAATGCCGACGATCAACCAGTTGATCCGCTCGCCGCGGGTGCCGCAACGCTCGAAGCCGAAGCACCCGGCCATGCAGGGCTGCCCGCAGAAGCGCGGGGTCTGCACGGTCGTGAAGACGATGACCCCGAAGAAGCCGAACTCGGCGCTCCGGAAGGTCGCCCGCGTCCGCCTCTCGACCGGCGTCGAGGTGACGGCGTACATCGGGGGCGAGGGGCACAACCTGCAGGAGCACTCGATCGTGCTCGTCCGCGGCGGCCGCGTCCGCGACCTGCCGGGCGTGCGCTACCACATCGTCCGCGGCGTCCTCGACTGCCAGGGCGTCGGCGACCGCAAGCAGGCCCGCTCCAAGTACGGGGCGAAGAAGGAAGGCAAGTAGTCGTCAGTTGTCAGTCGTCAGTCGGGCACCCGCTGGCACTGACCGGAAGGCCGGTTCCGTAAGCCGCCGCTGCGTCTGACTGATCACTGACCACTGGGAACTGAGAACTCAAATGGGTTCCAAGAGCCGGACCGCTAGCTACACGAAGCTCATCCCGGACACCCGGTACGGGTCGCTCCTGGCGAGCAAGTTCATCAACTGCCTGATGCACGACGGCAAGAAGGCGACCGCCACCCGCGTCTTCTACGACGCGATGGACCAGATCAAGAAGCGGATGCCGGACGCCGACCCGATCGCCATCTTCACGGACGCGCTGAACAACGTGAAGCCGACCCTGGAGGTCCGGTCGCGGCGAGTCGGCGGGGCGAACTACCAGGTGCCGATGCAGGTCCGCGACAAGCGGGCGCAGAGCCTGGCGATCCGCTGGATCCTCGCCGCCATCCGCGGCAAGAGCGGTCGCCCGACGTACCTCCGCCTCGCCGAGGAGCTGATGGCCGCCTACCAGCGCCAGGGGGAGGCCATGAGCAAGCGCGAGCAGACGATCAAGATGGCCGAGGCGAACAAGGCGTTCAGCCACTTCGCCTGGTAGCCAGTCGTCAGTTCTTAGCTGTCAGCTATCAGTCGGACCCGAGCCGGGTCTGGCTGGTAGCTGATATCATTTAGGCGTCACACCTCGCGGTGGCGTTTTGTCCGACTGACAACTGATAACTGAGAACTCCGATGGCGAAGGGTGGCACGACCGGCGGCTTCGACCTCCCGCGGGTGCGGAACATCGGGGTCATCGCGCACATCGACGCCGGCAAGACGACCACCACCGAGCACCTGCTCTATTACGCCGGTGCCAAGCACAAGCTCGGCGGCGTGGACGAGGGGACCACCGAGACCGACTACGACCCCGAGGAGCAGCAGCGCGGCATCACCATCTACTCGGCGTGCGTGCCGTTCGAGTGGGCCGGGCACACGCTCAACCTCATCGACACGCCGGGCCACGTGGACTTCACCGCCGAGGTCGAGCGGTCGCTGCGCGTGCTCGACGGGGCGGTCGTGGTGTTCGACGGGCAGAAGGGCGTCGAGGCGCAGTCCGAGACGGTGTGGCGGCAGGCGAACAAGTACGGCGTCCCCCGGCTGGTGTTCGTCAACAAGATGGACGTGGTCGGCGCCAACTTCGCGCAGACGCTGGAGAGCATCCGCGGCCGCCTCGCGCCCGACCCGGCGGCGCACGGCAAGGCGGTGCCGGTCATCATCCCCATCGGCGCGGGCGGCCCGGCCGACAGCCGCACGCCGTTCCGCGGCGTCATCGACCTGATCGACATGAAGGCC
>JAFKFQ010000557.1 GCA_017308215.1 bacterium | reverse complement strand
AGCGCCCCGACCCGGTTCTCGGTGTAGTCGTAGTCGACGGCGCGGTAGACGCGGAGGAGCGGGACGCGGCCCGCCTCGTGCGGCGGCAGGTGGCCGACGCCGGTGTTGGGGATCGGCTCGACGGCGGCCCCGGCGGCCGGCCGCGCGCCGGGGGGCGGCGGCAGGGTGCGCAGCCGCGCCCGCGCCCGCAGCCGGAGCACGTCGAGGCTCTCCACGAACCCGGGGTCGCGGCCCAGGGCCTCGACCCCCGGGTCGAAGAGCGGCGGGTTGGCGAGCCGGTCCAGGGTGTCGAGGCCGGCGGCGCGGAGCAGCCGGGCGGGCACCGGGTCGACGCCGACGAGCTCGACCCGCCGCCGCCGGGCGCCCTCGGCCAGGCAGTGCGGGGCGTAGGTGCAGCCGTCGCACTTCGCGTCGATCTGGAAGCCGATCGCGTCGAGCGGCTGGGCGGCGGCGGCGGCGAGCCGCCCGCCGGGGGCGAGCAGGCGGGCGAGGTCGGCCTCCTCGTGGGCCAGGTCGAGGGGCGGGAGGGCGAGGATCGACTGGGTGGCGTTCCGGCCCGGGTCGAGCCGGGCCACCACGCACTCGACCGCGCCCGGCGGGACGTGCCCGCCGCCGACCGCGACCGGCCGGCCGCCGAGGAGGCCGCGGAGGAGGGTCCGGTAGGCCGCCACCTGGACGCGGTGGTAGGTGCGGTCCCGGCGGCTGGCCTTGCACTCGACGAGGGTCAGCCGCGGCGCCCCGCCGTCCCACCGGGCGACGAGGAAGTCGACGAGGCCGTAGACGCGGAACGCCCCGACGGTGCCGCCGACCGCGACCTGCCGGGCGTACCCGCCGACGCCGGCCGAGAGCGACCCGAGGGCGGCCGCCAGGGCGGCCCAGGTGACCTCGTCCCGCTTCCCCTTGGGGAGGCCGGCGGCGAGGTCGCGGAACCCGGCGGCGACCAGCTCGGCCTCCCACTGGTCCTCCCGCCGCCGCCCGACCTCGGCCAGCACCGGGTCGATGGCGTCCCGCAGGCGGTCGAAGAACGGCAGCGGGGCGACCTCGCGGGCCTCGTGGACGGCGAGGTGGAACCGGCGGTCGCACGAGTGGTGGCGGACGAACTCGCCGAGGTCGGTGGCGGTGAGCGTGACGGCAGGTGGCGGGGTCAACGGCACTCCCGGTGTCGGGTCGGCGGAACCACCCGTGATAGCACCCGGAGCGGGACCGGAGCAATCTCAGCCGGGCGGCTTGGCGGCCGCACCCCCACGGCGCCGTTGGGCGGCCTTCTGGTCGACGCGGGTGAGCCGCCGCCGCACCCGCTCCCGCTCGCCCGCCCGGTAGGCCGACGGCCGGACGGCGAGGAAGCGGTCGTACAGCAGGTCCAGCGTCTCCACCAGTTTCCGCACCTGGGACGCCCGCTCGTCCGGCTTCCGCCGGGCGTCGGTCACGTCGTCCGGCGCGTCCGGCAGCTTGCACGACGCGCCCCCCAGCGTCTCGGCGTGCGGGGTCGGCTCCTACTGCTGGTCGTGCCTCACCAGGGGCAGCCCCATCTTCCGCGGCGGCTTCCCGGCCCGGGCCGCCCGCCGGGCTTCGGGCAGCCGGGTCGGGCCGTCGCTCGCCGGCGTCCCCGTCCCCGTCACCCTCGCGGGCATGCCAGGGTGGGCGTGCGGGAGGGCATCAGCGTCACCGCGCTCCCGTCGGCGAGTGCGACCGAGTCGGCGTCGCGGTCGGTGAGGAACCACAGCCACCGCAGGAACTCGTTGCCAAGGAAGTCCGGCGGCCGCGTAGGCGGGCACCCACGCCACCTCGCCCCCGGCGTTCGCCGCGAACCCGGGCGGCGCGCCGGCAGCCCCCGTGAGCCCGACCGGCCGGGAAGTCGGCACCCGCCGGCGGAAAGGACGTGGCGTGCTAGTCCGGGAACTGGTCGGGGGGCGACCCGCCGTACGCGTGCAAGGTGATCTTCCTCGACCACCCGGCCGGGTTCGGGCACCGGGTCGTGGACGGTGGCCGGGTGGTGGAGTACGTCCTCACCCGGCACGCCGAGTTCGAGGCGGCGGTGGCCGCCGAGCTCGCAGGGGGATTCGCCGAGACGGACCGGTCCGTCACCCGCCGGGTGTTCGTGGCCGACGGGATGTTCGGGATCGTCTCCCCCGACGGGGGCGCCGTCCGCACGCAGTTCGGCAAGGTCCAGGCGGACGGGCGGGAGTCGTCGGGGGAGGGCGGGGAGCGGGAGTGGGAGAACCGGGACCGCGACCGGGCGGCGGCCGCGTACCACCGGGCCGTCGCCGACGCGGCGGCCGAGGGCGACCGGGGGCTGTACCCCCCGGCCGGTCGTCACCCCGACCCCGCCGGAGACTCCGCGGAAGCCGGGCCGGCGGAAGGCGCGGTAGGCGTGCCGGCCGGCGCCACCGGCGGGTCGTTACCCCATGCCGTCGGCTCACCGCCAGACCGATTGGACCAGGAGCGTGGCCCCGATGACGACCAGGCCGGCGTGGACGACGCGGACGAACTGCCGGCCGTCCAGCCGCCGATTCACCCACCGGCCGAGGAGGACGGCCGCCGCCGTCAGCGGCAGCGACAGGACGTAGTACCGGGTGACGACGGGCACCCACAGCCCGGCCAGCCAGTACCCGGCCAGGCCGAGCATGCTGGCCGGGAGGAAGTATCCCTGGAGCGTCGCCCGGAACTCTTCGGGCGGCCACCGCCGGAGCGTCCCGTACACCACCAGCGGCGGTCCGTTCATCCCGTACGCCCCGCCCAGCACCCCGGCCCCGAACCCGAACGCCCAGGTCAGCCGGTCGTCCCGCAGCTCGGCCGGCGTCCGCCCGGCCAGGCAGTACGCCGAGAAGGCGGCGATGACCGCCCCCAGGGCCGCCTTGACGGCGGGTTCCGGCACCGCGGTCAAGAGCCAGAGGCCGAGCGGGATGCCGGGGAGGGTGGCGAGGACCAGCCGCCCCGCGCTGCGCACCCGGACGTGGCGGCGGTCCTGGAGGACGACGACCGCGGCCACGGTGACCGAGACGAGGACGGCCAGCGGGGTGGCGACCTCGACCGGGACGACGAGCGCGAGCAGCGGGACGGCGACGAGGGCCTCCCCGAACCCGAGGGCCGACCGGACCAGGGTGGCGAGGAAGACGACGCCGAGCACCCAGACGATCACCCCGGCCTCGGCCATCGGCTCCCCACGTTCACGACGCTCGCTACGACCCGTACGCCCGCGAGCCGGTTAGCCCCGCGGCGATCCCGTCGGGGTGGTCAGCACGCCGGCTCCCGTCCCGGCCCGACCGGGCACGTGCCCGGTCGGGCCGCGCCCGTCACGGCTCGCGACACCTGGTCGAATGCGGCGAGGAAGGCGTCCGGCGGCTGCGCCCCCGACAGAGCGAGTTCGCCGTTGATGACGAAGAAGGGCACGCCCCCGACGCCGACCCGGCGCGCCTCGCCCTCCTCGGCCCGGATCGCGCGCAGCCCGTCCTCGCTGTCCAGTTCCGCCTCGGCCGGGTCGCGGCCGAGCCCGGCCCCGGCCGCCACGTCGAGCAGCGTCCCGCGGTCGCCGACGTCCCGGCCCTCGGTGAAGTACGCCCGGAACAACGCCTCCACCACCGCGTCCTGGACGCCGTGCCCGCCGGCCAGCCGGATCAGCCGGTGGGCAGCGAGGGTGTTCGGGGTGCGGGCGACCTTCTCGAACGCGAAGTCGATCCCCTCCTCGGCCCCGACCGCCGCCAGCCGGGCGTCGCGTTCGAGCGACCGCTCCCAGGAGCCGAACTTCGCCGCCCGGTACGCCCGCCGCTCGACGCCCCCCGGCGGTATGTTCGGGTTCAGCTGGAACGGGTGCCACCGGACGACGACCTCGTGCGTGCCGGCGACGGCGGCGACCGCCTTCTCCAGTCGCCGCTTGCCGACCCAGCACCACGGGCAGATCACGTCCGAGATCACGTCCACTGCGAGCGGCATCTGTGATCCTCCGGGCGACTCGCAACGGGTGACGTCGGGGCGGCAGCACCGCTCTCTCGCCCCCTCCGACCAGAACAACCGACAGCAACCGGGCGACGGACGTGGGTTCGCTCGTTACAAGCTCTCCGGTCGGTCCCGCACCGTCCCCCCGATCCCGTCGCGGACCCCGCGGTGTGGCTCGGGCGCGCCCGCGAGGCGGACGATGGACACCCGGCCGGCCGCGGCTCGGGCCGACCGGTCGAGGCGGGCGCCGGCGAAGTCCGGTACGGCGTCGACATCCCTGCCAGCCCGCCGGCCCGGCCCAAGGGGGGACTGACGCGGGGTGATCGCGGGAGCGTCTGCGATCACGCCGGGCGCGTGCGGGTCACCGGGGTTCAATTTACTCACTCGACCGCCTGGTGCGCGGTGGCCTGTAAGAATCGGGCGTAGTCCCCGTCCACGCCCGACGGGCGGCACGTGTTGCCGACCGCACTCCGGCCGTACAAGAACTCGTCGAAGACCAGCCCCCCGAGGTACTCGTCGGCGGGGCCGGCGTGGTGGCCGTCCATCGTCAGCGCCGGCTTGTCGGCCGCCCACCGCCAGCCGACGTGCAGCGAGTGCGTCTGGTCGGGCAACGCCGGGTGCGTCGCCGCCTTCACGTCGAACTTCGAGTCCGGCTTGTACCCCCACGTCGGGTCGGTGTCCGCGGCGGAGAACGCGTCCCCGACCGGGATGGATCGGACGCCGAGTTCCTTGGCGATCGTGCGGTCGGCGTCCGCCAGGCCGTCGTACTTCGTCTTCTGCGTCCGCGGCTCGGCCTGCCCGCCGAACCGCGGGGCGTCCACCCGGTACGCCCACGTCTGGTGGGTCGCCACCTCGCTGGCCGGGGCGTGCGCCTTGACGAAGGCGTACCGCTCCCGCATGCCCGGCCGGTACGGCGAGACGTCGTGGCTCTTGATGCTCGCCTGCCGGACGGCGATCACGTCCCACTTCCCGGCGGCGAGTTCCTGCTTCAGGCTCTGCCCGGTGTTGTACGGCCCGGCCTTGCCCGTCGGGTCGTTCTCGCGCGCGGCGACCTTGGCGAGGTGCTGGTCCGGCCCGCCGCCGCCGATCACGCGGCGGTGGTGAACCGGCGCGTTCCCGTCGGCCGCGACGATCCTGGCGAGGGACTCGGTCGCGTTCTGGGAGAAACTGTGGCCGGCGGTGAGAGGTCGGACGGTCTTCGGCCGTTCCGGTGCGGTCACGACCGGCGGTAGCAGCGCGAGGCCGAGCAGCAGCGGCGCGGCGCGTCGGCGGGCGGTTGTTCCCACCCGCCCGCCGACGAACGGAAGTGCTTGCGCGTGCGGCCGACGCATCCCGCCAGTCGGCCGCCGTTGCTCCCGCTCCCCGCGGTCACTAAAAAGCGAGCGGCACCGGCCCGGTCGGGACCGGGCGGCGGGGCTGAACGGGGGCGGCCACCGCCA
This sequence comes from bacterium, assembly GCA_017308215.1. GTDB lineage: Bacteria > Planctomycetota > Planctomycetia > Gemmatales > Gemmataceae > Urbifossiella. The sequence goes on along the minus strand of JAFKFQ010000557.1, from coordinate 4,811 downwards.
GAACCTCCGTCCGGCCGGGGGCGGCACACCGCGGGGACGAGACCGATGCGCCGACTTGCCCTGCTCGTGGCGGCCTACGCGGCCCCGGCGGCCCTCGCGGCGGACCCGCCCCCGGCGGTGGCGCCGCCACCGGTGGCCCACGCGCCCGCCCGGCCGAAACCCGACGAGCCCGTCCTGGTCACCGCCCGCCTCGCACCGGGCACGGTCAAGGCGGTCCTGCGGCTCCAGGCCGTGGCCCCCGGGAAGTACGTCCGCAGGTCCGACCCCGCGTACGAGACGGACTGGGTCGACCTGCCGATGCGCGACGACGGCACGGACGGGGACGCCCGGGCCGGGGACGGCGAGTTCAGCGCCCGCGTCCCGGCGTCGCACCAGAAGCACCGCTGGCTCGTCCGCTACCGCGTCGTGGCGACCGCCCGGGCCGGCGGGACGACGCGGCTGCCCGCGGCCGACGACGCCTGCCCGAACTTCGCCTGGTGGTGCGACGCCGGCCCCGCCGCGTGGACCGGCGCCCGCGACCCGGGCGCGACCCCGCCGCTGACGTTCCCCGCCGACTTCCTCGGCACCCTGCAACCCCTCCACCTGCTGGCCCGGGTCGAGGACGTGGCCCGGAGCCAGTGGGACGGCAACGCCCACGGGCAGCAGCACCAGGGCACGATCGTCTACCGCGGCGTCGTCTTCGACCACGTCCAGTACCGCAGCCGCGGCCAGGGGAGTGCCCACATCGCCGGCAAGAACAAGTGGGGGCTGAAGTTCAACCCGGGCCACCACCTGCCGTTCGCCGACCACGCCGGGGTGCCGTTCCCGGCCCCGCTCGGCCGGCTGGACCTCAACCCCGGCGGGTCGACGCCGTACCTGCCGGTCCTCCGCGGCATCGCCGGCCTGGACGAGGTGCTGTCCATGCGGGCGTACCGGCTCGCGGGGGTGCCCAGCCCGCCGGCGACGTGGGTCCAGTGGCGGGTGGTCGACCGGGCCGAGGAGGTGGCGGCCGGGGACCAGTACGCGGGCGACCTCTGGGGGCTGTACGTGGCCCTCGGCGACATGACCCCGGCCCAGCTCGCCGACCGCCGGCTCCCGGACGGGCTGACGGTCAGCACCCAGAGCGGGATCAAGCACACGCCGAAGGGGATGGCGGACGCCGAGAAGACGTGGGAGGCGTTCCGGGCCGGGATGCGGGCGAACCCGGCGGAGGACTGGTGGCGGGCGAACCTCGACCTGCCGGCGTACTACGGCTTCCACGCGCTGAACCGGCTGCTCGGGAACGTGGACCTGCGGCCGGACGGCAACCACGGGTACTACCGCCGGCCCGACGGCAGGTGGGCGCCGATCCCGTGGGACAACGACATGATGTTCGTTCCGCGGCACCATCAACCCGGGCACGTCGACGCGGTCGGCTGCCTCCGCCACCCGCGGATCGGGCTGGAGTACCGCAACCGGGGCCGCGAGGTCCTCGATCTGTTCGCGGCGGACGCCACCGACCGCGGCGGGCAGGTCGGGCAGCTCGCGGCCGACCTCGGGGCGGCACTGACGCCCGCCGGGTACGCGGTCGACTGGCCCCGGCTCGACGAGGCGGTGTGGAACCGGCACCCGCGGATGAACCAGAAGGGGTCGTACTACGTCAACCCGGCGGCCGCCGAGCACTTCGGCGGGCGGTGGACGCGGACCCTGGCGACGAACGACTTCGCGGGGTTCCGGCGGTACGTGGTCGAGTTCTGCACGGACAGCCGGCCGGCGAAGACCTACGCCCCGAACGACGGCGACCAGCGGGGGTACGGGTGGGGGTATCTGGCCCACGAGACCCGGGACGACCGCATCCCCGGGACGCCGGCGGTGGCCCGTCTGCCGGGCGGGCCGCAGCGGTTCCGGGCGTCGGCGTTCGCGTCGCCGGCCGGGGCCGGGGCGGCGGCCCTGGAGTGGCGGGTCGGCCGGGTCGGGCGGCGGGGCTGGTACGAACTCGCCGAGCACTGGCGGGCGAACGCCACAGCGGGGGCGGACGTCGACATCCCCGCCGACGTGTTCCAGGAACCGGGCGAGTACCGCGTCCGTGCCCGCTGGCGGGACCAGACGGGCCGCTGCGGGCACTGGAGCCCGCCGGCCGCCGTGGTCGTCCGGTGACGGCGGTCCCGTCATCCCGTCCGAGTGCCGGCTCGGGCGAACGGGGCGCGGGGCCGGCTCGCCGAGGCACTTCGGGAGTGGCGGCGATCGGCACACGCCGTCGCCGTCGACTGATTCCTCCGCCCGGCCGTCGCCCGCTTCCCGCACGAGGCGTACGGGTCCGTGTCGACGCGGGGCGACCGGCTCCCGTCCCCGCGATCACCCGATTGGAGCGACCGCCGGGTCGAACAGAGGGTCGCAACGCCTGCGGCTCCTCGCCGGCGGACCGGATTGCCGGCCGGTCGATCCCAATCGAGCGGGCCAGGGCGTCGCCAGTCCTCCCGGACGACGTCGACCCGAACGTCGGGCACCGCTCCGGCCGCTACCGGCCGGCGCGAGCCGGGGGGTCGGCCGGGTCGCGCTCGATGTCGAACGCCTTGACCACGACGGGGCCGCCACCGGCCAGAGGGATGACGCCCGGATCGGTCAGCGCGGGCTGGTTCCGGGCGGCGCAGCCTTCCAGGTCGTCGGCCCACTCCGTCGTCACGTCGCCCCAGCTCGCGGCGACCACGATCAGGAGGGCCGGGGGCGTTCTCCACACCAGCCACCTCAGCTTGTTCAAGCTCGGCTCGATCTTGCGCAGACACTTCCCGCCGGCGTGGTCGCCGGCGTGGAGGCACTGACGATCGGCTCGGCCGCGGTCACGACCCGCAGTTCTCGGCCGGGGCAAAGCGATGCCAGCCACCGCATGTGCCTCCGACGCGGGGAACGTCCACCGGGCATCGACCCCCCGCGGGTCGTGCCGCGCCGGCTGCCAGACCCCGGCGAGAGCGTCGTCCTGGATCTTAAAACCGGTTTTGAGATCCAGGACGTCGCTCTCGTCTCAACCGCTCGGGGAGCGGTGAGATCACCGGCAGGCACACTGCGACCCGGCAGCGGGCGAACCTGGCCGCGACCACCACATTGGGGGGCCGTCGCTGATCACGTGTCCCGCGACTGGTTGGCCGCTCTGCCGGCGGGAGGGTGGTCCGGCGCGGCCGGCGGGCGGACTGCCGAGCTGGACGGGTTCCTGGCTGAGGCGGGGCTGTCGCAGTGGCTCCGGGGGGGAAGGCGAGATCGCCGTCGGCCGGCAACCGGGGTTCACCCGCACCACGTGCGAGCGGCGCATCACGACCGGCGCTCGCACCTGATCACCTTGGGAAAGCGAGACACCGCCGCGGGTGGGAATCGCTGTCGGGGGCGAGTCTCAAGTGCTGGTCGCACGGTCCCCTGGGGCCGTTGGCGGTGGTCGCGACCTTCGGCGCGTCTTCCGCCTTTGGTGCCCACCGCGCTCCCGTCGGCTTGCGTCGTCCTGGTCCCGGTCGGCGGGAGCATCGACTCGGAGTGTGACGACGCCTTCCGCGACCTCGAACGTCCGGGCGACCCGGCGTGGAACTGCCGCGGGTACTCGCCCGCCGGGGGGCGGACCCGATGGAGGGCGTTCGGCCGTCCGCGTGCCAGTTACTTCCAGGGGCGTCCGCGGTGCGGCCGGGCCGCCGTGGTTACGGGCCCCACCGGTCCACCAGCACCCGGAGCCGGGCCGCCTCCGGGTGTCGCGGCGCGAGCGCCTCGACCTCGGCTAGCGCCCGCTCGACCGCCCCCCGGTCGCGCCCCTCCAACAGCACCGCCCGCACCAGCGCCAGCCGTGGGGTCACCGCCCTCGGGTGCTGGGCGCAGTACCGCGCGAGGTCTCGCTGGCCCCCCGGTAGTCGCCTTTCCCCAGGTGCCACCGCGCCCGCAGTAGAACCCCTCGGAGCCGCCCGGGAGTGCGGCACCGGCGGCGCCGGCGACCGCCCACAGGTCGGCCCACCGCCCGGCGCCTGCCTACAACTCTCCCAGCCCCAGCCATGCCGGGCCGAACTCCGGCCGCTCGGCCACCGCCGCCCGCCACAATTCCTCCTGCTCGACCGCCCGCCCCGCCGGCAGGGCGACCGCCAGCCCGTGCCGGGTGCGGTCGCCGCACACCCCGTCGGCGAACGCCCGCGGGTCATTGTCCCACCCGCCGGCCAAGAACGCCCCGAAGCGTGCTGCCGCCCCGACGGGGTTGCCGGTTGCCAGCCGCCCCTCGGCCTCCAAGCACGCCAGCTCGGCGTCCCGCGGAGCGACCGACTGTCCGGCCCGGCAGGCGGCCAGCGCCGCGGCGGGGTCGCCGAGGTCGAGGAGGGGCCACCCGAGGTGGAACCGGACGAACGGGGCGGCCGGGCGGTCGGCTCGGTCGAATTCCAGGAGCCGCCGGTTCCGCTCCAGCTTCCGCCGGTCGGTGTACCGTCGCGCCACACCGCCCGACCTGCCGGCCGACCAAAGACCAGCACGCCCGCAACCATGGGGCTCGGTCGGGATGGTCGCGTCGGTGAACAGCACGGAAACGGCTTATGCAGTAGTTTCCAGGGAACTCAGCGGTTTCAGGCTGCCGGCCCCTCGGGGTCACGAGGGGCCGCGTCGCTTTCTCGCCCACCATCCAGTCCCCGCAGGAAGTACGAGAACTCCGCCCGGGACGCCCACACCACCCGCCGCACGTCGAGCAGTGATGGGTGCGACTTGTGCCGGTTCCCGGCCGGGGCCGACCACCACCCGCCGGCCCCGCACGCCCCATCGAGTCGCCACCCGAGCAACCGAAGGAGGGTCTGGGTGACCACCTGGACGGCGAACGTGCGCTCGACCGGGGCCTTCGCCCACGC
>JAFKFQ010000556.1 GCA_017308215.1 bacterium | reverse complement strand
CCTGCGCCCCGAAGTGCCGGCCGATGCGCGTGATCTGCCCGGTCGTCACCTCCGTCGTCACCACGATCGGGTTGTCCGGCAGCGAGCCGGAGCGGGCGAGTTGTGCGAGCTTGAAGTGCGTGAGTAGCGCGGCGATCTCGTTGCCGGTGATCGCCCGGAAGTCGCCGCCCCCGGCCGGCGACGTGGCCGCCATGCCGCCGACCCGGTCGGCGTCCGGGTCGGTGGCGAGGACGAGGTCGGCGGCCTTCTCCCGGGCCTTCGCCGCCGCCCGGTCCATGCACTCGGGCACCTCGGGGTTCGGCGTCTTCGTCACGTTCGGGAACTGCCCGTCCGGCGTCGCCTGCTCCGACACCGGGATCGGCGCGAAGCCCTGGGCCTCGAGCGTCTCGCCGGCGCAGAACCCGCCGCAGCCGTGAAGCGGGGTGAACACGACGCTCGGCGGGGGGACGAGGCTCTGCTTGCGGCACAGGTCGATGTACGCCCGGTGCGGGGCGTCATCGAGGAACTTCACCTTCCCGGCCCGCACCGCGTCGGCCCACGGCAGGTGCTTGATCGCCGTCACCCGGTCGACGAACTCGCTCATCAACTGGTCCTCGGGCGGGACCGGCTGGGCGCCGCGCTCGTCGTAGAACTTGCTGCCGTTGTCGTCGGGCGGGTTGTGGCTCGCCGTCATGTTCAGCCCGCCGTGCGCCCGCAGGTGGCGGATGCTGAACGACAGCTCCGGCGTCGGCAGGTAGCGCGGCGAGTCGGGGGCGAGGATGTGCGAGTGGATGCCGTTCGCGGCGTACACGCCGGCCGCGTACTGGCAGAATTCCCGGCTGGTGAGGTTGAGCACCGGGTTCGGCAGGTCGGGGTTGTAGACCTTGCGCTGGTCGGCGAACCGCCGCACGTCGAACGCCAGCACCACCTGTAAAGGACTCACGCCGGGGAAGCGTTGCTTCAGGTACTCGCAGTGCCCTTGCACGCTGGCGCCGAGCGTCCACAGGTTCATGCGGTTCGGCCCGATGCCGACCGCGCCGCGCCGCCCGCCGGTGCCGAACGGCATGACCTGGTAGAAGGAATCGACCAGCACCGACCACTTCGCGCTCCGGACCAGCCACTCCAGCTGCGGACGGTAGCCGGCGAAGTCGGCGTGGGTGAGCCACGTCGTCAGGTCGGCGAGCGCCTTGTCCTTCAGCGCCGGGTCGGCATCGACGCTGGCGAAGCCCTGACGGGCGGCGGCGGGGTAGTCCATGAACGCCTCGGGAAACGGGACCGGGCGGCCCACGCGGGGCCGCCCGGGGTGGAGTCCGTTATAGGTCGCGGGACCGGGGTCAGAGGACGGCGATCGGGACGTAGTAGTCGCCGACCCAGTCCGCCCCGTCGAAGGCTTCCACGCAGAGGTAGTAGACTCGTTGTGGAATAGGGTTCTTGACGGATTTCGAGCCAAGCAGCCGGATCGAAACCCCGAAAAACTAGCCAATTTTGTTTTGGTGGGCTCTTGAATATTGCCCGGCCCGCTATTTCGCAACGAGTCTAGGTGGCGGACCTGGAATGCGGCCCCCATCCCGCCCTCGCCGATCTTCGCCAGCACCTCGTACTTGTCGAACCGGAGCGCCCCGACGGCCGGGGCCGCGGTGTCGACCCCGGTGCTGTCGGCGCCGGAGCCGGGCGCGCGGGCGGCGGGCTTGTCTGGTTTGGTGGGCGGGCCGGTCGGCGACTCGGGCTCGGGCCGCTCGGACTGGAGCCCCTGGTCGGCCCACGCCAGGGCGCTGGGCTCGGGCTCCGGCCCGGTCACCGTCTCGCGCTCGGCCACGGGATACCTCGGGAACGCACCCCCGGCGAGGACACCGCCCCCGCCGACCCGGTCACGGCAATTCCCTACACCATCTCAAAGGTTTTACACACCGGCGCGGCCGACACGACCCGACACGAAATCGTGTGAACTTCGCGCTCTGGGCCCCCGTCCCTGAACAGTCCAGCCGCCGCGCTCCCTCCACCACCGTGATATGCCATTGACATTCGAGTTCGACGTGATCGTGGTCGGCGCCGGGCACGCCGGCGTGGAAGCCGCCACCGCTTCCGCACGCCTCGGGCTGCGAACGTGCCTGTTGACCATGAACGCCGACGCGGTCGGGCAGATGAGCTGCAACCCGGCGATCGGCGGGGTGGCGAAGGGGCAGATCGTCCGCGAGGTCGACGCGCTCGGCGGCGTCATGGGCCGGCTCACCGACGCCAGCGGCATCCAGTTCCGGATGCTCAACGCGAGCAAAGGGCCGGCGATGCACTCGCCGCGGGCGCAGTGCGACAAGAAGCTCTACCAGTTCACCGCCAAGCGCCTCGTCGAGGACCAGGAGAACCTGACGCTCCGCCAGGAGATCGTCGAGGGGCTACTTCTCGAAGGCGGTGCCGTCCGCGGCGTGGTCGCGCGCGGCGATACACACTACCGCGCGCCGGCAGTCGTGCTCACGACCGGCACGTTCCTCAAGGCGGTGATGCACACCGGCGAGGCGAAGACGGTCGGCGGCCGCGCCGGCGACGCCTCCGCCGAGGGGATGAGTGGCAGCCTCGCGGCGGCGGGCTTTGAACTGGCGCGGTTCAAGACCGGCACGCCGTGCCGCCTCAACGGGCGCACCATCGACTTCTCGAAGTGTCAGCCGCAGCCGGGCGACGACCAGCCGCGGCCGTTCAGCTTCGGTACGGACCGCATCACCGTGCCGCAGGTCATCTGCCACAGCACCGAGACGAGCGCGGCGGTCCACGACCTGATTCGCGCCAACCTCCACCGGGCGCCGATGTACAGCGGCCAGATCGGCAGCCGCGGGCCGCGCTACTGCCCGAGCATCGAGGACAAGGTGGTGCGTTTCGCCGAGAAGGACATGCACCTGATCTTCCTCGAACCCGAGGGGCTGAACACGCGCGAGTACTACTGCAACGGCATCAGCACCAGCCTCCCGAAGGACGTGCAGCACGCGATGTTGCGGCTCATCCCCGGCCTGGAGAACGCCGAGGTGATGCGCTGGGGCTACGCGGTCGAGTACGACTACGCCCCGCCCACACAGCTCCACCCGACGCTCGAAACCAAGCTCGTTGCCGGGCTCTACTTCGCCGGGCAGATCAACGGCACCACCGGCTACGAGGAGGCCGCGGCACAGGGGCTCGTCGCCGGGCTCAACGCGGCGCTCAAGCTGAAGGGCGAACCGCCGCTCGTGCTCGATCGGAGCCAGGCGTACATCGGCGTGCTCATCGACGACCTCGTGACGAAGGGCGTGGACGAGCCGTACCGGATGTTCACGTCGCGCGCCGAGTACCGGCTGCTGCTGCGCCACGACAACGCCGACCGCCGCCTCACGCCGGCCGGCCGGCGGGTCGGGTCGGTGGGGGTGGCGGCGTGGGCGCGGTACGAGGCGAAGGAGGCGGGGATCACGGGGCTCCAGCAACTCCTGGCGCGGACGCGGAGTGAGGGCGACACGCTGGAGACGTGGCTGCGCCGCACCGAGGTGGAGTGGGCCGACCTGAAGGCCCGCCACCCGGCGCTCGCCGCGTGGGACGCGCGCGCCGATGTCGTCGAGCAGGTGGTGATCGAGGCGAAGTACCGCGGCTACATCGACCGGCAGGCGGCGGAGGTGGAACGCTTCCGCAAGATGGAGGGCCGCCAGATCCCCGCCACCTTCGACTACGCCGCCGTGCCCCAACTCCGGGCCGAGGCGCGCGAGAAGCTGAGCCGGCTGCGGCCGGCGAGTCTCGGGCAAGCAAGCCGCGTCAGCGGCATCACCCCGGCCGACCTCGCAGTGCTGTTGTTTTATCTCCAATGAGCCGTTATGCGGGGCCTGCCCGCGGGGGGAAAGCCGGGTAACCGGCGAGCCCCGCGTGGGCGGGTTCCGGCCGCTCGTGGCGGCCGGGAGCCGGACGGGCCAGCGGTGGCAGTGGGATTCGTCCGCCGCCGCGCCACCCGGTTCGACCCCGCCTCCGACTCGCCGCCCGGTAGGTCCGACTTTCCCAGATTGCCTTCCTTCCCGTCTGGGGATGTGGCAAAATGGCGGAAGATGCGGGGGCTGGGCGGTCGATGGGAGGGGTGGCCGAGTCGGCAACGGTGCTGACGCCGAACACGCAGGGAAGGTGTGACGCCCCGGAGCCGGCCGTCGGCCGGCAGCCGGGGTAAGCTCGGGAAGGAACTCCGGTCGTGCGACCGACTCCGGCCATCCGCGGCGCCCGCGCCGCCGGCCGTCGGTGCCTCCGCTTGGAGTGGTCACTTCACCGCGCTACGATGGGTCGGAGGCGGCCGAGTCTGCCTATCCGCCCCGTCCCGGTTAGCCCCCCGGGCTGCCGGCGTCGTGCGACCTTCCCCCATCTTCCCCGGGCGACCGGGGCGGGTGCCCGGCAGCAGCGATTCACGGACGGGTTCCGGTCCGCCGCCGGCACGGCCAGCGCCGCGCGGACCTCCTTCATGCGAGCCGGCCGGAGCCGGCAGGACGGGTGAGCGTATGAAGACGGTGTTCACGACCGGCGAGGCGGCCAAGATCTGTAAGGTCAGCCAGCAAACCATCATTCGCTGCTTCGACAACGGGCAGCTCAAAGGGTTCCGGGTGCCGGGCTCGAAGTTCCGCCGCATCCCGCGGGAAGCCCTGTACAAGTTCATGAAGGACAACAACATCCCGACCGACGCCCTCGAGAGCGGCAAGCGCAAGGTGCTGCTCGTGGACGACGACCCGGACCTGGTGGACACCGTCCACCGCGCCCTCCAGGACGACGGCCGGTTCGAGGTGCGCATCGCCTCGAACGGGTTCGACGCCGGGATGATGGTAAAGGAGTATCGGCCGGACCTCATCATTCTCGACGTGATGCTGCCGGACATTAACGGCAAGGAGGTCTGCCACCGGGTCCGGGCGGACAACACGATGGAAGACGTGCGCATCATCTGCATCAGCGGGATGATCGAGGACGACAAGATTCAGGAGCTGAAACTGGCCGGCGCCGACGACTTCGTCGGCAAGCCGTTCGACGTGGACGTGCTGATCGAGAAGATGTGCGTCCAACTCGACATCGAGGCCACCGCGCTCGCCTGAGAAGTGCAGAATGACGAGTGCAGAATGAAGAATCGGGGGCGGTTGCCCCGGTTCTGGATTCTGCACTCGTCATTCTAAGATCTGCATTCCCGGAGTTTCCCGTGCCACGGATGGCGGTGGGGCGGGCCGCGGCGGATCTGCCGTGGCTGTGCCCGAACACGACCGGGCTGGTCACGCTGGCCGAGCGGCCTGCCGACCTCCCGGCGCTCGCCGCCGCCGACCCCGCCCTCTCCGCGTTCCTCGCCCGCTTCGCCACCGCCGCCGAACCCGGTCCGTTTCAGCCACAGCGGTTGCTGAGCGCGTCGCTCCCGGACGCCGCCGCCGCGTTCCTCGCCCACACTGGCGCCGGTTGGCTCGACCCGCTTTCCAGCATCGTCATCGACCTCGACGCCGTGGGTCATCAGGCCGCCGAACGGGCACGATCCGTTGCCGCCGAGACGGGCAAGGCTGATCCCGATGCGGCCGCACTCGCCGCCCGGCTCGCACCACTCGGGTGGTACGCCGTCGCCGCCGCCGATCGGACCGCGGCCCTGGCGTGCCTGCGCGACCCGGATTTCGCCGCCGACCCCGTCCAGTGCCAACGCGACCATTGGGGGGCCGGCCAGCACGCGATTACGCGCCGGCTCGCCCTCCGCTGGCGCTTCCCCGACTGGCTGGTGACGGCGCTCGCCGGGCTCGACCTACCCGATAGGGCTCGCGCCGCCGGGCCGCACGCCGACCTCGCGGCGGTGGTGGCAGGCGCTGTCGCGGAGGCGCAGGCGGATACGCTCGACCTCGGGCTGACGCCGAAGGTCGCGGCGGACGGCTGGCGGCGACCGACCGTTCGGTCGCTTGTACAACAACCCGCCGCCCGCCCGCCCGGAGAATTCGGTCGCGGGCTCCACCCCGACCCGCACCGCGTCCCGCTCGTCCGCAGCCTCCTCCGCGCTCGTGTTGCGCCTCGAAGCGGAACTCGATGAACTCCACGGCCGGCTCGTCCGCGTGGCGGACGACGCCGAACAAAACCGGACCGCCGACAAGCTCGCGGCGCTCGCCGAGTTCGCGGCCGGGGCGGGGCACGAGATTAACAACCCGCTGGCAGTCATTTCCGGGCACGCCCAGCGGCTCCTGCGCACCGAGCAGGACGACGACCGCGCCGACAGCCTGCGGGTGGTGGTGCGCCAGACACAGCGGATCGCCGGCATCCTCCGGGAACTGATGCAGTTCGCCCGCCCGCCGAAGCCGCAGCCGGGCCGCGTGGCGGTCGCGGACGTGTTCGCCGCGGTTAACGCCGATCTGGAAGCACTCGCCGTCGAGCGTAAGGTGCGCGTCGAGGTCGTGAACGCGCCGACGGACGTGGCGATCGACGCGGACACGGGCCAGCTGCGGCAGTCGCTCGTGGCGGTGGTCCGCAACGCCGTCGAGGCGGCGGGCGCGAACGGGTGGGTCCGTTTGCGCTGCGACGTCACGCCGCTCGCAGTGTGTCTCGTCGTGGAGGACGGTGGGCCGGGGTTGTCTCCGGAAGTCGCCGCGCACGCCTTCGACCCGTTCTACTGCGGCCGCCCGGCCGGGCGCGGACGCGGTCTCGGCCTGCCGACGGCGTGGCGGCTCGCCCGGCAGAACGGCGGCGACCTCCGCCACGAGCCCGGCGACGGTCCCACGCGGTTCGTGTTCACCTACCCGCGCTCCGGCGAAGCCGCCTTCCCGGTCCGGGACGCGGCGTAGCCAATCTGGCCACTCACGTCTTGTTTCTGACCATTTCCCGCGCTAGCATTCGGTGAGTTTCTACTCGTTCGCCCGGGGACGGATTCCCGTCATGTGGCCCCGTGGCATTGTCGAATTCGTCCGCGGCGCGGCCGATCTGATTTTTCCGAACGCATGTCTGCTCTGCGACGCCCCGCAGGCCGGTGCGGAGCTGTTCCGGCATGGGTTCTGCTCGAAATGCCGTCACGTCGTCACGGCCGACCCGGCCGAGCGATGCCCGAAGTGCGCCGCGACAGTCGGCCCGCATACAGACCTGTCGGGTGGCTGTCCGGCGTGCCGGAAGCGCGGGTTCGTGTTCGACACAGCGGTCCGTCTCAGCGTGTACGAGGGGGTGTTGAGGGCCGGCATCCTGCGGACGAAGGGATCCGGCGGCGAGCCGGTGGCGGAAATGCTCGGCCGGACCTTCGCGGAGGTCCGGTCCGCCGAACTTCGGGCGCTGAACACGACCGTGGTCGTGCCGGTGCCGCTCCACTGGCGCCGCCGGTGGACACGGGGGTACAACCAGGCCGGCGCGATCGCCCGCGAGATCGCATCGGCGGTAGGCGTAAGTGTCAGGCCAGATTGGGTGGTGCGGACGCGACCGACGGAACAACACACACAACCGTCGGCGTCGGCGCGGGAGGAGAACGTCCGCGGGGTGTTTCGGGTCGGGCGGCATGCAAGTTTCGCCGGCTCGGCTGTCCTCGTGGTGGATGACGTGATGACCACCGGGAGCACGGTGGCGGAGGTCGCCCGGGTGGTCCGGGCGGCGGGGGCGACCCGGGTGGCGGTGGCGGTGCTGGCCCGGGCGTAGCGGTCGGAGGGGGAAGTCGGTCTGCGCCGGACGCGCACGGCCGCGGCCCGCCGGGGACAGCCCCGACGGGGCAAACTGGTGGTGAAGGACCGCCGGAGCGGCGGATAGTGAACGAGTATCCGGTGCGGGTCGCCATTCTGGGGGAGCGGCGGCCGACCGGCATCTGGGGGATACAAACCATGTTCCGGGTCGCGCTCGCGGCGGTGGGGTTGGTGGCGTTCGTCGGGCAGGCCGGTGCCAACCCGGCCGACCTGTTCGCCGAGAAGGTGAAGGACTTCGGCCCGACCCCGCGCGGGCCGGTCGTCACCCACTACTTCCGGTTCACCAACACCACGAACCAGACCATCAGCCTCGGTCAGCCGCGCGTCTCGTGCGGGTGCGTGTCCGCGTCGGTCAGCCAGTTCACCGTCGCCCCGGGCCAGACGGCGGCCGTGATCGCCCAGATGAACACCAACCGCGCCGGCCCGGCCAATGTGTTGAAGGCCGTGACCGTGTACGTCCCGTTCCTCACCCCGACGCACACCGAGGTGTCGCTGCGGGTGCAGGCGGTCATCCGCGACGACCTGATCCTGTCGCCGGACACGATCAACCTCGGCACCGTCCGCCAGGGGCAGGGCGCCGCCGGGAGCACGAAGGTGACGTTCACCACCGACCCGAACTGGCAGGTGACGGAGGTGACGAGCAGCGGGGCGTTCGTGAAGGCGGAGGCGAAGCAGGAGAGCCGGAACCGCGGGATGGTCACCTACGAGGTGACGGTGACGCTCGACAAGGACTGCCCGGCCGGGTACTGGATCGCCGACCTGACGCTGAAGACGTCGAACCCGGCGGTGGCGACAGTCCGCGTTCCGGTGGTGGTGACGGTGAACCCGGCGCCGGCGCTCAGCCCGGCCGCCGCCCGCACCGAGGGCACGACCGAGCCCGCGACCGCCGTCCGCCCGCGCGACGAGAACTGAGGTACCGCCCAATCCCTCGCCAAAGCCCGGAGACGCAAGTCTCCGGGCTTTTTTGCGCGCCGGCAATCCGTATCCCATCGACGTGCCCACCCTCCCGAGGCCACGTCGGACATGCCGGAACAGTTGCCGCAGCCCTTCAAGAAGCTCCTGGTCGCCAACCGGAGCGAGATCGCCATCCGGGTGTTCCGGTCGGCCCACGAACTCGGCATCCGCACCGTCGCCGTCTACTCGCACGAGGACCGGTTCGCCCTCCACCGGTTCAAGGCGGACGAGGCGTACCAGGTCGGCAAGCCGGGCGAACCGATCCGCTCGTACCTCGACATCCCCGGGATCGTGGCGCTGGCGAAGTCGATCGGCGTGGACGCCATCCACCCCGGCTACGGCTTCCTGAGTGAGAACGCCGTGTTCGCCCGCGCCTGCCGCGACGCCGGCATCACGTTCGTCGGCCCGAAGCCGGAGATCCTCGAACAACTCGGCGACAAGGTGGCGGCCCGCGCCATCGCCAAGAAGGCGGGGGTGCCGGTACTGGGCGGAACTGACACGCCCGTGACATCTCCTGACGCGGCGATGACACTCGCCGACACGCTCGGCTACCCCGTCATTGTGAAGGCGTCGATGGGCGGGGGCGGGCGGGGGATGCGGGTCGTGCGGACGGCGGACAAGTTGAAGGAGTCGGTCGAGTCGGCCCAGCGCGAGGCCGGCGCGGCGTTCGGCGTGCCCGACGTGTTCCTGGAGAAGTTCGTCGAGCGGGCCAAGCACATCGAGGTCCAGCTGATCGGCGACCGGCACGGCGGGCTGGTCCACCTGTTCGAGCGCGACTGCTCGATCCAGCGCCGGCACCAGAAGGTCGTCGAACTCGCCCCGGCGCCGAACCTGCCGGAGGTCGTGCGGAAGGAAATCCTCGACGCCGCGCTCGCGGTCGGCAACGCGGTCGGCATTGACAACGCCAGCACCGTCGAGTTCCTCTACGACACCGACGCCCGCAAGGTGTACTTCATCGAGGTCAACCCGCGCGTCCAGGTCGAGCACACGGTCACCGAGGAAGTCACCGGCTTCGACATCGTGCGGTCGCAAATCCTGATCGCCGGCGGGCTGCCGCTGACCCACCCCGAGGTGGGGCTGGTGCAGTCGGCCATCACGACGCAGGGCTTCGCCATCCAGTGCCGGGTGACGACGGAAGACCCGGCGAACGGCTTCGTCCCCGACTACGGCCGCCTCACCGCCTACCGCTCCAGCGGCGGCCCCGGCGTGCGGCTCGACGGCGGCACGGCGTTCGGCGGCGCGCTCATCACGCCGTACTACGACTCGCTGCTCGTGAAGGCGACGGCGAGCGGCCGCCGCTTCGCGGACGCGGCGACGCGGATGGAGCGCTGCCTCCAGGAGTTCCGCATCCGCGGGGTGAAGACGAACATCCCGTTCCTCCTGAACCTGATCCAGCACCCGGAGTTCCTGGCCGGGAACGTGACGACACGGTTCCTCGACGAGACGCCCGACCTGTTCAAGCTCCCGCCGCGCCGCGACCGCGCCTCGAAGCTGTTGCAGTACATCGCCGACGTCATCGTGAACGGGCACCCGGAGATCCGCGGTGACGGGGTGAAGAGACGGGGTGACGGGGTGATGGCCGGCACCGCGGTCACCCCTCCGCCCCGTCACCCGCTCACGCCGTCAGCGGCGAAGCCGGAGGGGACGCGCGACTACTTCAAGAAGCACGGCGCCAAGAAGCTCGCCCAGTGGGTGAAGGAGCAGAAGCGGCTGCTCGTCACCGACACGACGATGCGCGACGCGCACCAGTCGCTCCTCGCCACGCGGATGCGCACCGCCGACATGCTCGCCATCGCCCCGCGCTACGCCGCCGCGCACGCCGGCCTGTTCTCGCTCGAAATGTGGGGCGGGGCGACGTTCGACACCTCGATGCGCTTCCTCAAGGAGTCGCCGTGGGACCGGCTCGCCCGGCTGCGCGAGGCGGTGCCGAACATCCTCTTTCAGATGCTGCTGCGGGCGGCGAACGCGGTCGGTTACTCGAACTACCCGGACAACGTGGTGGACGAGTTCGTGCGCCTGTCGGCGCAGCACGGCATGGACCTGTTCCGCGTGTTCGACGCCAACAACTGGCTACCGAACCTGCGCGTGGGCGTCGAGGCGGTCCTCAAGACCGATGCGATCTGCGAGGCGGCGGTCTGCTACACCGGCGACATCCTCGACCCGAAGCGAGACAAGTATTCGCTGAAGTATTACGTCGATCTGGCGAAGGAGCTGGAGAAGCTCGGCACGCACTTCCTCGCCATCAAGGACATGGCCGGTCTGCTCAAGCCCTACGCCGCGAAGAAGCTCGTGAAGGCGCTGCGCGAGGCGGTCGGCGTGCCGATCCACTTCCACACCCACGACTCGGCCGGCGGGCAGGTCGCCGCCTACGTCATGGCGGCGGAAGAGGGCGTGGATATCGTCGACTGCGCGTTCGCCCCGCTCGCCGGGAACACGGCGCAGCCGAGCCTCAACGCGCTCGAAGAAGCCCTCCGCTTCACCGACCGCGACCCCGGGTTCGACTTCGCCGCGCTCCGCGAGACGGCGCTGTACTGGGAGACGGTCCGCGGCCACTACGCGGCGTTCGAGACGGGGCAGCTCGCGGCGTCGGCCGACGTGTACCAGCACGAGATGCCCGGCGGGCAGTACGCCAACCTGTACCAGCAGGCGCAGTCGCTCGGCCTCGGCGACCGGTGGGCGGAGGTCGGCCCGATGTACGCCGCCGTGAACCGCCTGTTCGGCGACATCGTGAAGGTCACGCCCACGTCGAAGGTCGTCGGCGACGCCGCACTCTTCCTCCTGTCGCACAACCTCACGCCCGCGGACGTGCTCGACCCGAAGAAGGACGTGTCGTTCCCCGAGTCGGTGGTCGAGTTCTTCGAGGGGAAGCTCGGCCAGCCGCCGGGCGGCTTCCCGAAGGAACTCCAGGCGAAGGTGCTGCGCGGCCGCAAGCCGCTCGCCGACCGCCCCGGCGCGCTCCTGCCCCCGACCGACTTCGGCAAGGCTCGCACCGAGCTCGAAACGAAGCTCGGCCGCCCGGCGTCCGAAACGGACGTAATCTCCTACGTCCTCTACCCGAAGGTGTTCCCCGAGTACGCGGCAGCGGCGGCGAAGTTCTCCGACCTGAGCGTGCTGTCGACGCCGGTGTTCTTCTACGGGATGGAGAAGGGCGAGGAGGTCAGCATCGAGATCGAGCCGGGGAAGACGTTGTTCGTGAAGTTCCTGACGGTCGGCGAGCCGCAGCCGGACGGCCGGCGCGTCGTCTACTTCGAGCTGAACGGCCAGCCGCGCGAGGTGGTCGTCACGGACAAGGCGCTCGCCGGCGGCACGGCGAAGGGGCGGCCGAAGGCGGAGGTCGGCAACGCCAAGCACGTCGCGGCGCCGATGCCCGGCGCGGTGGTGGCGGTAGCGGTGGCGCCCGGCGAGGAGGTCGCCGCCGGGCAGAAGTTGTTGACGCTCGAAGCGATGAAGATGGAGACGACGTTGTACGCCCTGGCAGCCGGCAAGGTGGCCGAGGTTCTGGTCCGCCCCGGTACGCCGGTCGAGGGCGGCGACCTGGTGATCCGGTTCGAGTGATACATAGCCCGGGGCTTGCCCCGGGGTAGGCGATAACACACGTTTGTCGACAACGTGGTTTGCGAGGCTCGACCCCGGGGTAAGTCCCGGGCTATGTACCGGAGGTTCTCATGCTCACGACGCTCGTCGCCCTCGCGCTCGCCCAGCCGCTTACCATCACCGCCGCCGCCGGGACCGGCGAGAAGGGGTTTGCCGGGGACGGCGGGCCGGCGACGAAGGCGAAGCTCGACCAGCCGTTCGACGTGGCGTTCGACCGGCACGGCCACCTGTACTTCTCGGACACGTTCAACCACCGCATCCGCAAGGTAGACGCGAAGACCGGCGTCATCACCACCGTCGCCGGCAGCGGCAAGAAGGGCTTCGCCGGTGACGGTGGCAAGGCGACCGACGCGAGCCTCAACGAGCCCTAC
The DNA here is from genome assembly GCA_017308215.1 of bacterium. Taxonomy (GTDB): domain Bacteria; phylum Planctomycetota; class Planctomycetia; order Gemmatales; family Gemmataceae; genus Urbifossiella. The sequence continues at coordinate 3,633 of JAFKFQ010000556.1, read as the reverse complement.
GGCATCGAGTTCGACGCGGACGGCAACCTGTTCATCGTGGACCGGCTGAACTTCGTCGTGCGGCGGGTGGACGGCGCGAGCGGCGTCATCACCACCGTCGCCGGCACGGGCGGGAAGGCGGGCTACGGCGGCGACGGCGGGCCGGCGGACAAGGCCGGGCTGAAGGAGCCGAACGGCATCTGCCTCGACGGGAAGGGGAAGCTCTACATCGCCGACGTGGCCGACCACCGCGTCCGCGTCGTGGACCTGAAGACCGGCGTCATCACCACGCTGGTCGGCACGGGGAAGGGGGCGAGTACCGGCGACGGCGGACCGGTGAAGGACGCCGCGGTGCTCGGGCCGCGCGCCGTCGCGGTCGGGCCGGACGGGCGGCTCTACGTCGTCGAGCGGAACGGGCACTCGGTCCGCGTCATCGACTTCGCCCGCGGCACCATCGAGCGCTTCGCCGGCACCGGACAGCGCGGCTACAGCGGCGACGGCGGCCCGGCGGTCGCGGCGACGTTCGACGGGCCGAAGGAGATCGACATCGACAAGGACGGGAACGTGTACGTCGTCGACACCGAGAACGAGGCGATCCGCCGCGTCGACGCGAAGACAAAGGTGGTCACCACGGTGGCCGGGCGCGGCCGCACGAAGACGCCCGGCCTCGGGGACGGCGGCGCGGCCACCGCCGCGACACTCGGCCGCCCGCACGGCGTTGCGGTCGGGCCGGACGGGGCGCTGTACATCGGCGACACGAACGCCCACCGCGTCCGCCGCGTCCGCTAGAGCAGTGACGCGACCAGGAACCCGCCGCCGAACGCGACGAGTAGCAGCAACGCGACGCCGACGACGAGCAGCGAGACCTTCTGCGGGCTCATTACCCACGTGCCGTCGCCGCCGTCGAGGCTCTGCACGTCCATCCCGGTCACCGGCTTCGGCCCGCCCTTCGGCCTCGCCCGCGGGGCGGTGTCCTCCGCGGGCGGCGGGAGTGGCGACGGCAGCCCGAGCAGTGCGTCCACATCGTCGTTCTCGAACAGCGAGTCGCCGGACTTCTTCTTCGCCGGGGCGGGCGGCGCCGGCTTTGGCGCGACCACTGCCGGCGGCCGGACCGGATCGGCGTGCGGGCGGGGCGGCGGGGCGGGCACGGCCGGGGGGGCGACCTCGGCGACGAACACGCCGTTCGATCCGGCCGAGTGGCCGAGCAGGGCGTCGATCTCGTCGAGCTCGCGGGCCGCCGGCGCATCGGACCCGACCGGGCGCGGTACGGACACGGACACGCCGCACTGTGGGCAGGCGATCTCGGTCCCGGCCTTGCGGGTGGCGATCCCGAGCAGCCGGTTGCAGTGTGGGCAGCGGAACCGGATCGGCATCGTCGGCGCTCCGGGGGCGGTGTTGGCCGTTTCCGCCAGTATACCGGACGGTCGCCGCGGGTGCCGGAATCCGTAAGCAACCCGGATGAACGACCCCACCTGGACGCCGCCCGCCGGCACCCGCGGGCTAATCTTCGACTGCGACGGCACCCTCGCGGACACCATGCCGGCCCACTACCGGGCGTGGACGGCGATGCTCGGCCGCCACGGCATCGCATTTAGCGAGACGCGGTTCTACGAACTCGGCGGCGTGCCGACGGCCCAGATCATCCGCATCCTGTCTGCCGAGACCGGCGTCGTGGTGACCGACGTTGCCGCGATGGTGGAGGAGAAGGAGTCGGCGTTCCTGGCGTACATTCACGCGGTCCGGCCGCTGGAGGCGGTGGTCGCGGTCGCGGCGGCGTACCGCGGGCGGTTGCCGCTGGCGGTCGCCAGCGGCGGCTACCGCGAGACGATCACCCGCACCCTCGACCAGATCGGCATCCGCGACTGGTTCGACGCCACCGTGACCGCCGAGGACACGACTCGCCACAAGCCAGAGCCGGACGTGTTCCTCGAAGCCGCGCGGCGGCTCGGCGTGCCGCCCGCGGTGTGCGTCGTGTTCGAGGACACCGAGATCGGCCTGGAGGCGGCGCGGCGGGCGGGGATGGCGGGGATCGACGTGCGCCGGCCGTTCTAAACGCCGCGAGCCCGGGGACGGCCGTCCCCGGGCTCGTGCATCGAGTGGGATGTCTCAGCTCGCCACGGCCGTCGGCATCATCGCCACACGGTTCAGGTGGTTGGCGCCGGGGCCGCCGCGGTACAATTCGGCGAGCGTATGTTTCGCCGACTCGTCGATGTCGGTCGCCATCAGCGCCCGTACCGTCTCCTCGGCGGGGTAGTCGATCCGCTTCAGTTCGATCGAGACGCCGCTCTCGTCGATCGTCATGATCCCGTAGCCGGCACGCGGGTCGCCGTCGCGCGGCAGGCCGACGCTCCCGGGGTTGATGACCGTCGTCTTGCCGACCTCCAGCATGTACGGCTGGTGGGTGTGGCCGACGCACACGTAATCGAGGTCGAGCCCGGCCAGCCGCGGCGCCCAGAACGCCGGGTCCGGGTGGGCGTACTCGTCCATCGGGTCGCGCGGCGTGGCGTGGACGAGCAGGAATCGCTTGTCCTCGACGTTGACCATCTTCGACGTGGGAAGGTCGGCGAGGTAGCGGCGCTGGACGGGGGAGAGGGCGGCGACGCTGAACGGGCGGGTGCAGGCGGTTAGGAAGCGGAACCCGCCGACGCCCTGCACCTCGACGTCCTGCGCGACACCGTGGTCGTGGTTGCCGCGCACGGCGGCGTGGGCGTTGCGACGAACCCAGTCCACGCACGCCCCCGGTTCGGGGCCGTAATCCACCAGGTCACCCAGGACCAGGCAGATGTCGTGCGGTTCGGTGATCGCTTCGAGGGCGGCCCGGTTGCCGTGGACGTCGGCAAGAAGAAGGATGCGCATGAGGCCTCCTTGCCTTCAATTGTAGAGCCAGTTTCGGCCGGGGTCAGGGCGAAAGGCGGGGATTTCGCGCCGAATTCCTATTCTACGCCGCGCGGTCAAGGCGCCGGCTACCGCCCGACCGGCCCCACGGCCACGCGGGTGAGCCCCGGCACACCGCGGAGGAGGTCTGCGAAATCCCAGGCGTCGGCCGGCTGGCGGGCGGTGCCGGTGACGAGCACCATGCCGCCCTCCCGCAACTCGGCCCGGAGGCCGACGAACCGCGCGTCCGACCGGCGCACCGACTCGATCGAATCGGCGAGCGTTGGCCGCCCGGTCAGCACGCCCGGCGAGGCCGGGTACGGGGACACCGGCGCGGCGGCCGCCGGCTGGCTCGCAACGGGTGGGAGGAGCACGTTCGCTCCGGGGGCCGTGGGGCGCCGGGCGACCACCGACCGCTCACGAGCCAGCGGCTCCGGCTGCGGCGCGGCCACTACCAGGTCGCCGACGGGCGGAGTGGCCTCCGCCGCGCCGGACGGGCGGAGCGGGACGGCGAGCGGCGGCAGCACGGGGAGCGGACGCGTCGTGGATGCGGTCGTCCGCAGCAGCGGCTCGGTGGTGGTCTGCACGAAGCAGCCGTTCCGTACCGCCCGCACGCCCGGCACCCGGCGGACCAACTCCGCCGCGCGGTCTTTCAATTCGACCGATGCCACCGGCCCGCCGACGACGGCCACGCGGTCCACGACGCTGACGACCAAGTTGAAATCCCGGAGTACCGGGTCGGCCTCCAACACCGCGAGGGCGGCGCGGGCGAGGTTCACG
>JAFKFQ010000370.1:1661-3343 GCA_017308215.1 bacterium | reverse complement strand
GCCCGCCGGGCCGCGGCGTTTTCGCGTCCCGGGCGGACGGGCGCATCAGGCCCGGGCCGGAGGGGCGGGGTCGGCGGTGACGCGGAGGAGGTGGTCGGCGATCCGCCCGAGCGGCAGGACGGCCTCGGCGGCGCCGAGGGCGATCGCCTCCTTCGGCATGCCGAACACCACGCACGTGGCCTCGTCCTGGGCGACCGTCCGCGCGCCGGTGCGGCGCATCTCCAGCAGCCCGCGGGCGCCGTCGTCCCCCATCCCGGTCAGGATCGCCCCGGCCGCGTTCGGCCCGAGTTCCTGGGCGCACGACCGGAACAGCACGTCCACCGCCGGGCGGTGGCGGTTCACCGGCGGCCCGGCGGCGACCCGCACGGTCGTGACCGCCCCGCTCCGCACCACCGACATGTGGAAGTTCCCCGGCGCCAGCAGGACGTGCCCCGGGACGACCCGGTCGCCGTCCTTTGCTTCCGAGACGCGGACGGCGCACGTCCGGTCGAGCCGGGCGGCGTAGGACTTGGTGAACCCTTCGGGCATGTGGATCACGACCACCACCCCCGGGGCGTCCGGCGGGAGGCCCGTCAGGACGGCGGACAGCGCCTCGCACCCGCCGGTGGACGCCCCGAGGGCGATCACCTTGTGGGTGGCGCGGAACCCGCCGCCGGCCGCCGGGCGCGGCGGCGGGGCGGTGCGCGCCTGCGGCCGCGCCCGGGCCGCCGCCTTCACCTTCGCCACGATCTCCTCCGCCACCGCCACCGTCCCGGCGGCCACGTCGAGCTTCGGCTTGGTGACGAAGTCCACCGCGCCGAGCTCGAGCGCCCGGAACGTGGTGTCGCAGTTCCGCTCGGTCAGCGACGACACCATGACGACCGGCAGCGGCCGGTTCCCCATCAGCTTGCCGAGGAACGTGAGCCCGTCCATCCGGGGCATCTCCACGTCCAGCGTGACGACGTCCGGGGCGAGCTGCTTGATCTTGTCCCAGGCGGCGTACGGGTCGGCCGCGGCCCCCACCACCTCCAGCCCGGGGTCGGCCCCGAGCAGGTCGGTGAGCAGCTGCCGCATCAGGGCCGAGTCGTCGACCACCAGCACCTTCGTCCGTGTCACGGGCGTCCTCAGAACATGGTGATTCGGTCGTCCGGCGGGGCGGCCACGCGGTCGAGCAGGTCGCGCCCGAACGTCTCCTCCGACTTGACCACGCCGGTGAGCTCGCGGCCGGCGAGCGGCTTGACCCGGGCCCGGCCGGTGTGCGGGTCGAACCGGACGAGCAGCCCGCTGGTGCCGCCGAGGCACTGGCCGGTGACCGGGATCCCCTCGTCGGAGAGGTATTGGATTACGAACGCCGCGTTCTTCGACCCGACGTTCAGCCGCTCGGACGACAGGTCCAGCACCTTCGCCCCGCCGAACACCTTCGCCCGCAGCCGCGACCGGTCCCCGCCCTGCTTCATCACCGCCGTCACCAGCAGTTCCATCGCGTGCGCGCCGTACCGGGCGCACGTGCCGGCGTCGGACACCCCGGGGAGCGAGAAGTGGTTCATCCCGCCGGCGCCCGTCTCGGGGTCGTACACGCACGCCGACACGCACGACCCGAGGAGGGTCTTGAGCACCGCCGGCCCGCGCGTCGCCTTCACGTCGCCGAGGATGATGGTGTGCTCCGGCGCGGCCGGCCCCGCGGGGGGGGCCGGCCCCGCGGG
>JAFKFQ010000370.1:0-1652 GCA_017308215.1 bacterium | reverse complement strand
GTGGCGGTGTTCGACCGGGGGGCGGCCGGGCGGGGGGCCGCGGCCGGGCGAGGCCGCGGGGCGACGCCGCGGGGGGCGTACACCGTCTGCCCGAGCGGGGTGAACGCGTCGGTCACTCCGTGGAGGTTCTCCGAGTGCCCGACGAACAGGAACCCGTCCGGCTTCAGGTGGGCGGCGAACCGGTCGAGGATCGTCCGCTGGAAGTCCCGGTCGAAGTAGATCATCACGTTCCGGCAGAAGATGGCGTCGAACATCCCCCGCACCGGCCATGCGGGCGCCCGGAAGTTGACCTGCCGGAACGTCAGGAGGTCGCGGAGTTCGGGGCGGACGGCGACTTTTCCGGCGTTCGCCCCGGTGCCGCGGAGGAAGTGCCGGGCGAGGAACTCGCGGGGGACGTCCGCGACCCGGTCGGCGGGGTACACCCCGGCCTCGGCGGCGGCGAGCACCGCGGTGTCCACGTCCGACGCCAGGATCTTCACGTCCCACCCGTCGGCCGCGGGGCAGTGGTCGCGGAGGGTCATCGCCAGGGTGTACGGCTCCTCCCCGGTCGAGCACCCGGCACTCCAGACCCGGAGCCGGCGGCCGGCTGCGCGGGCTTGGGGGATTACGGTGTCGCGGAGGAAGTCGAAGTGGTGGGCCTCGCGGAAGAAGTCGGTCTTGTTCGTGGTCAGCGCGTTGACGAACTCCTGCCGCTCGGCCCCGGTCTGGTCGGTCGCCACCAGCCGCAGGTACTCCCCGACCGACCCGACCCCGTGGTGGCGAATCCGCCGGCCAAGGCGGGAGCAGACCATCACCCGCTTGGTGTCGGCCAGGACGATCCCGACCTCGCGGTAGACCGCGTCCTGGACGGCGCGGAACTCGTCGTCGGTGATGGCGAGCCCCCCGGCGGGGCGGTCGGTCGTTGCGGCTTCCATCGTGATTCCTCCGACTCCTGAGAGCGGCCGGTCGAGGCCGGCCGCCCGCTGGCTGCTGCGGGGTTAGAACTCGGTGTAGCCGTCGTCTCCGCCGTGGCGGGCGGCCCCGCTGGCCGGCCCGTGGGCCAGCGCCTTGGCCACTGCCGGCCGCGGTCGCCCGGCCGGCTTGGCCGTCCGGGCCGGGGGGGCCGTCGGGCGGGCGTCGTCGGACAGCTTGAACCGGGCCACCAGGTCGCGGAGCTGGGCCGCCTGGTCGGTCAAGGTCTGCGCCGTCGCCGACATCTCCTCCGTCTGACCCGCGTTCCGCTGCGTCACCGCGTCCATCTGAGCCACCGCCTTGTTCACCTGGTCGATCCCGGTCGACTGCTCCCGGCTGGCCGCCGCGATCTCGGTCACGATGTCGGTCACCCGCTTCACGCTCGTCACGATCTCGTCCAGGGTGTGCCCCGACCGGTTGACCAGGTCGGTCCCGGCCTCCACCTTCCGCACCGAGTCCTGGATCAGCGCCTTGATCTCCTTCGCCGCCGTCGCGCTCCGCTGGGCCAGGTTCCGCACCTCCGCCGCCACCACCGCGAACCCCCGACCCTGCTCACCCGCCCGGGCCGCCTCCACCGCCGCGTTCAGGGCCAAAAGGTTCGTCTGGAACGCGATCTCGTCGATCGTCGTGATGATGTCCGCGATCTTCTTCGACGCGTGGTTGATCTCCCCCATCGCGCCGACCGCCGTCCCCACCACCTG
>JAFKFQ010000555.1 GCA_017308215.1 bacterium | reverse complement strand
CCTGGCCGCCTATCTGACCAAGCCGGTCCGCCAGTCCACCCTGCTCGACGCCATCATGACCGCCCTCGAGGGGGCGGGGGTCGCGCCCCCCGAGGCGGCGGCCCCCGCCCCGGGCTGGGGCAAAGCCCGGCGGAGCCTCCACGTCCTGCTGGCCGAGGACAACGCGGTCAACCAGAAGCTGGCCGTCCGGCTGCTGGAAAAGCGGGGGCACCGGGTGGCCGTGGCCGGGAACGGTCGGGAGGCGCTGGCCGCCCTGGGCCGGGAGCGGTTCGACGCGGTACTCATGGACGTCCAGATGCCCGAGATGGACGGGTTCGCGGCGACGGCCGCCATCCGGGCGCGGGAGCAAGTGGCCGGCGGGCACCTGCCGGTCATCGCCATGACGGCCCACGCGATGAAGGGCGACCGCGAGCGCTGCCTGGCCGAGGGGATGGACGGGTACGTCACCAAGCCGCTGCGGGCGGAGGACCTGTTCGCCGCCCTGGAGGAGTTGGCTGCCGGGGAAGCCGACAGCGGGGCGGCACCGGCGCCGCCCCCCCCGGCGGCGGTCATCAACCGGGTCACGGCCCTGGAACGGGCGGGCGGGGATGAGGGGTTGCTCCGGGAATTGGTGGGGCTGTGTCTCGACGAGACCCCGAAGCTCATGGCGGAGATCCGCGGGGCGGTGGCCGGGGGGGACGGGGCCAAGTTGCAACTCTCGGCCCACGCCCTCAAAGGGGCGGTGGCGACGTTCGGGGCGGACGAAACCGCGGCGGCGGCCCTGCGGCTGGAGGAGATGGGCCGCGCCGGGCGGTGGGACGGGGCGGACGCGGCCCTGACCGCGCTGGAGGCGGCCGTCGCCCGCCTCGGCCCGGCGCTCGCCGACCTTCGGGGGTGAGCGCGAGTACCAGGGGTCACCCGTGAGGGGCTGGCCCCGGGGCCGGGCGGTAGCCGAAGTACCCGCGGTGCTTGATGACCCCCGCGACACCGGACGGGACCATCTCCTCCCACGAGGGGTCGCCGGTGCCGATTTTCTTGAGAGCGTCGGCGGCGAAGATCGGCAGGTACTTCTCGTCGAAGTTGTTCAGCTGCTCGATACACCCCCGGTCGACCAGGTACCCGTAGAGCTTGCGCAGCGACGGGGCGACCTCCAGGTTCTGGACCGCGGTGAACTCCCCGGTGGCGGGGTCCAGGTGCGGGTAGATGTAGAGCTTCAGGTCGTTCTTGAACAGGCGTCCGAATGACTCCAGAATGCCCCCCTCGAGCCCGGTGTAGTACTTCTCGTTGAACAGCTCGCGGAGGCCGGCGATCCCCATCGCGATCCCGATCCGCTGCTTGGTGTGCCGGGCGAGGTACGCGGCCAGCCGGTAGTACTCGAAGTAGTCGGAGATGAGCACCGTCAGCCCCTCGGCCGCCAGCAGGTCGGCCCGCGCCAGGAAGTCCCGGTAGTCCACCTCCCCGCCGGCCAGCAGGCTGCGCATGGTGATCTCCGCGAGCTGGACGACGGTCTCGCCGCGGACCTCCGGCTCCCGCAGGAACGTCTCGCGGGCGCACCGGAGCAGGTCGAGGTGGACGTGGGTGACCGGGCGGAAGCTGCCGCGCTCGACCAGGATCCGCTTCTTGTAGAGCACCTCCGACGGCTGGAGCACCGTCCCGTCGGCCGCGAACATGGCCGCGTCGGTCAGCCCGAGCTGCACCAGCTTCAGGCTCATCACCCGGTTGTCCACTTCCCGGAAGGCGTCCCCCGAGAACTCGATCATGTCGACCTCGAGCCGCTGGACGCTGAGGTCGTCCAGCAGCGTGTCGACGAGGTACCCCGGCTCGTGGTGGTGGGCGAACGCGCCGTACAGCAGGTTCACGCCGACGACGCCGAGCGCCTCCTGCTGCTGGGCGTTCTCGGCGTCGAGCATGCGGACGTGGATGATGACCTGGCTCTGCGGGGCGTGCGGGCGGGCCTGGAACTTGACCCCCAGCCACCCGTGGCACTCGTTCGTGCCCTTGTAGTTGCGGGCCGACACCGTGTCGGCGAAGGCGAAGAACGCGGCCGCGTCGCCGCGCGTCGGGCCGAGCTGGCGGACGGCGCCCTCGAACTCGGCGTCGAGCATGCTCTGCAGCCGCTGCCGGCAGACATACCGCTCGCACGGGCCGTAGTAGGCGTCGCTCACCGCCATGTCGTAGGCGGAGATGCTCTTGGCGACCGTGCCGGCGGCCCCCCCGACGCGGAAGAACCAGCGCACGACCTCCTGCCCCGCGCCGATCTCGGCGAAGGTGCCGTACCGGGACAGGTCGAGGTTGATCCGCAGCGCCTTCTCGCGGGTGCCCGGCTTCCCGGGGCGGGGGTCGGGGGTAAGGGCCATGACGTCCTCCGGCGCCTTCACACGCCCGGGTGGTCGGCCGCCGCCCCCGGGGTGGCCCGGGACTCTCGCAAGGCGCGGTTCTGGTCTGCCAGGGTCCGCTCCAGGTTCACGATTCGCTCCCCCGCCCGCAGCCGGACGCGGAGTTCCTCGCCCAGGAACGGCTTGTTGACGAAGTCGTCGGCCCCGGCCCCCATCCCCTCGATCAGGTCTTCCTTCTGCCACCGCGCCGTCAGCAGAATGGTGTAGACGTAGTTCGGCCGCTGGCTCGCCCGGATGCGGCGGATCAGCTCCACCCCGTCCATCTCGGGCATCACCCAGTCGGTGATGACGACCGGGAACTCGTCCTGCTCGAACAGCCGCCACGCTTCCGCGCCGTTTATGGCCACGGCGACCTCGTACCCCCACTTCTGCAGGTAGCTCTGAAGCAGCCGCCGGGAGACGGGGTCGTCGTCCGCGATCAGGATCTTCATGGGCGTACTCCGAACGGCGGTCCGTCGGTCAGGCGGGCGCCGGTACGCCACCACGGACCCCCAAACTATCTTACACCGGCCCTTCGGACGGCCGGTACCCTCGTTAGCTTCGTCGGCCGGCGGACGTGCGAACGCGGGATCGCGCCGGGGCGATGTTCACCACCTGCGAGGACGCGCGGGCGGTGGTCTTCGAGTACCTGGAAGTGTTTGACAACCGCGTCCGCCGCCACTTCTTCCGGGGGGTCGTCTTCCCGGAGGAATTTGGACGGACGTACAATCAGGCCCGCCGTTAACTGCGACGCCACACTTCTTGGGGAATGTCACAACCGCTCGTCTGCCGCCGCACCGGGTTCGGGGGCTGAACCGCCCGACTCCGGCGCGCCGCGCTACTGACGAGTTTCCCCCCCGGGCAGGTCGGGGGTGGGTTTCGGGGGGATGCACGAGGACTCGGCCGTGTCGTCCTCCGCCCGGCCGTCCCCGGCCCGGCGGAGGGCGGTGAGGACCAGGCGGTTCGCCGACCGGGTGTCGACACCGAAGTCGGCGAGGGCGGCCCGCACCCACTCGCGGTCGAGCGGCTTGTCCCCGGAAAGGGCGAAGTCCAGTAATTCGTCCCACACGGGCAGGTGGATCACAGTACTCATGGCTCGTCTCCCTGACCGGCTCGTAGCGCACTGCCGATCTTCTGGCGCAACCGTTTCTGGGCGTTGTAAATCTCTCGGACGTCGACCCCGATCCGGTCCGCGATCGCGGCCGGCCGGGTGACGCCGGCCTCCAAGTGCTCCATCACCAACAGGGCGATCGGATCCTGCCCGACAGCAGCGAACACGAGATCCTGCAACCGGGCCAGGTTCTCCCCCTCGGCCGCGGTGTGCTCCGGGGCCGGCTCGCGGCCCGGGAGTTCGTCCGTCGGGGCCACCACACGGACTGGCCGGTTCTCCCGGCTCCGGGAGAGGTGGCTGAGTTTGCTATCGACGACCCCCGTCAGGAAATCGAGGAAGTCCGGGGCCGCCTCCCGGTTCCAGCGCCGCCGCCCCTCGATCACGTCGACGATCGCCTGGGCCGCGAGATCGGCCGGCTCGATGCCGCCGGGCGCCCGTCCCCCGGCGGCCGCCGGAACCCCCTGCCAGACAAGGCGGATGTATTTCTGCTGGGCGTGCCAGGTGAGCCGCTCCAGCACTTCCTCCCACTGGTCCTCGGTCAGGTATGGAATATTTCCCACCCGACACCTCTCGATCGCCCGCGGGCCGCTTGGTACAGGGGGCGCGGTACCGGCTTCGGCCCGGTCCAGAACACGGTGAGTATTGGGAAGCTCCGGGCCCGGGCCGTTGCCGGTGACGAGTGACCGAATCAGTCTGGCCTCGCTGGGACGATGGGCGGAACCGGGTGGGGATACCCCTCGTTACGCTCGTCACAGAAGTAGGGGCTACCGATGGGGAACCATCGGTTGGGGCGGCCCGGCCGCGCGTGGAATTGGTCAGGCGTGGACCAGTACATACCGTCCAGACGTGAGACGGTAGTATAGGTATTATCGTCCCGGCTCACGCCGGTTGTCAATCCCGTCGCCACGGATTCCCGCGGTCGCGGTCGGATTGCATTTCGACCGATCGAGACGCGATTTCGGGCAATACTCATCCCCGTCGTAGAGAAATCCGCCGGTGGCCCGGCAGGGGAGGGTAGAGGTGGCTGCGCCGGAGCCCCGGCGCGGCTCGACCGGCCACGTGTCGGACCCGCCCGTCGCTATCGCTGAAAGGCCCGCTGCCGGCCGGTTGGGAGGAAGGGACACCTCCCCGACCCGGTCAGCCAGCTTCGTACGACGCCCCCGCGCATCCGGATACCGGGTGCGCGGGGGCGTCGTTGGCTGTCGGGCCGCGCACCGCCCCCACCGCCCGATTCGCCCCCCTCGTCTGTCAGGTAAGTTGACGGCATGTCGTTGTTTCGCTCGGCCCGGGACCGGTTGACTTCTCGCCCCCACCTTTCACTCGAACCCTTCGAAGACCGTACCGTACCGTACGCCCTCAGCGGCACCAAGTGGGCGAACCCGAACATCTCGGCCGGCTTCGCCCCGGACGGGACGGTTTTGAACGGTGGGGCCGCCAGTAACCTATTCTCGCTCCTCTCCCGTTAACCGACGGCCACCTGGGAGAGAGTTCGCCCGGGCCCTCCAAACCTGGGCGTCGGTCATGCCCCTGAACTTCCACTTCGTGGCCGACAGCGGCGCCGCCCAGGGGACTTCCGGCTTCGCCCAGTGCGACGCCCGGTTCGGGAACATCCGCCTCGGGGCCTGCCCGATGTGGTACCTGGCCTACACCTTCTACCCGAGTGCGAATATCACCGCCGGAGGCGATCTCGCTCTGAGCCCGAACTACTCGTTTTCGATCGGGTCGCCGTACAATCTGTACTCGGTGCTCCTCCACGAGAGCGGCCACGCCTTGGGGCTGGGCCACTCGTCCGTGTCCGGCTCGGTGATGCCCTCCACGGTGAAGGGGGGCTACACGGGCCTGACGGCCGACGACGACGACGGCATCCAAGCGATCTACGAGGCGCGCCAGCCGGGCGCCTACGACGCCCGCGCGAGTAACGACACTCCGGGTCGGCGTCGCCGTCGTAGTTCACGTCGTTGAACACCCCCGTCCTCACCAGGTGGATGGCCGGGGCCTGCGGCGGTGTCGAAGAAGGTGACGACGAGATCCTCCCCCTCCCGTGCCGGCGGCGACGTTCTTGATGCTGGTGTCACCAGCCTGGTTGCTGGTGATCGTGATGTTCGTGAGATCCCAGCCGAGGGGGCACCAGCTCGGCCACCGTGTAGGTCTGGAACGCGGTGGTGAAGGCCTTCGTGTTCGCGGCCGTGCCGTCGTCCCGTCCGGGGCTGACGGCACGGCTCTGGCGTGGGAAGCTGGGGAACGCGGCGACGGGGCCGTGATGATCGGGCCGGAAGTGGGCAACACCGGAACGGTGCTCGGCGGCGGGCGTGGTCGTGTCGAGTCAGGTCGGACGTGGACCGGGAAGTGTGGCTATGAAGCACCCCAGCCCGACGGCCCGTGCGGGCCGGGCGTCAGCCCGCGGCGGGCTGGTATGCCTCCTCGGCGAGGAGGATCGAATCGGCGACGTCTGCGAGATTGAGGTTCGAGTTCCGGGTCAACTGCTGGAGCCGGTGATAGGTGTCTACCTCGCCCAGCCCGGACTTCCGCATCAGAATCCCCTTAGCCCGCTCGATCACCTTCCGCTCGTCGAGGGCCTTTCGGAACTCCTCAACCTTCCGCCGGACCGCCTCGAACTCGGCGAACCGGCGCAGGGCGATGCTCACGGCCGGCAGCAGGCTGGTCGGTGCGACCGGCTTCACGAAGTAGGCCATCACGGGGGCGGCGACGGCCCGCTTGACCAGGTCGGGGTCGTGGCGGTCGGCGATCAGGATGATCGGCACCAGCCGCACCCGGAACACCTCGACGGCCGCACCCGCGCCGTCCGGCTCGGCGTCACACCCCACGAGGTCGGGCGCATGGGTTCGGTACCTCTCAACGAGCTCAGACCGGCTACCGCACTTTCCGACGAACTGGTGGCCGAGGAGAATCGGGTATTTGTTGAAGTGTTCGGTGAGCCCCGGATCGCTCCCCCGCAGTCACGATCCTGAGCGAACGGATCATTTCATTTTGACCCTCTTGGGCGAGAAACTCTATGACGGCATCCCGGCGCGGGTTCTTGTCCCCGTGCCTCTCAGGTACGGCACCGGGCCGTGCCGGTCGGCGGTAAGGGGGCCGGTCAGGCTCGGGAAGCCCTTGCCCGCACCGAGCCCGGCCCGGAGCGGCGGGGGGGCCGTCGGGACGTCCCGATCCCCCCCCTGAAAGAACAGCCGGAACCAGCCGGGGTCCACCGGCTTGAGCAGGTAGTGGTTGACCCCCGCGGGGGACTCGCGGACGTCGTGGAAGTCCGCCGGGTGGCCGGCGACCGCAAGGACCGGAATCCCGCCGCACCCGGGTAACTCGCGGAGCGCCTCGGCGAACCACGCGCCCGCCGTCCGCACGTCCATCACGACCGCACGCGGCGGTTGGGCGCGGGCGGCGGCGAGGGCCGCCGTCGCGTCGTACACCGGGTCCGCCGGGTGTCCCCACAGGGTGAGGAGGATGGCCAATGAGTCCGCCGCGTCGTGAAGGGCGTCCAGCACGAGGACGCGGGGTTGGTACGGCTCCACTCGTCCTCCGGCCCACCGCGTGGGTGATATGAGGCCTGATCCGTCCGACGTGTCTTCGGTCCGTCGGGCCCGGCGGCTGCGCGGGCGTTGCCAGCCGCCGGGCATCCCGCCCATTGGCCGTTGCCGGGCCGGCCGGTCCTGGTGGACCCGGCGGCCGGCTCTGCCACGGGTTCAAGACCCGGCCCGTTTAACTTTGCCTTTAAGGCATCCTACCCGTGCGGGGGGAGGGCGGTAATCGGGCATAACAAGACGGCAGGTGTAAGAGAATTCCCGACAGGTGGCGGGCGGGAGCTTCGACGCATGCCCCCCTCGTAAGAGAAAAATCCTGGGTGTCAGTATTGTGTCGACGGTGGTGTATGGTGTGGTCGCCGCAGGCTACAGCCTGCGGCGACCACACCGGAGCCATCAAGCCGGGGCCGCCATACTGCCGCCGAAACGATATTTGGAGAATTCCCGATAGTTGCTGGGTGGGGGCCGTGTACAATACCGGGTGACGCAGATCGAAGCATGCGGCCACCGCCGCCCAAGGTGTCTCCGCCATGGCAACAAGGCACGGCCCACATCCATTCGCGCCACCGCCACGCTCGCCCGCGGATGAGACGATCCCGCGGTCCTACTTTCTCTTGGCGGGCGTGATGTCGTCGGCGACTCCCTCGGCGGGTATGGTGTCGTCGGCGACCGTCTTGATCGACGAGCAGAACCAAATCCTATACCTCACCGGGTCGGCGAGCCTGTACCTCGAACCTCCCGGCGGCGAGCAGACCCGGGATCTGCTGCGACTGGCCCGCCGTGGGCTCCGCGGGGTTCTCCGACGGCTCGTCGGCCTGGCCCGGGAGGAGGGGCGGGCCACCCCCACGATCCGGGCGTGGGTCTTGCGGGACGCCGGCCACCAGCCGGTCCGGGTGGCCGTCCACCCCATTCACTCACCCCTCGTCTTGCGACCGTTGTTCCTCGTGGTGTTCGAGACACCCGGGGGACAACCGGCCGGATCGCATCCCCGCGACGCATCGCCGGCGGCAGCGGGGCGAGAGGCGGCCGGGGCGGAAGACCGGTGGGATCTCAGCCGGAACCGGGAATACGCCCGGCTGGCCGCGGTCCTGCGGGACTCGTCCGATGCCGTCGTGGTGACCGGGCCGGACGACCGGATCATGGCGTGGAACCGTGGGGCCGAGCGGCTCTACGGGTACACCGAGGCGGAGGCCCTGGGGTTGGCGGTCGCGGTCCTGACCCCCGAGCCGCGGCGGTCGGCCGAACTGGCCCTGCTCCGGCGGGTCCGGCAGGGCGAGCCGCCGGACAGTTGGGAGACGCAGCGGGTCGCGCGGGACGGCCGGATTCTCGACGTCTCGGTCACCGTCACCCGCCTGCGGGGCGAGGCCGGCCGGGCGGACGAGGTCGTCACCGTCGACAGGGACGTGACCCGGCTGAAGCAACTCGAGCGGGACGTCCTGGGTTGCGTGACCGAGGAGCAGGTGCGGATCGGCCGGGAGTTGCACGACACTGTCGGCCAGGAGCTCACCGGGCTGCGGCTGATGGCCGAGATCCTCGCCGCCGACCTCCGCGACCCTCGGTCCCCCGACCAAGCCCTCGGAGCCCGGGTCTGCGACGGCCTGCGCGGGGTTCTGGAACGCGTCCGGTCGATCGCCCACGGGCTGGTCCCCCCAGAAGTCGCGGCCGACGAGGTGGGTTCCGCCCTGGCGGCCCTCGCCGCCCGCACCCGGGAGTCGGCCGGGGTGGACTGCTCCTTCCACCAGTCCGGGGTGGCGGTGCTCCCGGACGCCGGGGTCGCCACCCACCTCGTCCGGATCGCCCAGGAGGCCGTCTGTAACGCGCTGAAGCACGCGCGGCCCCACCGGGTCGCAATCACCCTGACCGCGTCGGGCGCGGCCGTCGAACTGCGGGTCGCCGACGACGGCAGTGGGGTGTCGGGGCCGACCCCCAGGGGGGACGGGCTCGGGATGAGGCTGATGCGGTACCGGGCGGGGCTCATCAACGCCGCGTTCCGCCTCGACTCGGGGCCGCAGGGAACGCAGGTCACGTGCACGCTCAGGCAGGAGATGCCTCATGACCAGGCACCTTCCGCCCCGGGATGACCCGAGCGTCACGATACTGATCGTAGACGACCACCCGGTCACCCGGGAGGGGCTGGCAGCGCTGCTCTCCCGCCAGCCGGGCTTCCGGGTGTGCGGGGAGGCGGAGGGCATCCCCGGCGCTCTGCGGCAGGTCGCGGCCGCCGTCCCGGACCTGGTGGTTGTCGACGTGTCGCTGAAGGACGGCAACGGGCTCGATCTGGTGAAGCGACTCCGGGACCGGTTCCCCCGGGTGAAGGTTCTCGTATGGTCGATGTACCCGGACGCCATGTACGCCCGCCGGGCGGTCCAGGCCGGCGCGGCCGGGTACATCAACAAGGGGAGCTCGCCGGACGCGATTATGGGAGCGATCCGTCACGTCCTGGCGGGGGAGGTGTTTCTGAGCCCGGAGGTGACGCAATCGGTCCTGCACGCGGTCGCCGGCAATGGATACCGTGACGAGGATCCAATCAGCAGCCTGTCTGACCGGGAGCTAGAGATATTCCACCTGATCGGCCTGGGGCTCGATACCCACGAGACCGCCAGCCGGCTTCATCTCAGCCCGAAGACCGTGGAAACCTACCGCACCCGGATCCGGGCCAAGTTGGGCGCAGAAACCGGCACGGCCGTGTTACGGTCCGCCATCCGCTGGGTGCTCGAAAACGGGTAACCGAGGGTCGTGGGGCGTGTTGTCGGCCCGTCACCGGCCGACGACCGACGACGAGCGGTAGCGGGTGGACGGCCGTGACCGCCTCGCTGGCTACGGGTTCGCTGTCGCCACGGCGGCCGGAGGGGTGAAGTGCGTCACCATCCCGCGGTGCCGGTCGACCCCCCGGCCATACGCGGCCCCCGGCGAACCGGGCCGCCAGCTTCCCCCTCGTCCCTTCCCACATGGTCACCCGCAGCAGCCGCGGCTGCCGGCCCAATTCGCTCGCCGCGACCGGCCGGGGGCGTCTGCGCGCCGGCGCCTGCTGCCGGTCCGGAGCCGGGCGGCCCCGCGGGCCTTTCTTGGGAAGACGACGGTGCTCGGAATCCCCGACCACGTACTGCCACCCGCGGGTGGGCGGCCCGGCCCGGAACTCGCCCGAAGAGACGATTTCAAAACTGGTATTCGGGTTGCACCCTGCGGTCGGAACCCCTCGCCCGGCGCGGGGTCCGCGATGCGAACCGAGTTGGTACCTGATGCCTTGTGGGAGGAGACCCGGCCCCCGCTCCCCACCCACCCCCGTCCCCCAAGGGCGGTCGCCCCCTGGTGCCCGACCGGGCCTGCTTGGCGGGCTTGCTGTACCTCCTCC
>JAFKFQ010000369.1 GCA_017308215.1 bacterium | reverse complement strand
CGTGCGCCGACTGCCGGACCTTCATGTACGTGGACGGCGGCGGCCGGTTCGGCGAGCAGCTGACCCGCGGCGGGAAGCCGGTCCGCCGGGCGCCGGGGGCGAAACCGCCCTGCGTCTTCTGCCCCAAGATCCCGCCGGGCAAGGAGCCCGTGCCCGAGAACGCGGTCGAACTCACGCCGCTCGGGCGCCGCGTGTACGACCACTACCGCCGGTGTGCCGGGGTGAACTGGCAGGTGCCCGACGCCGCCGACCCGGTCGTTCAGTTCCACGCCGGCGAGTTGAAGTTGTTCGAGGACGCGCTGCGGGCCGACGACCTGGCGCGGGCCGTGGCCGCCGCGGTCCGCCGGAGGGAATAGCCGATGGCGAAGGCGGGCGGGGCAGCCGGGGGCAGGAGGGCGGGCGGCCAGTTCACGGCGCTGAGCGGCCGGCTGGTGACCGCGAAGGGGCTCGTCGGGTACGCCCCGCCGGACGAGACGGCCGTCGCCGCCCGGCAGGCACAGCAGGCCGTCGAGAAGGTCGAAAAGGCGACCAAGCAGCTCGCCGAGTCGGAGCGCCGGGCCGGGCAGGTCGGCGCCCAGGCGATGGCCGACTACGCGAAGGCGGTCCAGGTTGCCGAGCGGGCGCTGGAGGCGCTGCGGAAGAAGGAGGAGCAGGTCGAGCAGGCCCGCCTCCGGGCGGTGCGCCTCGCCCGAGACACGGCCCGCGGGCTGGTCTCGTCGGTCGATGCCGAGACGGGGCAGCGGACCTACCGGTACGGCGGGCCGCGGAGCGCGGGGCAGGCGGTCGGGAACTTCCTGCTCGGCGCCCCGACCGTGGACCCGGCGTCCGGCCGGTTCGGGGAGCGGTCGGGCGGGCTGCTGTCGCGGTTCGGGCTGAGCCCCGCCACGCTGGGCCCGGCGCTGGCGGTGACGGCCGTGATCCAGGCGGCCCGGACCGCGAAGGCCGCCGGCGACGCCTACCAGGACGAGCACCGCCAACCAGCGCGACCGCGCCATCCTGTCCTCGCTCCCGTTCGGCGAGACGGCCCTGAGCTACGCCGACACCGTCACCGGCCGCGGGCGGGCGATGGCCCGGGTCGCCGAGCGCGGGCAGGTGCTCGACGCCCGGGAGGCGGGCCGCGCCCAGACGGCGGCCCAGCGGCAGGAGTTGGCCGCGGGCACGGCCGCCGCCCGGGCGCGGGCGAACGCCTTCGCGGGGGCGAGCGCCGGGCAGCTGCCGTACGTCGACCGCACGGGCGGGACGAGCGAGCGCCAGTACCGGCTCGAACAGCAGCGGCTCCAGGTCCAGGAGCGGTTGGCGGCGGCGGCCCGGGCCGAGGCCGCCGCCCACGAACAGATCAGGCAGTCCGAGCAGAGCCTCGCCGGGTTCGGGCGGAGCGCCGATCGGGCGGACCGGGACGCAGCCGCGGCGCGACAGCGCGCCGACGAGGCGGGGGAGAGGGGGCGGGCGGCGAC
The DNA here is from genome assembly GCA_017308215.1 of bacterium. Taxonomy (GTDB): domain Bacteria; phylum Planctomycetota; class Planctomycetia; order Gemmatales; family Gemmataceae; genus Urbifossiella. The sequence continues at coordinate 1,203 of JAFKFQ010000369.1, read as the reverse complement.
CCCGTTCAGCGGGATTAAGTTCGGCATCGCCGGGCTGGTCATCGGGGGGCTCGGGCTCGGCGACGCGGACCGGCAGGAGGCACTCGGGGACGCCGCCCGGGCCGACCAGCGGGCCAACTCGTTCGACCAGCAGCGGATGGCCGAGCAGCGCCGGATCGCGGAGCTGGAGCGGCAGCGGACGGCGGCCCGGGTCGAGCAGGCGGGCGCCCGCGCCGAGGGGTTGCGGGCCGAGGCGGGTGGGCTGGAAGAGCGGGCGGCCGGGCTGTCGTCCCTCGCCCAGCGCGTCGCCACGTCGCCCGTGGCGCGGCTGATGGACGCCCGGTACGCGGCGAGGCGGTTCGAGCGGCTCGGCGTCCGCGGGCTCAGCCCGGCCGAACAGGCGCTGGTGCAGGAGTTCCTGCCCGAGGACTTCCGGGCGGCGGCCGAGCGGGAAGGGCAGCAAGGGCCGCGGGGGCAGTACTTCGCCGAGTTCACACGGATCGGACGACGCACCTACGACGGACGGGTGGACGACCCCGAGGAGCTGCGCCGGCGGGCGAACGAGAACCGCAACCAGGCCGCCACGCTCCAGTTCGACGCCGAGCGGGCGGCGGCGACCGCACTGGCGAAGTTCGAGGAGACGCTTGAGACCCGCATGACCGGCGCGCTGAACCGCGTCTTCGACCGGATCGACAAGCAGATCGAGACCGGTCAGCTCGGCAACAAGGGGAACCGCTGATGGCGACGCTGACACTGGGGCCGGCCCGCATTTCCTGGCCGGGGGTGCGGGGCGTGGAAAGCTTCGCGTACACCTGCTCCCACGGGGCGAGCCCGGGGACGGCGGTCCTGGTGACCCTGCCGCGGTCCAACGCCGAGCCGCCCCCCGCGGCGTTCGGGGATCTGGTCTGGGGCGACGGCCGGCGGGCCGTCCGGCTCCGCGACTGCAAGCTCGACGGGCTCGCCCCGCGGGTGGACTCGTCGGGCTACTCGTGGGTGTTGACCATCTTCGACCGCCGCTGGCGGTGGCGGACACCGGACGCGAGCTTCGGCCGGATCAGCGGCAGCTACAACGAGCGGGACGCGCAGAAGAAGCTGGTGCCTTCGACGATCCGTAGCCCGGAGGAGCTGGCGAAGCTGTGCCTCAAGGCGATGGGGGAGACGCGGTACGAGATCGCCCTGCCGAAGGGGCTCACCCGGGCGGACGGCGCGAAGTACGCGGACAAG
>JAFKFQ010000554.1:8321-19309 GCA_017308215.1 bacterium | reverse complement strand
GTGTGGTGGACCTCGATCCGCTCGGCGATCCGCCGGGCCCGGTCGGGCGGGAACGCCTCGTACAGCGACGCCAGCTTGTGGGTGTTCAGGTTGTCCATCACCAGCACGACCTTCTCCGCCGCCGGATGGAGGCCTTCGGCCAGCCACCGCACCACCTCGGCGAAGTCCTTGGCCGTCCGCCGGTCGGTGACCGTGACGTGCCGCCACCCGGCCAGCGGCTCGGACAGCATGAACAGATTCGCCGTCCCATTCCGGACGTACTCGTAGTCGAACCGCTCCGGCTGGCCCGGCTCGGGCGGCGGGGGTTGCACCACCTCGCCGACCAACTGCTTGCTCGCCTCGTCCAGGCACACGAGCGGCCGCTTCGGGTCGTGCGGCCGGTGGTACACGTCGAGGACGTCCTCCATCGCGCACACGAAGCCGGCGTCGGCCTCGGGCGGGAGGCACCACTGCTCCCTCAGCCACGGCTTGATCTCGTTTTTTGAAGCGCCCGGCGGACCGTCTCGTCGGAGACGGTGTCCACCACCGCCAGCTCGACCAGCTTGTCGGCCAGGAGTTGCATCGTCCACCGGACCCGGCCGTCGGGCGGTGAAGAGCAGGCGAGGGTGATGAGCCGGGCCTCGGCCCGCCCGTCGAGCTTCGGCGGGGCGGGCGGGCGGGCCGCCTTCTTGCGGGCCAGGGCGGCCTCCAGGCTGTCCTCGACGAACCGCTGGCGGACTCGGGCGACGGCGTCGGTGCTCACCTCGACGGCGTCGGCGATGCGGTCGTCGGTCCAGGCCGGGCCGCCGGGGGCGGCATCGGCCTTGAGCAGGATGCGGGCGTGGGCGAGTTTCTGGGCGGCAGCCTTCCCGGCGGCGATCAGTTCCTTGAGGGATCGCCGCTCGTCGGCGGTCAGGGTCACCCTGTATTTCCTCACGGGTTACTCCCGAAGTCGTGATGGCTTCAGGAGTACCGGGCCGGGATGCGTCCGCAAGTCAGCAGTGGCAGGGTACTAGCGTAGTTTCCAAGCGCGTTCAAAGTCATCATCTGCCGTCACCGAAATGGTGGGTGCGTGCGCCTAGCAAGGTCTGTCCCCGTAATCTCCTCGTCTTCAAAGAGACGAGCAAGGATGCAGATCGCTACCGCAAGATTGAACATAGCGGTCCGCGGGTCTTGGAAGAGGTACTGGGCCTCATCCGGCAAATCGTGCTTGTTGTCGACGATCCTCTTGAAGTTGGTAATCATTAAGTCGGCCGCAAAGAAGTCTGCATCCATCTCCATCGTCTGGAAATCGAAATTCCGGTCGTGGCCCTACAGTCGGGATGCGTTATACAGCCGGACGAAGTACCAGAGTGCTCCGACGTGGTTGAGGGGGCACTTGGAGAAGGACAGCGTCTTGCGGACGAACCGGGCGCACCGTTGCCGCAGGGTACACCAGAACCGCTCGACGTGGTTGGTCAACCCGACATCCTTCCCGGCCGCCGTGTGGCGGGCCGCTGGGATGACGGACCGGTACCGGGCGAGGAAGTCGGTGTACACGACGGCCCCGTCCCGGTACTCGGCCGGGAGGGCCGCCCACAACCGCCGGGCGGTCCCCTCGGTCCGGTCCCCGGCGACCATCCCGACCACCGGCCGGGTGTCGGCGTCGAGGGCCACCCACACCCACCACACGTCCCGCTTGTCGCCCACGAAGCTCCAGAGCTCGTCGGCCTCGACTACGAGCCGGCCGGACTTTCTTGGAGCGGCCCGGGGTGGTGCGGGGTGTCGTCCCGGTACAGGGCGTTGACGAACCCCTGGACCCACGACCGGGACACCCCGGTCACCCGGGCGATGGCCCGCACCCCCATCCGCTCGGCGAGGAGCCGGCGGATCAGATCCTTGGTGGCGTCGGGGACCGGCCCCTTCCGCGGGGCCTCGACGAATCGTCGGTCGCATCCCCGGCACCGGAAGGCCGGGGTGCCGGAGTGGGTGAGGCCGTTGCGGACCACATGAGTGGCCTCACATCGGGGACACAGCGGGATCGGAGGCCGGGGGTGAGGTGCGTCCTGCATGTCGACACGTTACCGACATCCCCACCAATGGGCCACTACCAGCTTCTCGAGCAGCGCATCCCCCTCTAGCTTCAACTCGTCCATCGCCTTGACCCAGGCGAGGTATCGCTGCTGAGCCGCCTCCGCCCGAGGCTTGTCGTCAGCAGGCAGTTTGCGGTTCGCGATCAGCGCCGTGATTTTCTGCCCATGCGCTGGAGAGATCGAAGGATGGAACGGCTTCTGCGATGGGGGCGCGGGGGCGGGTGGGGCGGGCTGGCCGGTGGTGCTCATCCTCGTTGCTCGCATTCCGCCCATGGCGAACGGCCCCTCATCCCGACGTCAATCCAGCCATTTTCGGGAGCGTCCCACTACGCGCCTAGGGAATTTGCGACGCCTTTCCTATCTGGCACCCTGCTTCCGGTGTACGCCGCCGGCAGGTGTAACGTTTGGTGCGGCCTGGCTTGGTACGGGCCGTCGTGGCGGTTCGGACCTCGACCCCGTACACCGTCTGGACTTCGGGCGATGGTGGGGGTGGTGTAAAATGCGGTGGCGACACCGGCACCCCTGTGGATACGGTCCGGGGCCACCACGACGATGAGGACGGCAGGCCGTGGCGCACCGTGGCAGGACTCCCCCGCCGACGACGCGCTGGCCGCCGCGCTGGCGTCGGGCAGGTCGGTCAATGATGCTGCGGCTTCCGCGGGCGTTGCCGAGCGGACGGCCTTCCGGCGGCTGACCGACGCCGCCTTCAAGGCCCGGGTGTCGGCCCTCCGCGGCGACATGGTGGCGACCGCCGCCGGCCGGCTGGCCGACGGGATGGCCGCCGCGGTGGACGTGCTCCGGGGGCTGCTGGCCGACCCCGACCCGCACGTCCGGCACAAGGCCGCGGCCAAGCTGATCGAGCTGACCGTCCGGGTCCGGGAGCAGGTCGAGATCGAGGACCGGCTGGCCCGGCTGGAGGCGCTGGAAGCGGACGGGCCGAGAGGGGGCCGGTGATGGGGCGGCTGCGGACCCGGCTCGCGAAGCTGGAAGGGGGGCGGGTCCCGCCCGGCGCGTGCGACGGCGCGGGCAACACGTACCTGCTCAACGACGACGGGTTCGACCCGGCCCGCGTCCCCCGGTGCCGGCGGTGCGGGGGCCAGCACGCCGTCGTCATCCATGAGGTCGTCGTCGGCGTGGACGACCCCCGCCCGCCCGCGGGGGGCGCGGAATGAGTCTCCGCGCCCGCATCGCCCGGCTCGAGCGGGCGGCCGACGCCCGGGCCGGGGGCGACCTGGACCGGCACTGGGAGCGGGTCTTCGACGAGCGGCTCGCCGACCTCGAGCGCTTCCTCGCCGCCGTCCCGGCGTCGTACGAGGCCCGGGTGACGGAGCACCTGCCGCGGGTGTGCGCGGAGGTGTTCGTGCGGGGGCCGGCGATCCCGCCGGAGGACGCCCCGGCGTTCGTCCGGTGGGCGGTGGGGCGGTCGGTGCGGGGCCGGGGCCACCCGTTCAACCCGCCCCTCCCGGACCCCCTGCCGGGTGCGCTGCTGGACCTGTTCCTCGACCACCCGGGGGCAGAGGTCTGGCACTGCCCGCACTGCCAGGCGGCCCTGCCGTTCGTCCCCGCTTCCGGCCAGCTCGGGGTGCCGTACCGGGCCGGGATGGACTACGTCCGGCCGCGGTCGCTCGCGTCCGCCTGCCCGGTCTGTGCGGTCGATCTACACGCTTCTCTCACCGTCTGACCGATCCGACCTCCCGACATTCCGGCCGGGGTGGCCGCGCGGGTAGCTTGATGGTGGGTCAGCCGCGCGGCCCGCGAACCGTGCGGCTCAACGCGGTCGGGCGGCGCCGGCGGGTTGTGTTCTCCCCGCCGGCACCGCCCGGCCGGCCCGTATCGAGAACACACACATGACCTCTCCGGACCAACCGGGGCACCGACCCCGTCGCAGGAACACGTTCCATCCTCCCCCCTCGCCGCCCTTCGTAGTGAAGCCGAGGCCCGGCGCCGGAAGGCCGCCGAGTCGGCCGTGGCGGAGCGCCGCCGCGCCGAAACGGCTGCCAAGCTGGCCGACCTGCGCCGGCGGTGGGTGGAGGCGTTCGACCACTTCTTCCGGATCGACGACGACAGCCGAAACGCCGGATGGACGTTCGACGAGAAACAAGGCGAATGTGTCGAGCGCTTGCTTCCGATCGGCGGACTCATCCGCGAGCGGGACGAGTTCTACGAACACTGGCACAGCTCGAACCCGGACGCGGGGCACCCTCGGGAACCGCTCTGGGCGGACCGGCTGCGGAAGGTAATGCAGCAGGGCGAAGGGGAGAATCCGCTCCTGGAACTGCGGTACGCCGCGGCGTTGTTCGTCCTCGCGCACGACGCGGCCCGTGCCGAGCTCGCTTCGGAAATCCGGGGACTGGTCGAGAACCGCGAACTACTCGGCGTAACGGCCTGGTTCGCCTGGCTGCAGGACACGATCATGTGCCCGACGTGGGCGACGCCCGAGCAGGGGGAACCCGTCCCCTACTCACTCCCCCCCAACCCCGGCGACGAGCCGGCGGCCGACCGGCTGCTCAAGGAAGCGACTTACGCCCTGATGGGCGAGGGGCCGTCCCACCTCTCGGACGAGGCCGTCGAGACGGGGCACGTCGATTCCGGTCCCGTGGCGGAGGGGACGCGGCGTTTCCCGTTTCTCGACCGCGTGCCGAAGGGTGTGGACGAACTCCGGGAGTGGCTGACCGAAGCCGATCGGGAGTTCCGCAGCATCCTCACCACTTGGGTGGACTTCGCTCCGTTCGTGTACGACGAGGATGCCGATTGGGTTGCGCTGACCGCCTTTCGCTACGCGGTTGCGATCCTGCCGCACGCCCGAACCGCGGGCTGGCGAATCCCCAAGACGACGAAGCATCACCGCATCCTCGACGCGCTCCGGTACATCGGGACGTACCTGGCCGCGTGTGGCGGCGACCCCGAAGGGGGCACGTCGCCGACGGGACCGGGCACCGAGACACCACCCCGTAGCGTGGACACCAGCCGCTTGATAGCGGCCGTCCGTGAGTTGGGGGCCGCCTTGCGTTCCGAGGTGCCATACCCCGATCGGCCGGGTAAGCACTGCATCATCCTGGCCGACGAACGCGCGGACGCCATTCGGGCTGAACTGCTTCAGGCGGTTACCGGACCGATCGACGCGTTACCCCCCGGCGTTGCTTCAAGGCTCGCAGACCTCTTACGTGACTTGGAACGCTTCCGGCTTTGTGAACTCGAAGACCCGAACGGTCTGCACCTTCGGGCGCGCGACACGACCCGGGAGGTGGAAGCCGCACTCCTTCCCCTCGCGAGCGGCGCGGGTGGGCATGAACGGGAGAACCCGCCCGCCGAACCCGCTACCGTCCTGCCTCAGCTCCTGTCCGCACCCGACATCGCCAAGATGGTAGGGCGGCCTCGCGAAGCCGTGACCTCGTTTCTGTCACGCTACGCGCAAACACACCCGGACTGCCGCGTGGAAAACCAGGACCGGCGGAGCAACGAGCCGAAGCACCTGTACCGTACGGCCAACGTGTGGCCTGCCCTCCGGGAATGGCTGAGACGGCAGCCCGGCGGCTGAAACACGCCTGAAACACCGCCGGGTTTTCCTCGCCGCAATCCCGCGACGAGTACAGCGTTCCCCGTGTTTCACATGAAACACGGTCGCAGCGCCACAACACGTCCGATGACATGCCACTACCGTCACTGGCATGGACACGCCACCGCTAGCTCTCAGCATCGACCAGCTACCGCTATGGCGGTTGCTGGTCGCCCTGTCTGACGCCGAGCGCACCGCCGGTTCGGCCTCCCCGACCGCACGCACGCTGGCCCGCGAAATCTCACGTCGATTGGCCGACACGAACGGTGTCCGGCCCGACATCGCCGGGGCGAAGGGGGGGGCACCGTGGCTGAGCCACTCCGCATCCACACCCCCGACCCCGCGCCGCCCGCCGTCGCAACACTCACCCCCGCAGTCGCAACACTCACCGTTGCTGATCCCTCTGTGCCGCTCGTGGCCGACGCGAAGGGGTTGGCGAAGCTCCTGGGGTTGGGGGTGCGCACAATCCGCTCCCACGACGCCGCCGGGAAGCTCCCGCAACCGTTGAAGCTGGGCGGGCGCGTGGTCTGGCGCCTCGACGAGCTCCGCGCCTGGCTCGACGCCGGCGCCCCCGACCGGGCGACGTGGGCTGCGCTCCGCGCCGCCCGGAAGTGACACCCGTTAAACCCATACGAAAGGCAACGGGCCGGGGCGCCCTGGTAAGCTCCCCCGGCCCGTTGGAACGGTGAACATCCCAATTCTACCTCCGCCCGGCAGCCGTGGGGAGCCCGTCCCCACCACCTGATCCAGACGCACTGCACCAGCCACGCCACCCCGGCACGTCGCCGGGAGGCGCCCCACCGCATCCAGAAAGGGTTCGCTTATGGACTTCACCAACGCCATCCCCGCCGGCGGCGCCGGGTTCGGGGGCAAGCCGCCCGGCGGGCTCACCGCCTTCGACGACGCCGAGCCGGCGCCGGAGTTCACGCCGGTCCCGCCCGGCGTCTACGCCGCCGCCGTCGAGCGGGGCGAGTACACGACCACGAAGAGGGGGGACGACGCCTACCGCCTCCGGTTCCTGATCGCCGACGGGCCGGAGGCCGGGAGGACGGTGGTGCGGACCTGGACGTTCGGCCCGCGCGCGATGCCGTACACCAAGCGCGACCTCGCCCCCTTCGGCCTGACCACCACCGCGCGGCTGCTCGCCCCGTTCCCCGAGGCCGGGCGGACGTACCGGGTGCGGCTCGTCGTCGCCCTCCAGCGGGGCGACGACGGCGTCGAGCGGAACGACATCAAGAAGATCGACGTACTCGGCACCGACACCCACCCCGCCGCCGCGTTCGAGCTCCCCCCCGCTGCCCGGCACCGGCGAAGGGGGGACGCGACGTGACCGCCGCCGCGTCCAACGTCGGCGCTCTTGTGCTCGGGGCGAAGGAGTCGCCCCGGGCGCTCGTGCCGCACCACGAGCTCCTGACCGCCTACGCCGACGGGACGATTGCCGACCGCGGCGGCGACGGCGAGGCGTACCTGTCCCACTTCGCCTTCGGCGACGAGTTGCGGCGGCACTACGCGGCGAACGGGAACAGCGTGGCCGGGTTCGCCGGCCCGTGCGGGTGCCGCCTCCTCCACCTCGACATCGACCGGCCCGACCCGGCCGCCGCCCTCGCCGACGCGCGGAAGCTCGTGGCGTGCCTGCACCGCCGCTACCCGGAGGCGGAGGGCGGGGTGCCGGTCTGGTTCAGCGGGAGCAAGGGGTTCCACGTCGGCGTCGAGCTCGCCCACGCGCCGCCGCCGGCAGCGGGCTTCCCGCACGTCGCCCGCGCCTTTGCCGAACAGCTCGCCCGCGACGCCGGCGTTGTCGTCGATACCGGGGTGTACGACACCGCCCGCATCATCCGGCTGCCGAACACCCGGCACCCGCGGACCGGGCTGTACAAGCGGCTGCTCGACGCCGACGCCCTGTTCCGGCTGGACGTGGCCGGCATCCGCCGGCACGCCGCGCACCCGGCGGGCGACGGGATTCCGACCGTGGCGACGGTCCCCGCGCGGCTGCCCGCCGACTGGCGCGCTGCCGAGCTGGCGGCCGCGGCCGCGGCCGACGCCCGTGCCGCCGCCCGCGGTGCGGGTGCCCACGCCCCCGACGCCCGGGCGCCGCGCTACCTCCTCGACTTCCTCCGCTTCGGCGTGGCGGAGGGCGAGCGGCACCACACGCTGTTCCGCTGCGCCGCCTACCTGGCGGAGCAGGAGGCGCCGTCGGCGGTCGTGTTCGCTCTCCTGACCGAGCCCGGGGAGGACAACGGGCTGGCCCCGTGGGACGTGGCCCGGCAGATCCGGTGCGGCATCGACCACGCCGCGCGGCAGCGGGCCGCCGCCGACCCGCGGCCGGACCCCGCGGCCGACCCGGACGGGTTCGAGGCGTGGGCGATCCGGCACGAGGCCGACCCCCTCCCGCCCGGCGCCCTCGCCTTCCCCTTCGGCGGGGACGGGGGTGCCGCGTGACCCCGGCGTTCACGACCGCCGGCGACCTGTTCGGGTCGTGGCTGGCCGACATGGAGGGCGGCAAGAAGCCGGCCCGGTTTGCCCTCCCCGAGCCGTTCGCCGGGCTCGACGTGCGGCCCGGCCGGGTGCTGATGTTCGGCGGCGCCCCGGGGAGCGGGAAGACGGCGGCGCTGCTGCAGCTCGGCACCGATCTCCTGCGGCTCAACGACGCCGCCCGGCTGCTGGTGGCGAACGTGGAGATGGCCCCGGCGCTGCTGGGGGAGCGGATCGTCTCCCGCCTGTCCGGGGTGCCGCTCACCGCCCTGACCGACCGCACGCTGACGCTCGACCAGCTCGCGCGGGTCCGCACCGCCGTGGGGGCGCTGCGGCCCATCGCCGGCCGACTGGCGTTCCTGCAGCCCCCCTTCGCCCTGGAGCACGTCGCCGCCGCCGGCACCGCGTTCGGGGCGGGCGTGCTCATGCTCGACTACGTCCAGCGGTTCACCGTGGGGGACGGGCGGCAGGAGAAGCGGGACCAGCTCGAGGCCGCCGCGACGGTCCTCCGCCGGTTCGCCGACGCGGGGGCCGCGGTCCTCGTCGCGTCGGCCGTGGCGCGGCAGAAGTCGAACCACGGCTCGACCTACACGGGGCTGAACCTGGCGAGCTTTCGCGGGTCGTCGGAGCTGGAGTACGGGGCGGACAGCGCGTACCTGTTCGCCCCCGGCGACGGCGGGGTGGTCACCCTGGCGTGCGAGAAGAACCGGTACGCCGCGGTGGCCGACATCGTGACCCGGTTCGACCCGACGACCCAGCGGTTCGAGCCGGCGCCGGCCGGCCTGACCGGCTTCGACAGGGCCGCACCGGCCCGCAGGCGGAAGGGGGGATGACATGCGCCGGCTGACGATCCGGGAGGTGGACGAGCGGTGCGGGGGCGTGCTCCCGAAGGACGCCGTGCTCCGGAGCGACGACGAGGAGCCGGCCCCGCCGCCACTGACGAGAGGCAGCCCGCGGGCGGGCCGGTTCGCGGCGCTGAATGCGTTCACGGACTGCGCCCTGGCGGGGCTCACCGCGGCGGAAGTGAAGGTGTGGCTGATCCTGTTCCGGGACACGAAGGCCGCGACCGGCACGGCACGGACCGGGCAGGCTGACATCGCCCGCCGGGCCGGGCTGAAGGAGCGGACGGTCCGGTACGCGCTGGCGTCCCTGGAGGCGAAGGGGATGGTTCGGGTCGTCCGCCGCGGCCGGTTGGGTGCCGGGCCGTCGGTGTACCGGGTCCACCCGACCGGCAACGGGGTGCCGGTTGCATGAGGCACTCCGACGGCCGGGACCGCGGCAACCCATTGCCGCTATCCCAGAATGGGACCAGTGCGACGCCGCCGCTCGCCGCTCCGGCGTCGCCCACAAGAATCGGAATCGGAGTACGAAGTACGGTCGCACCGACCTGGCGCGCCGCCCCCGGATCGGGTAGAGTTCACCCGCCTTTGGCCCCCGCCCGCCCCGACCTGAGAAGCGGGGCGGGCGGCCCTTCTCAGAAAGGCCCCTGTCATGCCGAAGCCGTTCAAGCCCACCCGCCCGTTCCGAAGAAGCGGGGCGGGCGGCCCTTCTCAGAAAGGCCCCTGTCATGCCGAAGCCGTTCAAGCCCACCCGCCCGTTCCGACTCCCGGCCGGGGCGGAGGTCGTCACCCACGACGGCAAGCCGCACGTCCGGCTGCGGGAGCGGGGCAAGGCGGTGCTGTACCCGCTCACGAGGGACGGGGCCAAGTACCTCCGCCCGGCGAAGCGGTGGTACTTCGACCTCCGCGACGAGGCCGGCACCATGCGTCGCGTGAAGGGGTTCGCCGACCTCAAGGCGGCGGAGCAACTCGCCGCGGAGATGGAGCGGAAGGCGTCGCGCGTGAGGAGCGGATACGCCGACCCGGCGGAGGAACACGCCCGCCGGCCGCTCGCCGACCACCTGACCGACTACGCCGCGCAGCTCGAGGCGAAGGGCAACACCCCCGAGCACACTGCCCTGACTACCGGCCGCGTGACCGCGCTCCTGTCGGGTTGCGGGTTCGTTTTCCCGCTCGACGCCGACGCCGCACGCGCCGCCGACTGGCTGATCGCCCTCCGCCGCGACGGCTCGCCGGCCGCACTCCCCCCCGGAGACTCGTTCGCCCCGCGCGAAGTGGCAAAACTGCTCGGGATAAGTGGGGCTGCCGTCCATGCCACCGGATTCTTCCGCTGGCTCGTGAAGGCGAAGCGGATCGGCTCGAACCCGCTCGATTCTCTCTCCCTCGTCAACTCGGCCGTGGACGTGAGGCGAGCGCGGCGGGAGCTCACGGCGACGGAACTGGGTCGGCTGTTCAACGCCGCCCGTTCGATCGCTCGCGCATACCGGGGGCTCTCGGGGGCGGATCGGTACTTCCTGTATCTCGTCGCCGCCGGCACCGGGTTCCGCGCCTCCGCGCTCTCGAACCTGACCCCTGACGACTTCGACCTGGACGTGGGAACCGTGACGCTCGCCGCCCGGTTCAACAAGTCGCGGCGGCTGAAGGTTCAACCCCTCCCCGCCGACGTGGCCGCCGCGCTCCGCCCGTACTTCGAGGGGAAGCCGACGGGCGTGCCTATCTGGGGCGGGACGTGGGCGCGGGACCACCGGGGTGCGGAAATGCTGCGCATCGACCTGGACGCCGCCGGGATTGCCTACGCTACCGATGGGCCGGACGGCCCGGAGTACGCCGACTTCCACGCCCTGCGGCATTCGTACCTGACGCTCGGGGGTCGGTTTGGCATCGACCTGCGGACGCTTCAGGAGCTTGCTGGACACTCGAAACCGGAGCTCACCGCTCGCTACTCGCACCGCCGGCTGTACGACCTGGCCGGGGCGGTGGAGAAACTCCCGACCCTCGTGCCGACCGCCGGGCCGAACACGACTGCCGGGTCGATGCCCCTACGGATGACCGGAACGGACGGGCTGAGAA
>JAFKFQ010000554.1:0-8256 GCA_017308215.1 bacterium | reverse complement strand
GGGGGCATCAGGGGGCATCAATCGGCACCGTCTGGCAATCTTCGGGTCGTTGGGGCGGAGAAGGGCCGGGCGTCGGAACCCCTAGAAATGCTAAGGGGCCGGCGCCTCTCGGCACCGGCCCGCATCGGTCTGCACTAGCGAGGACGACGGGACTCGAACCCGCAACCACCGGATCGACAGTCCGGTACTCTAACCAATTGAGCTACGTCCCCAACGCATAGAAATATTAGGCCCGGGGCGGGGGAGCGGCAAGGCATTTTTCGGCCGCTCACCACGCCCGTCGGCGGTCCATGCGGACTGCGATCACTCCTTCTTCGCGGGGGCATCGGTCCGCTCGCGCGGGGCCGGTGCGACGGCCGGGCTGGTCGTGGGTGTCGTGGTGCCGCCGGTCGGCATCGGCTCGACCCGTTGCGGGGCGGGTGGCGCGCTCGGCTGGGTTGCCACGGCGTCGGCCTTCAGCTCGGACTTGCCGTTCGCCGGCTCCACCCGCGGGGCGACCTCGTCGAGGTTCGGCAACTGCTCGCCGCCGGCCCGCGTTACCATTCCGAGCATCGTCTTCGCGTCGATGTCGGCGGGCAGCCAGCGGATCGTGCCGTCACCCATCACCGCGTAGGTGCCTTCCTTCCCGTCGGGGCGCTTGTGCTTGAACGCCGCCATCGGGTTCACCGAGTCGAGCCCCACCACCGTCGCCCCGCCGCCCGCCGCCCACGGCCGCGGAGACCCCGGTGGCGTCTGGAGCAGGTAGATCGTGTTCGCGGGGCCGTCGGACACCTCGTCCACCTTCGAGCCCCAGTCGTACCCGGTGATGCCAACCCGCTTCGCGTCCGCCGGCTTCTTCGGGTCGAACCGCGGGGCGTCGTGGCCGACCCCGGCGACGGCGACGAAGTTGGTACCGCCGAAGGTGAAGTCCGGGGCGAGCGGCGAGGTCGCCCGCCACGCCGATTGCGGGTAGTAGGTGACGAGCAGTTCCGGCACCCACGACCCCGCCTGCGCGGCGTTGCGGTCGGCGAGCCAGCCCTGTGACGGGTCGATCGACTGCCGCAACCCCGCCCGGCCGAGCGCCGGCAGAAGTTCGACAAAGAAGCTCGCCCGCTGGGCCGGCGGGTACGGCACCCCGATCCGGTTGTCCTGGTCGGTAGCGCGGGCGACCGGGACGGTGCCGGCCGGGAACTCCTTCCGCTCGGTCGTGTACTGCTTCACCGCCCGACCGAGCGCGTGCCACGTCTCCGTCCCCGAATACACCGCGGCCTTCCCCTTCAGCTGGTTGACGTAGCCCAAGAGCCGCGGGCCGAGGAGGCGGGCGTAGGTCTCGTCCGGCCAGTTGAGCTCGACCCGCACGGCCACCGCGTCGTCGACGAGCCGGAGTGCGACGTGCGACGCCGGCGGGTTCGCGTCGGTCGGCACACCGGGCATCGGCGCACCGGGCATCGGCGCACCGGGCATCGGCATCCCCGGGTACTGGCCGCCCTCGCCGCTGCGGCCTCCCGGGAACATGGGGCCGATGGGGCCGATCATGGGCGTCAGGCCGCCGATCATCGGCGGGCCGCCCGCCGAGCCCATCAGCGCGCCGCGCGGTGGCACGCCCATTGGGTACGGCGTCCCCATCGGGTACGGCGTTCCCATCGGGCTGCCCTCGCCACCGGGGATCCCGCCGACAGCCGGCGGGACGTAGTTCGGGTCGGCGTGGTTGCGGAAGTCGATGTACGTGTCGAGGAGCAACGACAACAACGGCAGTGCGTCGCGGAACGTCGGCGCCAGTTTCTCGAGCGCGGCGGTGCGGGCGTCGGAATCGGACTTCGCAAAGAACCGCACGTTCCCGATCACCTGCCGCGGGGTGAACGACAGGACGTTCGAGCCGACGTAGTCGGTCCGGCTGAGCACCGGGTCGAGCGCGTCGGCGACCGGCGCGTACTCCTTGCGAACGTCCTTGCGCGGGTACGCGGCGTCGTTGAACTTCTCGGCCTGTACGAGGAGCGGGTCGCCGTGCGGGTCGGTGTTCATCGTCAGTACCACCAGCCGGAGTTTCGGCTCCAAGCTGAGGTACGTCGGGTTGGTCGTGAACCCCTTCTTCGCGTCCGTCTGCACCGGGGCGGGGGGCGGAGGCGGGGGGGGCATGTCACTCGTCCCGGCCGGCGCGGGCGTCGTCGGGGCGGGCGGGGGAGCTTCCTCCTTCTGCACGACAGTCTGGAACTCGGGGTAGCCGTCCTTGTTGAGCCCGGTGAGGTGATTCTCCAGCGCGGCCGCCTCGCCGACGAGAACGTGTTGCGTGTCGTAGACGCAGACCGCGTAGGCCAGCGGCTTCGCGGGCGGCGGGGGCGGGGTGGTGTACACGTCGGCGAGGACCGTGCGGGCGGCGAGGGCGTTCCCCGCGGCCGACAGCAGTGGGTTCGACGTGACGGGGATCAGCGACTTGCCGCCGACCGCTTTCGCCGGCCCGGCGCCGGCCACGCGGGCGGTCAGTTGCTTCTCGTGGAACGGCGTCTTGAGTCGGATCACGCCGACCGGGGCACGTTCCTTCTCGCCGACCGAACAGTGGAAGTAGGACTCGATGTCGCCGAACTCGAAGCCCATCGACGCCTTGACGAGATCCTTCGTCGCCGCGTCGAACAGCATCCCACCGAGGGGCGTTGGGGCGATGCGGCCGAGGTCGAACCGGTACACCGCGACCGTCTTGCCCGGGAGGAGGTTTGTCGTCTCCTTGTCGCTCCTCTTCGCGGGCGGCGTGGGGGGCGGTGTGTTGTCCTTCTTCTTGCCGTCGGCGTCCTTCTTCTCAGTCTCGCCGCCGGGGTTCTCGGTCTCGCCGCCGGGGTTCTGGGTGGAGGCGGTTGAGGGGTTGGACGGACGGGACGTGTTCGACGCCGGTTTGGGCGTGTCGTCGCCGCCGAACATGACGTAGCCGCCGATGCCGAGCAGCGCGACGGCGCCGACCGCGAGCCCGATGCCGACGAGCTTCTTGTTCTGGCCTTTTCCGGACTTGGCCTTCTTCTCTTTCTTGTCCTTCTTTTCCTTCTTGTCCTTCTTCGCCGCGTCGGCCGGCTTGGCGTCCTTCGCGTCCGCCTTGCCGGCGTCCTTGGCCGGCTCCTCCGCGGGCGCCTCGACCTTGAACCGGTACTTGCACTTCGGGCACTCGACCTTCGACCCGATGAGGTTCGGGTTCTTGATCAGAACCTGCGCCTCGCAGCTGGGGCACGGAACCTTGAAGCTCGACATGGCGCTCCCCGCGGCCGGCAGATGGACGTGAATCACGACGACCGCCCGAGGGCGGTGCAGGGGTTCATCTTATCGCGGGACGAATCGGGCGGGGAAGTGAATTTGCCGCACCCGTTACGTCGGTGAGGCGGAACGGGCGCAGGACCAGAACTCCGACTCGGGTCAGTCTGCGGTCAGTTCGCGCTCGGCCTGACACCAGAACTCCACCCCGTCGCCCTCGGGCTGGCCGGCGGCCTCCCAGAGCTCGTGGGCGCGTGCGCGGATGCGATCCTCGTCGTGCGCGTGCTCGACCGTCTGCTGCGGCGGGATGAGGATATTGGCCGGCGGGGCGTCGGGGATGGCCCGACTGGGTGTCGGCGCGGTGCGGGTGGTGCTCATGGTCGGGCCTCCGAAGGAGAGGGATGCGCCCGCCGCTCGGGCGGGTACGTTGATTGCGTGCAACCCGCGGGCCGGAGCCGGGAAGTTTGGCACGCCGCCTGCTATTCACCACTCACCGCCCGCGGTCGGCGGTCGCGGCTCACCCGGACGAGCACTTCGTCCTACCCCCCCCGGAGACTCCCCCATGCTTCGCTGGGCTCTGATGTTCCTGGTGATCGCCCTCGTGGCGGCCCTGTTCGGGTTCACGAACGTGGCCGGCACCTCGATGTTCGCCGCGAAGATCCTGTTCTTCGTGTTCCTCGTGCTGTTCGTCATCTCGCTGGTGGCCGGGAACCGGTCCCCGAGAACGACCGTTTAGCTGGGCGACAGACGCCGCTTCGCCGAAGCCCGGGGGCCGCCCCCGGGCTTCATGACTGCCACACCACGAACCCCGCCGTGCCGCATGACGCTCAAAGACGCGTGGCCCCTCCTGAAGCAGACCGGGCAGGAGTTTCAGAACGACAAGGCGATGACGCTCGGCGCCGCGCTGGCGTTCTACACCGCCCTCTCGATTGCGCCGCTGCTCCTGCTCGTGATCGTCATCGCCGGCGCCGTGTACGGCGCCGAGGCGGCCCGCGGGGGGATCGCCCACCAGCTCGACGACCTCATCGGCAGCGAGGGCGCTCGTGCCGTCGAGGGGATGCTCGCCAAGACGCAGACGCCGGGCGGCGGGGCCGTCTCTACGATCGTCGGCGTCGTCACGCTGCTGATTGGCGCGACCGGCGTATTCGGCTCGTTGCAGGAGGCCCTGAACACGGTCTGGAACGTGAAGCCCGACGCCGCGTCGGCCGGCCTCTGGGGGCTCGTCCGCGACCGCCTACTGTCGTTCTCGATGGTCTGCGGGATGGCGTTCCTCCTCCTCGTGTCGCTGGTGTTCAGCGCGATCCTGGCCGGACTCGGCGGCGCGTTCGAGCGCTGGCTCCCGTACTCATCGGTGTGGCTCGGCGTGGCGAACCAGGTCGTCGGCTTCCTGGTCACCACGCTGATGTTCGCCATGATCTACAAGGTGCTCCCGCATGCCCGCCCGGCCTGGTCGGACGTGTGGGTGGGGGCACTCATGACCGCCGCCCTGTTCACCGTTGGCAAGTGCCTGATCGGCCTGTACCTCGGCAAGGCCGCCGTCGGCTCGTCGTTCGGCGCCGCCGGGTCGTTCGTCGTGCTGCTGTTCTGGATCTACTACTCGTCCCTGATCCTGCTGTTCGGGGCCGAGTTCACGCAGGTGTACGCCCAGACGTTCGGGACCGGGCTGGTGCCGGCCGCGCGGCCGAAGGCCGGCCCGCGGACCGAGCCCGGCATCGGGCCGGCGCCCGTCCCGGCCTGACCCGCTACCCGCCAAGTCACCTCCGGAGGACCACATGCCCGCCCTGTTCGTGAAGCCGCTCCCGCCGCGCGCCCCGCGGCCGATGCCGTACCCGAGGGAGCCCGGCAAGGCCGGCCGCGGCGCGTACCGGACCGAGGTCCACCCCGGCATGGGCGCCATCCCGCACGCCGGCGGCGTCGCCTTCCGGGTGTGGGCGCCGCACGCCGACGCGGTCAGCGTCGTCGGCACGTTCAACGACTGGAAGCCGGGCGCGCACCCGATGACCCGCGAGAACGGCGAGGGGTACTGGTACACCGACGTGCCGGGGGCGAAGGTCGGCGCCGAGTACCGGTTCCACCTCGAGACCCCGACCGGCGAGCTGTCGCGCATCGACCCCTACGCGCGGGAGGTCACGAACTCGGTCGGCAACGGGGTCGTTCACGACTCGAACTTCGACTGGGGCAACGACCACTTCGTCGCGCCGAACTGGAACGAACTCGTCGTCTACGAGCTGCACGTCGGCACGTTCAACGACCCGAAGCCCGACGAGGACAAGCCGGGCACGTTCCGCGACGTGGTGCGCCGGTTCGACCACCTCCGCCAGCTCGGCGTGAATTGCATCCAGGTGATGCCGATCGCCGAATTTCCCGGCGACCGGTCGTGGGGGTACAACCCGTCGCACATCTTCGCCGTCGAGAGCGCCTACGGGGGGCCGAAGGCGTTCAAGGAGTTCGTCCGCGAGGCACACCGGTACGGGTTCGCGGTCATCCTCGACGTGGTCTACAACCACTTCGGCCCCGGCGACCTCGACCTGTGGCGGTTCGACGGGTGGGGCGAGAACGACGGCGGCGGCATCTACTTCTACCAGGACTGGCGGGCCGAGACGCCGTGGGGCCACACCCGCCCGGACTACGGCCGCGGCGAGGTCCGCCAGTTCATCCGCGACAACGCCATGATGTGGCTGGAGGAGTTCCACATCGACGGGCTGCGGATGGACATGACACTGTACATCCGCAGCGTCCGCTCCGACGGCGAGCCGAACCTGCCGGACGGGTGGAGCCTGGTGCAGTGGATCAACCGCGAGGTCGGCGAGAGGTTCCCCGGCAAGATCGTGATCGCCGAGGATTTGCAGGACAACGAGTGGCTGACCAGGCGCCCGGACGAGGGCGGGGCGGGGTACAGCGCCCAGTGGGACGCCCGGTTCGTCCACCCGGTCCGCGAGGCGATCATCACCCCGGACGACGCGAACCGCGACATGAACCGCCTCCGGGACGCGATCGAGTTCAAGTACAACAACGACGCCTTCCAGCGGGTGATCTACACCGAGAGCCACGACGAGGTGGCCAACGGCAAGGCGCGCGTCCCGCACGAGATCGACCCGACCGACCCGACCGGGTACTGGGCGCAGAAGCGCTCGACGCTCGGCGCGGCACTCGTCTTCACGGCGCCCGGCATCCCGATGCTGTTCCAGGGGCAGGAGTTCTTGGAGGGCGAGTGGTTCCGCGACACCGTCCCGGTGGACTGGGACAAGCGCGACGAGTTCCGCGGGCTCGTGCGGCTGTACCGCGACCTCATCCGCCTCCGGCTGAACAAGACCGGACGGAGTAAGGGGCTGACCGGGCAGCACTGCCACGTCACGCACGTCCACGACGACATGAACATGCTCGCCTTCCGCCGGTGGGCCGAGGGCGGGCCGGGCGACGACGTGATGGTGATCGCCAACTTCCACGGCGAGCCGCGCGAGAACTACACCGTCGGGTTCCCGGCCACGGGCACCTGGAAGATCCTGCTCAACTCCGACTGGACGGGGTACAGCGAGCTGTTCACCGGCCACCCGAACGGCAACATCATCGCCGAGGCGGGCGAGTACGACGGCCTGCCGGCCAAGGCGACCATCGGCATCGGCCCGTACTCCGTGCTGATCTTCTCGCAGCCGACGGCGTAACCGCGCCGCCGGCGGTTCTCGTTGTTGGCATGGGGCGTGCATCCGATGGGGTCGTCTGTCGTTCCCCCGAGGAGCCGACCCCCATGACAGGAATCGACACCCCCACCCGGGCCGCCGACGTTCCGCCCGTTCCCGCCGCGGGGACGGTGTCCGAGCTCGTGTCCGGGATCATCGGCGACGTGCAGAAGCTGGCGAAGCAGCAGATGGACATGCTCAGGGCCGAGGTCCGCGAGGACATGTCGCGGACCAAGCAGGCGCTGGTGATGGGCGGCATCGGTGTAGCCCTGCTGACCGTGGGCGGGATCGCGCTGGTGTTCGGCCTCGTCTACCTCCTCCGCGACCAGGCCGGGCTGAGCGAGTGGGCCGCGTGGATGGTCTTCGCCGGCATCTGCCTCGCCGGTGGCGTCGTCCTCGGGTTCGTCGCCCGGAACCTGTTCGAGAGCTTCAACCCCCTCCCGGACAAAACCTTCACCGCCCTCCAGGAGAACCTGACGTGGCAGACCCAACCGCAACCGCAGGCGTGACCGACGCGGACAAGAGCCCGGACCGGATCGAGCGGGAGATGGAGCAGACCCGCGAGTCGATCACCCAGAAGGTCGCGGCGCTGGAGACCCAGGTTCTCGGGACCATCCAGACCGCCACCACCACCCTTACCGACACGGTGCAGACCGTGAAAGAGACCGTCACCACCGCCCCGACCGCCGTGAAGGAGACGGTCGCCGCGATGAAGGATTCGGTGAAGGATTCGGTGAAGGAGACGTTCACGTCGGTGAAGGACGCGGTCGCGTCGTTCAACGTCTCCGATTGCATCCGGGAGAATCCGGGCATGGCGGTCGGCACGAGCGCGGCGTTCGGCTTCCTCACCGGCTATCTGCTCCTCGGCGGTCACGACTCCCGCCCGCTCATGGCACGCGGCTACCGCGAGCCCGCCCCGAACGGGCGACCGGGGACCGTCCCGCCCGACACCGCGCACCACTTCGCCGGCTACGCCGCCACTCCCACAGAGCCGGCGCGACCGGGGATGTTCACCGGGCTGATGGCGATGGTCGGCGGTGAACTGGAACAGCTCGCCAAGCAGGCGCTCTCGACCGCACTGGCGTCGCTCAAGCAGAGCGTCAACGAGAAGGTGCCTCGGCTGATGGACGACGCGGTCCAGAACCTCGCCAACCGGGTGACGGGTCAGGAGGTCGCGGGCGATGGCGGCCGTGCCCGCGGCGGCGCCTACCCGACGACCGGGTTCTGAGTACACGCTGGCCGGTCGTGATCCGGGCGATTAAATCGTGACCGGGCGACCTTACGCCCCGCCCGCCGGATCGGTACCGGGCTCTGGCGCCCCTTACGCCATGCCGCGCACCGGCAAATCCGGGCCGCCCGGCCCGGGACC
>JAFKFQ010000553.1 GCA_017308215.1 bacterium | reverse complement strand
CCCAGTCCGTTTGCCGCGCGGGATGCACTGTCATGGTGCGCCCGCGGGGGCGGTCGTCCGGGCGACCGAGCAGGTAACCCCTGCGACCCCCGCGGCACGAGCGGCCGGCTGGGGCACCGCGCCGGAACCCGACACCTCACCCACCGGCGACCGCCGGTCGCGCCTCACCGCGCGGCTGACGGCCGCCGCGTGTGGCGTTCCACCCGCCTGACGAGCGTCCGGCGGATGACGGGGAACGGCAACTCGGCCTCCCACCCCCGGTGCCGGGGGAATCCGCCCGCCAGCGCCTTCCCCCGGCGCCGCCCGACCGGGATAATACCCTCCGCCTCCCCGCCCGCCGGCCACCCCGGAGCACCCGCATGACCCGCCTGTACGCCGCCGCGGCCGTCGCCGCGCTGGCCGCCGCACCGGCCGCCGCCTGCCCGTTCTGCTCGCCCACCGGCGAGACGCTCGCCGGTGAGGTGGGGCAGGCCGACTTCATCCTGTTCGGCACCCTCGGCAACCCCAAGCGCGACCCCGCCGACCCCACCGCCTTCAACAAGGGCACCACCGACCTCACCGTCGAACTCGTCATCAAGGACCACGCCTCGATCCGCGACAAGAAGGTCGTCACGCTCCCGAAGTACATCCCGGCCGACCCGAAGCAGCCGAACCTGAAGCACCTCGTCTTCTTCAAACTCTACAACGACTCACTCGACCCGTACCGCGGCGAGGGCGTGCCGGCCGGGAGCGACCTGCCGAAGTACCTGAAGGGCGCCATCGCCGTCCGCGGCAAGGCCGCCGGCGACCGGCTGGCGTACTTCTTCGACTACCTCGAAAACCCCGACCTCGTCATCAGCTCCGACGCCTACTCGGAGTTCGGCTACGCCGACTACAAGGAGGTCCGCGAGCTGACCGACAGGTGGAAGAACGACCCGGCCAAGCCCGGCCAGCTGCTCGCGTGGCTGAAAGACCCCAACACCCGCGCCACGCGGTTCGGCCTGTACGGGCTGCTCCTCGGCCACTGCGGCAAGCCGGACGACGCCAAGACGGTGCGGGCGCTGCTCGACGACCCGATGCGGTCGTACACGAGCGGGCTCGACGGCGTGCTGGCGGGGTACATCATGCTCGACCAGAAGGCCGGGTGGGACTACCTACTGTCGGTGGTCGGCAACCCGAAGAAGGACTTCTCGGAACGGTACGCCGGGCTGCGGACGGTGCGGTTCTTCTGGGAGAACCGGCCGGACGTCATCCCGAAGGAGCAGGTGCTGGCGGCGATGCGGACGCTGATGGACCAGTCCGACCTCGCCGACCTGCCGATCGAGGACCTGCGGAAGTGGCGGGCGTGGGAGCTGACGCCGGTGGTACTCGGGTACGCGGCGCGGGAGTCGCACGGCGGCATCCCGATCGTGCGCCGGGCGATCCTCAAGTTCGCGCTGGCAGCCCAGCAAGCCGACCCGGCGAACAAGGCGGCGGCGGAGTTCGTGCAGGCCGCCCGCCAGCGCGACGCCCGGCAGGTCGAGTTCCTCGAAACACTGCTGAGGGACGAGGCGCGCCCCGCGACGCCGCCGAACCCGCCCACGAGCGCGACGCCGGCGCCGAAGTCATAGTCCCACAACGCCTCTCCCGAGATCGCCCGTGCCGAAGCACCCGACGTACCCCGTCGCCCTGACGTGCCCCGCGTGCGGGGCGGCCGAGTTCAAGCGGGCGAAGCCGCACTCGGACCTCGCGTTCGCCCCGGACCGGGTGTGTACCGCGTGCGGCACCCGGTACATGCCGCCGACCCCGGCGTGGGCGCGAATGGCTGACCGAGGAACCGGTGAAGGTGAAGGGCGGGGTGATGAGCATCCTTGGCGGCCTCGCCGCCTGCGTGTCGCTCGTCGCCACCGCCTTCCGGCTGAAGTAACCCCGCCTTGACCCCGCCCGCCGCCCGGCGGTATGGCCGTCCCGATCTCGCCCCGGGGTTGCCGCCATGACCGCCCGCCGCGCCGCCGTCCTGGTCCTGCTCCTCGCCAGCCCCCCGGTGTCCGCGCAGCCGGTCAACCTCGCCGAGGCGCCGCGCCCCGGCGACGCCGCCCGCTACACCCTCGATCTCAAGCTCACCGGCCAGCTCGTCCTCACCGAGAACGGGGCGAAGCAGGCCGTCCGCCTCGACGCCACCGCCCGCCACAAGTTCGCCGAGACGACGCTCGCCGTCGCCGAGAACCTGCCGGCGCGCTCGGCCCGGTTCTACGACGAGGCGACCGCCGGCGCGACCGTCGGCGGCGACAAGTCCGACCGCACGCTCCCCGCCGACCGCAAGCTCGTCGTCGCCCACCGCAACCCGGACGGCGTGTTCGGCTACTGCCCCGCCGGGCCGGTCACGCGTGAGGAACTCGACCTCGTCACCGAGCACTTCGACCCGCACTGTCTCGCCGGCCTGTTGCCGGGGAAGATGGTCAACGTCGGCGACACGTGGCCGATCGCCGATCCCGCCGCGCAGGCCGCCGGCCTGTTCGACGGGCTCACCACGAACGCGCTACAAGGGAAGCTGTTGGCGGTCGAGAACGGCAAGGCAACGTTCGCCGTGACCGGTGCGTTGGAGGGCGTCGAGAACGGCGCGAAGGTGACTCTCACCGTGGACGCGACCGGCACGTTCGACGTGTCCGCCGGCCGCATCACCGACCTCACCTGGAAGCAGAGCGACGACCGCGCCGCGGGGCCGGTCACGCCCGCCGCGAAGGTGGAGGCGACGATCACGCTGCGCCGCGAGTTCGGCGCCATGCTGCCGGCCGGGCTGTCCGCCGAGGCGCTCGCCGCGATCCCCGCCACGCCGCCGACGACCGCCGGGCGGCTGCGGCAGCCGGGGCCGAAGGGCGACTACGAGCTCGTCCACCCGCGCGACTGGCACGTCACCGGGATGACCGACACGCACGTCGTCCTGCGGCTGCTCGACGCCGGCGGGTTCGTGGCCCAGGCGACCGTGTCGCCGTGGGCGAAGGCCGCGGCCGGGCAGCACACGCCGGCCGACGAGTTCAAGAAGGCCGCGTCGGCGGCGCCGGGCTGGGTGCCGACGCGGGTGGTGGAGGAGGCCGAGGTTCCCGCCGCGGCCGGGCACTGGGTCTACCGCTTCGCCGCCGAGGGGAAGTCGCAGGACGTGCCGGTGCTGCGCGTCGCGCACCTGGTCGCCGGGCCGCGCGGCGATCAGGTTGTGGTCACCGTGGTAGCGCCGGCCGACCGGGCGCGGCTGCTGACCGGCCGCGACGCGGCGCTGGCGACCGGGATCGCGTTCGGGTGGTGAGCGGGGCTTGTCTTCGTAGGTCGGGTCGAGTCTTCGAGACCCGACACTGGGGTGGCGAGCGACACACGCGGGCGGGCCAGGAACCAAGACACCGCCGGGTTTACGTTCTGACTCTTCGCGGTCCGCCGCCCGCGCCGCGGTGTCAGGTCTCGAAGACTCGACCGGACCTACGACCCCCCGAACCGCGTCACCGCCCCCGGGCATACCCGCGACCGTGGTATCTTGTTAAGGTAGAGGGGAACGGGGTTCATCAGGCGCGACCGGGGCGAACACACGATGCGGATCGGGGTCGTCAGCGACACCCACGACCGGGGGGAGGCGGTGGCAGAGGCCATCCGCCTCCTCGGGGAGCAGCGCGTCGAGCTCGTCCTCCACTGCGGCGACATCGAGTCGCCCGAGACCGTCCGCCTGTTCAAGCCGATCCCGACGCACTTCGTCTTCGGCAACTGGGACAAGGACCGGGTGAGGCTCGCCGCGGCGATCAAAGAGACCGGCGGCACCCACTACGACTCGTTCGGCGCCATCGAGCTGGCCGGCAAGCGCCTCGCGTGGGTCCACAGCCACGAGCGGCACCAGCTGCGGCAGCTCGAGCACTCGGACTTCTTCGACTACGTGTTCTACGGGCACACCCACGTCCGCGAGCAGCACCGGACCGGGAAGACGCTGGTCGCCAACCCCGGGGCGCTGTTCCGGGCGAACCCGAAGACGTGCATCGTCCTCGACCTGGCGACCGGCGAGATCAAGCCCATCATCGTCCCCGTCCCGAAACCGCCGGCCGTCACGGTCGACGAGGGGATGGGGTCGGTCCTCCGGGCCGCCACCGCCCCCTCTGTCCCCCCGCCGGAAGTGACCAAGGACCAGTGACCCACCGATGACCAAGGGCGGCGCCCCGCCGTCTTCCGTGGTCGTCGGCCCTTGGGCATTTCCGCCAATCAACCCGGCTTGACCCTCTCAGAAATTCCGGCGTACCATCCGCCCTTGTTCCGGCGGCGGCCCGGGCACCGCACGCCGCGGGCCGCCGGTTCACAGGAGGTGGACATGGTCCGTCGGCTCGCACCGCCCGCGCTGGTCGCGCTCGCGGTGCTCTTCGCCCCAGCCCCGGCCGACGCCGGGCTCGTGCCGGCCAAGGTGTCGGTCACCCCGGAGGGGAAGAACTCCCTCTGGATGTACGCCGTAGTGCTCCCGGCCGAGTCGATGCTCAAGGCCGGGGACTACTTCACCATCTACGACTTCGCCGGCCTGATCGACGGGTCGAACGGGCAGCCCGCGGGGTGGACGTTTTCCACGCAGCTGCTCGGCCCGACCCCGAACCGGCTCGACCCGGACGACAACCCGACGCTGATGAACCTGACCTGGACGTACACCGGCCCGGACATGAGTGCGGGGCAGACCGGGCTCGGGAACTTCTGGGCGGCGTCCGAGTACGGGACGTCCGGCGACTCGTTCTTCACCGCCATCACGCACCTGTCGGGCGGGCCGAAGACGGACTCGAACATCACCGAAACCGTGGTCCCGGTGCCGGCCCCGCCGGCCGTCCCGGAGCCGACCACGCTCCTCCTTGCCGGGGTCGGGCTGCCGCTGGCGGCCCTCACCCGGCGGGTCGCCCGCCGCGCCCCCGGCCGTTCCGGGGTTGCGGTTGACAGCCCCGGCGGGTCGGCCTAAAAGCCCCCCGCCGTCGAAAGGGGCGGCAGCCGGCGGACGGAGGGAATCCGGCCGCCGCCCCGGGTCGGGGATGGTTCTCCCGGCCCCCGCCGAAAGTCGCCTGCACACGGAGGGTTCTACATGATTCGTCGCACCTGGGTCGCCCGACTGTTCGCCGCCGCCGCCGCGGCCGTTGCGGTCGGCGGCACCGCCGCCGCCGGGATCATCCCGGCGTCGGTCACCGTTACCCCGGAGGCCGGGAACTTCCGGTGGCAGTACGCCGTCGTGCTGCCGACCGACATGAAGCTCCAGGCCGGAGACTACTTCACCATCTACGACTTCGGCGGGCTGGTGGGCGGGTCGCAGTTCATGGACCCGGTCGGCTCGTCCGCGTCCGACTGGACGATGGAAGTGGTGAAGGCCGGGCCGGTGCCGGCCGGGCTCAACCCGAACGACGACCCGACCATCGACAACCTCGTCTTCCGGTACACCGGGAGCGGCATCCTGACCGGGCAGACCGGGCTCGGGAACTTCGGCGCCGTCTCGACCGTCGGGACGAGCACGAAGACCGACTTCACCGCCCAGAACCCGCAGGGGACGACCGGCGAACTCGACCGGAACATCGTCGACACGATCGCCCCCGGCGTGCCGACCGACCCGGGTCCGACCCCGGGCGTGCCGGAGCCGGCGACGCTGCTGCTGGCCGCCATCGGCATCCCCGCCGCCGGCGCCGCCCGCGCCCTCCGCAAGCGGAAGGCGTGAGTCGGAGTGGGTCCGAAGGCGGAGGGTAGACGTCCGCAGAAGAAAGTGTACCCGGGGACGGCCGTCCCCGGGTGTCGCCCGCGCGAACCCCGCCCGACCGGCGGGGTTCGTTCCGTTTGCCACCGCGCCCGGTGCTGCCGCCACATCTCTCGCTCCCGGATGCACACCACGGTGGCCCGAAGCGCGACCGAATTTTCTCCCCTTTGCATTTGACAGAGCGGTGACCGGAGCCCGTACTGAGGTCGAACCACCTGTCGCGCGGGAATACCCGCGCGAGCGAGACCGTGCGATGCTCCTGCCGGGCGAGAGCCGATTCGGGAGGTACGTGATCCGACGCCTGCTCGCCGAGGGGCGCTCGGCCACGCTCTACGAGGCGCGGCACACGCACCCCAACCTGCGCGACCGGCGCACCGTCCTGAAGGTGCTTCGGAACCGTCACAACACCGAATACTTCCTGCACCAGGCGCGGGCCCATGCCGCCCTGCGGCACCCACGCGTTCCCGCTGTTTATGAAGTCGCGGAGGAGGACGGGCGGCCGTACCTGGCCCGGGCCTTCGTCGAGGAGGCGGCCCCGCGGCTCGTCATCGGCCAGGAACCGTGGCCGGTCCCAGCGGTCTTGCGGGTGGTCGCCGACGTGGCGGAGGTTCTGGACTTCGCGCACCGGTGCGGGTTCGGCCACGGCGACCTCCACCCGCGACACCTGCTGTTCGGGGAGGACGGGGCGATGTGGGTGATCGGGTTCGGTGAGTACCCGTCCGCGGGCGACGCGGCATTCGGGAACCCGCACCTCCTCGCCCCGGAGCAACTGGCCGGCGCCCCGGTCACGCCGGCGACGGACGTGTACGCCCTGGGCGGGGTCGCGGTCTGGATGCTGTGCGGGCGCGCCCCGTTCGCCCATCTGTCGGGGCAAGAGTTGTTCGACGCGAAGCGCACCGGCCCCACGCCCCGGTCGGTCCGGGCCGAGCGGCCGGACGTTCCCGCGGCGATGGCGGAGGTGCTCGACCGGGCGCTGGCGATCGACCCGGCCGCCCGCTACCCCGGCCCCGGCACGTTCGCGGCCGAGTTGGCCGCCGCCGAACACGTCGCCCCACGGCGGCGCTGGTGGTTGTGGCAATGACACCCGGAGGAATCGCCGATGCCCCCGTCCGCCGAGCCCGGCACGGCGCACCTGCGGGTGGCGCGGCCGACCGACGACCTCGCCGCCGTCGTCCGGTTCTACCGCGACGGGCTCGGGCTCGACGTGCTCGCCGAGTTCCGCGACCACGACGGGTTCGACGGCGTGATGCTCGGCCGCGCCGGCGCCGCGTACCACCTCGAATTCACGCACCAGCAAGGCCACCCCGCCGGGCGGGCGCCGACCGCCGACGACCTCCTCGTCTTCTACCTCCCCGACGCCGCCGCGTGGCGCGCCGCGGCGGACCGGATGGCGGCGGCCGGGTACGACCCGGTGGCGGCGGCCAACCCGTACTGGGACCGGCACGGCAAGACCTACGAAGACCCCGACGGCTACCGCGTCGTACTCCAGAACGCGGCGTGGGACCGGTAGCCGCCCGGGCTTCCCCGGCGGTTGCACCCCGCCCGCGGCGAAGTAGACTGGAGGCGATGCGCGTCACCCTCACCGTCCTCTCCGGGCCGAACGTCGGGCACGCGGTCGTGTCCGAAGGGCACGACGCGTTCATCGTCGGCCGGTCGCGCTGGACCTCGCGGCTGCCGCACAAGGACGGCTACCTCTCCCGCCACCACTTCCTCGTCGAGATCAGCCCACCGCAGTGCCGGGTCGTGGACCTCGACAGCCGCAACGGCACGTTCGTCAACGGCAAGCGCGTCACCACCGCCGACCTGATCGACGGCGACGTCGTCAAGGCCGGGCGGACCGCCTTCCGGGTCTCGGTGGGCGGGGCGCCGGTCACCGCGACCGGCGGCCCCGGCATAGGCCCGACCACGATCCACGTCGAGGCCGACGCCGACGTGGCGGTGCCGGGCTACCGCGTCGTGAGCGAGCTCGGCCGCGGCGGGATGGGCGTGGTGTACGAGGCGGTCCGCGAGGCCGACGGGCGGGTGGTGGCGCTGAAGACGATCCGCCCGAGCGGCGGGGCGGACCGGGCGGCGGCGGAGCGGTTCACCCGCGAGGCGGCGATCCTCCGCCGGCTCGACCACCCGAACGTGGTCAAGTTCCACGACGGCGGCGAGGCGGCCGGAGTACTGTGGTTCGCGATGGAGTACGTGCCCGGGCCGGACGCCGGGCGGTGGGTGGGGGCGAACGGCCCGATGCCGGTGCCGGCGGCGGTGGAGGTGACGCGGGCGGTGCTCGACGGGCTCGGGTACGCGCACCGGCTCGGGTACGTCCACCGCGACATCAAACCGGCGAACGTGTTCCTGGTGCCGGGGCCGGGCGGCACGTTCGCGGTGAAGGTCGGCGACTTCGGGCTGGCCCGGGCCTACGACGCCTCGCTCGTCAGCGGGCTAACGCTGACCGGCGACGTCGGCGGGACGCCGGCGTTCATGGCGCCGGAGCAACTGTTGGATTTCCGCAACGTCGGCCCGCAGGCGGACCTCTACAGCACGGCCGCGACGCTGTACTACCTGCTGACGGGGCACTTCATCTTCGACCTGCCGGCGCACACCGTCGGCGCGTACGTGTTCGTGCTGGACGAGCCGCCGGTGCCGATCCGGTCGCGCCGCCCCGACGTGCCAGAGGCGCTGGCGGAGGCGATCCACCGGGCGCTGGACAAGAACCCGGCCCGCCGCTCGCTGGCACTCGACGCGCTCGCGCCGTAGCGGGGGCTACTCCTGGGGCGCTCTCCGTTCCCGATACCTTCTCAGGAACTCCTTGCCGTCGGCCGCCGCCAGTCGACCGTCAGTACCAGATAGACGACACCGAACAGGAAGAGCGCTGCCAAGAACCCGTCCCCGCCGACCAGGAACCGGGCGTGACCGCCCGCGATCAGCGCCGCGCCCAAGACCAACACCACCAGCCAGAAGACGAGACCGCGCCAGTTGTGAACCATCATGGCCGCCTCCTGCCAGGATCACGTTCCGACAACCCGGCCACCAATCCCCCAGCCTACCTGCACCGGCGGAACGGGTCAAACGCCGACCCGTCAGGGCCAGGGCTACGCAGGGGCTCAAACTGGCTTGCCCGCCGTCTGCCTCCGCAAGCCAGCACCGTAGTGTCCGACGCGACTACGCCGGTCGGGCCAAGCTTTGTGTTTTCCGGTCGGATGCGTCTGGCGATGGGGGTGTGGGTTGCCGGAAACAGCAATCGCGGTCCGGGCGCCGGCGGGCGCGGAAGGGAAAAGGGTCACGCCCCGGCGGGGGCGTCGAGGACGGCGGTGACGACCTGCTCTTGGCGGAACGGCTTGAACAGGACGTAGCGCAGGCCGTCCTGCCGCGCCTTCACGATCGAGTGCGCCACGTCGTACCCGAACCCGGTCGTCAGCGCCAGCGTGCTCGTCGGCCGCGCCGCCTTGAACCGGCGGTAGCAGTCGTACCCGCCCATGTCCGGTGGCTTCACGTCCATGAACACGGCGTCGTACGACGTGTCGCCCGCCAGCGCCAGCCCCGCCGTCGCCGTGCCCGCCGTCTCCACCGTCGCCCCGAGGCGCGTCAGCAGGAGGTGCGCCTGCCGGCGGACGCGCTCGTCCGGGTCCACCACCAGTACCCGGCGGCCGACGAGCGGGGTCGCGTCCGGCACCGCCGGCGGCGGGGCGGACAGGTCGAGAACCCGGTGCTCGTCGCTCGGCGCCGCCACCACCACCACCCGCGGCGTCATCTCGCGGCCGACCCGGCCGACGCTCTCCTTCACCAGCCGGGCGTTGTCGAGAATCTTCCGCAGGTGCGCGGCGGTCTCCGGGTCGGCGAACGCCTTGCCGATCAGGAGACTCGCGCTCGCCAGCACCTCGTCGATCGGCAGCGCGATCTCCTTGTTCACGGCCGCGATCGACTGGCTCGCCGTGCACTCCTCCTGCGCGGTGAGCAGGTCGAGGGTGTGGAGCGCGGCGGCGACCTCGCGGCTGAACAGCTCGGTGAACTGGAGGTCGTCCGGGCCGAAGGCGTTCACCCGCGGGCTCTCGACGTTCAGCGTGCCGATCACCTCGTCCTGCACCTTGATCGGCACCGTCATCGAGCTGCGGGCGCCCTCCGCGCCGCGGATGTACAGCGGGTCGGCGCCGGCGTCGGCGCACAGGTAGCTCACGCCGGTGTACGCGACGTGGCCGGTGACGCCGTTGCCGGTCGGGCGGGCGAAGAGGACGCGCCCGGCGGCCTCGGGCGTCATGCCGTCCTCGAGCAGCGGCCGCAGCTCGCTGGTGCGGCGGTCGAGGACGCGGACCTCGATCGTGTCGTACCGGAGCAGGTCGTGGATGAGCTTGCGGAGGTTCAGCTTGAGGAGTTCCACCCGCGTCGGGGTGTTCATCTCGGACAGCTGGTCGCGGTCGAGGGCACCGAGCTCGCGGCCGGCGGCGTGCAGGGCGTCGAGCTTCTGCCGCTGCACGACCTCGGCGGTGACGTTGCGGATGACGGCGACGAGGCGCGGCGGGTCGGAGTCGGGGACCGGCCGGACGTCGGCCTCCAGGTACGGGCGGCCGGGCGAGTCGGGGCAGTGGAGGCGGAAGGAGAGGGGGCGGCCGGCGCGGGCGGGGGCGAGCGGGTCGGTCGGGTCGGCGGCCGGCGAGGCGAGCGGGTCCGGGGCGACCACCCGCGCCCCGCCGAGGGCGTCGAAGAACGACTTCCCCACCGGGTCGCCGTCGCCGAGCGCCGTCGCCGCGAACGCCGGGTTCGCCCACACCACCGTGCCGCCCGGGTCGAGGACGGCCAGTCCCTTGTCGATGTGGGTGAGGACGAGCTCGTCGCGGCGGACCCGGTCGAGCATCCGGGCGGCGCCCTCGGCCGACACGACGATGGCGTCGATGCCGCCCGCGCGGAGCCGCTCGGCGACGTGCGTCGGCTCGTCCGGCATCGCCTCCACCTCGGCCCCGTTCAGGGTGCCGTTGAGGCGGGCCGGCGGCAGGTCGACCAGGAGTAGGCGCAGGCGGGGGCTCAACACGGCCTCGGGGGATCGTGGTCTATCAGGGAATTATACCGGGCGGCGCCGGAACGGCTCAACCAGCGGGCGGCGGAGTTCCTGTGGCCGGCACTTGGCGTGCCCGTACGGTCGAATCGCCCGGAACCGGGTACACTCACGGGAACGCCCCGCGGAGCCGTGATGTCCGTACTCGCCGCCCTCGCCCGCCGCGAACGGATCGACGAGCGGATGGACGACCCGGCGCTCGACCCGGCCGAGCACCGCCGCGCCCTCGCCGGGCTGGCGCGGCTCAACCGCGTCAGCGACTCCGCCGGCGTGCTGTGGCCGGCGCTGCGCGAGCTCGCCCGCGGCGGGGCGCCGGTCCGCGTGCTCGACGTGGCGACCGGCTCGGGCGACGTGCCGCGGGCGCTCGCCGCGAAGGCCGCGCGGGCCGGGCTGACGACCCTCTCCTTCGCCGGCTGCGACGTCAGCCCGACGGCGGTCGAGGCGGCCTCGCGGTCCGCGCCGGGGCTGACGTTCTTCGTTCACGACGTCGTCCGCGACCCCCTCCCGCCCGGGTACGATGCGGTGACGTGCTCGCTGTTCCTACACCATTTGAGCGAGGCCGACGCGGAAACGGTGCTGCGCCGGATGGCCGACGCGGCGGGTCGGCTGGTGCTGGTGAACGACCTGGACCGCTCGCGGTTCAGCTACCTGGCGGTGTGGGCGGCGTGCCACCTGCTGACGCGCTCGCCGGTGGTGCGGTTCGACGGCCCGGCGTCGGTGCGCTCGGCGTTCACGGCGGAGGAGGCGGTGGCGCTGGCCGAGCGCGCCGGGCTCGCCGGCGCGGCCGCGCGGCGGCGGTTCCCGTGCCGGTTCCTGCTGAAGTGGGAGCGCCGATGACCGACGTTCCCGTGATCGTGGTCGGCGCCGGTCCGGCGGGGAGCGTCGCCCCCCGCGAGCTGGCGCGCCGCGGCACGGGCGTGCTCCTCGTCGATCAGGCGACGTTCCCGCGGGCGAAGGTGTGCGGCTGTTGCCTCAACGTGGCCGGCGTCGGGGCGCTGGAGGCGGTCGGGCTGGGGTACGTGCTGCGCGACCTCGGCGCCGTGCCGCTGCGGCGCGTGCGGCTCGCCGCGGGGCGTGCGGACGCGGAGGTGGCGCTGCCCGGCGGCGTCGCCGTGTCGCGCGACGCGCTGGATTTGGCGCTGCTGCGCGCGGCGGAGGCGGCGGGTGCGGCGGTGACGACGGGCGTGCGGGCGAGGGTGGAGGAGGACGGCGGGCTGCGCGTGCGGCTGGCGGACGCCGTTGTAACACCGAACGTCGTCGTCCTCGCGTCCGGCCTGCCGACGCGCGCCGACGCCACGCCCGGGTCGCGCCTCGGCGCCGGCGTCGTGCTTCCCGCCGGCGCGGCGCCGGCGTTCTTCGCCGCCGGCACAATCTACATGGCGACCGCGCGCGGCGGGTACGTCGGGCTCG
>JAFKFQ010000552.1 GCA_017308215.1 bacterium | reverse complement strand
AGTTCCACTTGCCGAACCGGTCCGGTAGATCCCGCCACGGGCACCCGGTCCGGGCGATCCACAGCACCGCATCGACGAACAGGCGGTTGTCCGCCTTCGGCCCCCGGCCCGGGAGCAGATCCTTGACCCGCCCCCAGTCCGCGTCGCTGGTCGCATGTCGCCGCATCTCGCCTCCCTCCAGGCAGTTGGAGGGGAGAAACGAGGCGACGGGTTCTGTCCACACGCCCTAGGGTCCGGCAGCCGGCGAGCATCTTCACCGTCACGAACAGCCGCGGCAGTTCCCAGCCGGGGTGCTTCTGCTCCAGCCACCGGAAGAATGCCGTGACACCCACAACCGGCTGTTCGACACCCTGGCCGACTTGAAGACCTCCCTCCGGGCCAGCCTGAGCTACTTCCAAACCGCCCGCCATAAGGTCAAAAGCATCATCGAGGGACGGCCCAGGCGGAAGGTCATCAAATGAGGCAGAACCAGCGGGTGCGTGTATGAGGCGGCGGAAAGACCCCACCTGCGGGGGGATACCGCCCAGCACGCCTGTACTCGGCGAGTGGGTGAATGCCTTAGCGGTCCGCCGGCTTACGCATTTTATTCGATCTAACCATATGCAGAAAAATCACTTCTGTCGCCGCCCGAGGTGTTGGGTCGCCCGCATTCCATCTGTTGGTCCCCGCCTTGCCATAGGGCTCATCAACCCCGGCCGAGGGGACCAACCGTGACGACCCCCGACGACGCCCCGACCGGGGTTTGCGGGTGGCCGGGGGGCGTCGCTACACACGCGGGAGATGCCGATGACGCGGGATCGAATTTGCCGGGCGGTGGCGCCGGCGCTGTTCCTCGGGGCCGGGCTACTGGTGTGCGCCACCGGGGCGGTCGGGCAGCCGGGGAGGGACAAGGACAAGGAGCCGGGCAATGGGTTTAAGGGCAAGGGGCCGAAGGGCGGGCCGGGCGGGAAGGCCGAGCATGACCTGCGGAAGGCGTTCGACGCCCTCACCGACCTGACTCACACGCCGCCCGCCGGGAAGGCGTCGGCCGGGCTGCTCGAGCAGGCGCGCGGGTTCTACCGGGCCGGCGTGAAGGCGTACCCGGACGACGCCCCGCGGGCCGCCGAACTCGCCGCCGCGGCCGGCGCCGCCGCCCGCGGGCTGGACCACCTCCGCCGGGCCGACGCCCGCCCGGTCGCAGACCTGCCCGAGCCGCCCGACCCGGCGGCCCCGAAGGGCGACAAGGAGGGGCCGAAGGGGAAGGAGTTCAAGGACGACGGCCCCAAGGGGAAGGGGTTCAAGGGCGACGGCCCCAAGGGGAAGGTCGGGCCGGACGCGGGCGAGCGGGGGCCGTGGAGCCAGGCGCTCGACGCGCTCACCAAGTCCCGCGACGTGCTCCCCGAGGGCGGCGCGTCGGCCGGGCCGGGCGCCGACTTCCTCGCCGCCGCGAAGACGACCTACACCCAGGCCCGGGCCGCCTACGAGGCCGGCGAGTACCGCCGGGCGGCCGAGTTGGCCCGCGCCGCCGAGGCTTGGGCGCACGTCCCCGAGCACCTGGGCCGGGCCGCGTGGGACGAGCCCGCCGGCCCGCGGGTCGCCCCCGAACCGCGGGGCAAGGGGGCGACCGCTCCACCCCCGCCACCGGTCCGGTCGTAACCGCACCTCTTCCCCGCCGCGTGCCGGCGGGGGTTTTCCTCCCCCCGACACACACGGAGCATCTCGTGGCCCAGCACCATCACCCCGAAGGCCGGGGGCAGTTCGACCTGAGCGGCGTCGTCCGGGCAGTCAACTTCAGCCCCCGGGGCGGCGTCGAGGGCGTGATCCTCGACACCGACCGGGGCGTCGTTCAGGTCAACCTCCCGCCGCACGCCGCCGCGGACGGCTTCGCCGCGGGGCGGGCCGTGGCCCTGGTCGTCGAGGCCGACCCTCACGCCGACCGGCACGAGCCGGGTGACCACCCGGTGTACCACCTCGTCCGCGGCCCCAGCGCCGGCCCGGAGGGGCTGGGGCGGGTCGAGGGCGTGGTCGCACGCCTGAACTACGCCCGCCACGGCGAGCCGAACGGCGTGGTGCTCGACACCGGCGACTTCGTCCACCTCAAGCCGCACGGGATGCGCGAGGTCGGGCTGGCGGTCGGCGACCGGGTGACGGCCGAGGGGCCGACCCGACCGTCGGCGACCGGCCACCGGGCGGTCGAGGCGGTGGTCGTGAACGGCGTCCGCCTCGCGCCCGGGAAGCACCCCCACTGACCGGAGGTGACCGATGGGGACCGTCGAGCTGTCCGCCGAACCCGCCCCGCCGCCGTCGCGGGACCGGCTGGGGCTGAACGCCGCCAACTTCTTCCTGGCCGAACTCGTCGGCGTCGCCATCCCGTTCTTGGCGAAGCTGCTCGCCGACCGCGGGTGGCGGGACGACGCGATCCAGTACGCCGCCGCCGCGTGCGGGCTCGGGGTGTTCCTGGCGCAGACCCCGGCCGGCGTCCTCACCGACCGGGTGCGCGACCGACGGGCGTGGCTGGCCGGGGCGTCGCTCGTCGTCGGGCTGGCGTTCGGGCTCGTCCCGCTCGTGCCGGCCGACGCGCGGGTGATCGCCCCACTCGCGTTCGCCGCCGGCGTCGGGCAGGTGTTCTTCGTGCCGCTGCTCGGGGCGCTGGCGCTCGCCCTGGCCGGGCACGCCGGGCTGCACCGGGTGATGGGCGAGAACCAGGGGTGGAACCACGCCGGGAACATCGCCGCGGCCGTCACCGCGATGGCGGTGGCGACGTGGCTCGGGCTGCCGGCCGTGTTCTACACGCTCGCGGTGGTGTCCGTGCTGGCCGCGGCGAGCGTGTTCCTGATCCGTCGCGCCGACCTCGCTGCCGACCGGGAATCGGCGCCCGACCGGGGTCCGCCCCTGCGGGCGCTGTTCCGGGACCGGCGGGTGATCGTGCTGTTCGCGGCGGTGGGGCTGTTCCACCTGGCGAACGCGCCGGTGATGCCGCTCGTCGGCCAGTACATCGCCCGGCTCGGCGGCACCGACGTGCAGGTGGCGGCGGTGGTGCTGGTGGCGCAGGCCGTGATGGTGCCGGTGGCCGTCGTCGCCGGCCGGCTGTGCCACCGCTGGGGTCGGAAGCCGGTCTTCGCGGTCGGGTTCGTGGCGCTCCCGGTCCGCATCCTGCTGTACTCGTTCACCGCCGACCCGTGGGCGCTGGTGGCGCTCCAGGTGTTCGACGGCATCGGGGCCGGCGTGTACGGTGTCGTGGTGGCCGTGGTGTGCGCCGACCTGACGCGGGAGTCGGGCGGGTTCAACGCGCTGCAGGGGGTGCTGGCGACGGCGCTGGCCGTGGGCGGGGTGCTCGGGCCGCTCGCGGCCGGGCCGCTCGTCCAGGAGCTCGGCTTTGCCGCCGCCTTCCGGGCGTTCGCGCTCGTCGCCACCGTCGCGGCCGGTGTCTTTCTGGTTCTTATGCCGGAGACCGCGCCTGGGGGAGGCGACCGCCGATGACGGACCGCGCGGCGCTCGGGTTGACCGTGTTCTGGTTCGGCCTCACGTACCTCGGGCTCGCCCTCGGCCGGCTGCCGGGGCTGCGCACCGACCGCGCCGGGGTCGCCCTCGTCGGCGCCGCCGGGGTGCTGGCGTGCGGGCTGCTGACGTTCGACGCCGCCGTCCGGGCGGTGGACTTCGCCACCGTCGCCCTGCTGCTCGGGATGATGCTGGTGGTCGCACACCTCCGCCGGGCCGGGTTCTTCGCCCGCCTCGCCGGGCTGGCGCTCGGCCAAGTGCGGTCGCCGAAGGGGCTGCTCGCCGCCACCATGCTCCTGTCCGGCGGGCTGTCGGCGGTGCTGGTCAACGACGTGGTGTGCGTGGCCCTCGCGCCGCTCGTGCTGTACCTCGCCCGCCGGCTCGGGCTCGACCCGCGGCCGCACCTTGTCGGGCTCGCGGTGGCGAGCAACCTCGGGTCGGCCGCGACGCCGACCGGGAACCCGCAGAACATGATCGTCGGCGGGCTGTCCGGCATCTCGTACCTGCGGTTCGCCGCCAAGCTCGCCCCGCCGGCCGCGATCGGCCTCGTGATCGGCTACGCGGTCACCCTCGTCGCCTACCGTGCCGCCCTCCGCGCCGCGCCGCCCGGCCCGGCCGCGGGCGCGACCGGCGACCGCCGCCCGAACGGGACGCGGCACGCGCGGCTCCTCGTCAAGAGCCTCGTCGTGACCGCCGGCGCGGTCGCGGGCTTCTTCGCCGGGTTCCCGATGGCCGTGGTCGCGCTCGCGGCGGCGGCCGTGCTGCTGCTCGACCGGGTGAAGCCGGCGGCGGTGTACGCCCACATCGACTGGGGGCTGCTCGTCCTGTTCGCCGGGCTGTTCGTCGTCGTCCAGGCGTTCGAGGTCCACGCCCTCGCCGGCTCCGGCGTCGAGGAGGTGGCCGCCCGCGGCGACCCGGTGTGGGCGCTGTCGGGGCTGTCGGCGGTGCTGTCGAACCTGGTGTCGAACGTGCCCGCGGTGCTGCTGTTCAAGCCGGTCGTCGGGGCGATGCCGGCGGCGGCGCAGGAGACGGCGTGGCTGGCGCTGGCGGTGTCGAGCACGTTCGCCGGGAACCTGACGGTGCTGGGGTCGGTGGCGAACCTGATCGTGGTCGAGCAGGCCCGCCGCGAGGGGGTGGCGGTCGGGTTCTGGCACTACTGCCGGGTCGGCATCCCGGTCACGCTTCTGACGCTCCCCGTCGGGGCGACGTGGCTGGCGCTCGTCCGGTACTGAGGAGGCGGGATGGCGCGGTGGCAACTCGCGGTCGTGGCGGCCCTGTTCGCCGTGTCGCTCGCCGCCCTCGCGGCGACGAGCGGGGTCGCGCTGTGGGGGTCGGACGAACTCGCCGCCCGCGACCACCTCCGCGCCGCGGCCGCCGAGCTCGCCGCCGCCCACGACCCGGCCGCGCTCCCGCCGGACGAGCCGGGCGCGGTCGTCGCCGACGCCGACAACCGCCGGCTCGCCGCCGTCACCCGCGGCGTGCTCGCCGCGTACCCGGGGGTCGAGGGCGGGGTGTACCTGCCGGCGTCCGACCAGTTCGCCGGGGCGGTGATTCTCGCCACCGACCCGCCCGCGGCCGAGAAGGACCCGAAGGACAAGGCGCTCGGGAAGAAGGAGAAGAAGGAGGCCGACCGGAAGGCGGACGGCGCGGGCGGCCGCCGCGAGCCGCCGCCGCTGGAGACGGCGTCGATCCGCCAGCAGTGCCGGGACGCGCTCGCCGTGGCCGCCGCCGGCCGGGTGGCGGTCGAGGTCCGCGACATCGGGCCGAGCCGGGTGGCCGTGGCCGCCGCCCCGGTCGGGGCTGGCCGGCCGGCGCGGGCGGCGGTGTGGGTGATGACGCGGCTGACCGGCCCGGAGCAGCAGAAGGCCCGCCTCGCCCGCCTCCAGGTGGCGACCGGCGTGTCCCTCATCGGGGTGGTCGTCGCGCTCGGGCTCGCCGCCGGGCTCGGCTGGTCCTTGCGCCGCGAGTCGCGCCGGCAGGCGGCCCTGCGGGAGGACCTGCGCCGGGCCGAACACCTGGCGGCGCTCGGCCGGCTGCTCGCCGGCGTCGCCCACGAGGTCCGCAACCCGCTCGCCGCGATCCGCTCGACGGTCCAACTCTGGGAGCGGCTCCCGGCCCAGGCGCGGACGCCCGAGTCGCTGGCCGCCGTCGTCGGGGCGGTGGACCGGCTGAACGACCTCGTCGGCCGGCTGCTGCTGTTCGCCCGGGCCGGGCACGAGCCGCGCCGCGCCGTGGACCTGAACGCCGTCGCCGCCGAGACGGCCGAACTCCTCCGCGCCCAGGCCGACGCCCGCGGGGTGGCGGTCGTGACCGAGCTATTGCCCGGCTTGCCGCCGGCGTCGGCGGCCGACTCCGCGGTGAGGCAGGCCGCCCACAACCTCGGGCTCAACGCCGTGCAGGCGATGCCGGGCGGCGGTACACTCACCCTGTCGACCCGCGCCGCCGGTGGCCGGGTCGAACTGGTCGTTGCCGATACCGGACCCGGCGTGCCCGCCGACGCCCGGGAGAGGGTGTTCGAGCCGTTCTTCACCACGCGCCCGGAGGGGACCGGCCTCGGCCTCGCCTTGTGCCGCGAGGTCGCCCGGCAGCACGGCGGGGACGTGACCCTCGACCCGGCCCCCGGCCCAGGCGCGACGTTCCGCCTCATCCTCCCCGCCGCCGACGGGAGCCCCCCATGACCCGCGGACCCGTCGTTCTGGTCGCCGACGACGACCCGGCCATCCGGTCGAACCTCGCCCTACTGCTCCGGTCCGAGGGCTACCAGGTCCGCGAGGCGGCGGACGGCGACGCCGCGGTCGCGGCCCTCGCCGACCCGGCGGTCGCGGCCGCGCTGCTCGACCTGAAGATGCCCGGCCGCGACGGGCTGGCGGTGCTGCGCGAACACGCGGACCGGCTGGACGAGGTGCCGGTGGTCGTCGTCACCGCGTACGGCGGTGGGGCGGCGGCGATCGAGGCGATGCGGCTCGGGGCGTACGACTACCTGACCAAGCCGTTCGACCTCGACGAGGTGTTGTTCACCCTCCGCCGGGCGCTCACCCAGCGGGCGCTGGCCGACCAGGTACGGGTGCTGTCCGCGGCCCCGGCCGACGAGCCCGACCCCGGCGAGGAGCTGGTCGGCCGGTCGGCCGCGATGCTCGCCGTGTTCAAGGCCGTCGGCCGGGTGGCCGGGGTGGACGAGCCGGTCCTCGTCCTCGGCGAGAGCGGCACCGGGAAGGAACTGGTGGCGACCGCCGTCCACCGCAACTCCCCGCGGGCCGGCGGGCCGTTCGTGAAGGTGAACTGCGCGGCCCTGTCGCCGGCGCTGCTCGAGAGCGAGCTGTTCGGCCACGAGAAAGGGGCGTTCACCGGCGCCGTGGCCCGCCGCCGCGGGCGGTTCGAGCAGGCCCAGGGCGGGACGATCTTCCTCGACGAGGTCGGGGAGCTCGGCCTCGACCTCCAGGCCAAGCTCCTGCGGGTGCTCCAGAACCGCACGTTTGAGCGGGTGGGCGGGGAGGAGACGTTCGCGTCCGACGCCCGGGTGGTGGCGGCGACCAATCGCGACCTGAAGGCGATGGCCGCGGCGGGCGAGTTCCGCGAGGACCTGTACTACCGGCTGGACGTGGTGTCGGTCCGGCTCCCGCCGCTCCGGGACCGGCGGGACGACATCCCGCTGCTCGCCGACCACCTGGTCCGCCAGCTCGCCGCCCGGCACGGGTGGCCGGGGCTGGCACTGACCCCGGACGCGGCCGCCGAGCTCGGGCGCCGCGACTGGCCGGGGAACGTCCGCGAGCTGCGGAACGTGCTGACGCGCGCCGCGGTCGCGGCCCGCGGGCGGGTGATCCGCGCCGCCGACCTCGGCACCGTCGACGCCCCCGACGCCCCCGCCCACGACCCCGCCGCCACGCAGCCGGGCGCCGCCGCGCTCGACCTGCGGGCGGCGGTCGCGGACACCGAGCGGCGGGTGATCCGCCAGGCGCTGGAGCAGGCCCGATGGAACCGGACCCAGGCCGCCCGCCTCCTCGGAATCAGCCGCCGCCAGCTGTTCGAGAAGACCCGCCTCTACGACCTCCGCGAGCCGCCGGGCTGAACGGCGAACGATTTTCAGCCCGCCGACGCGAGTGGCTTGGTGTCGCCTGGGCCGTCATCCGGTTGAGGGGCGATCCCCACCAGGCGAGTGACGGCCGCAGCTGCTCTCACGCGATTTTCACTTGTACCCGGTGCACGGCCCCTATACCCTGCCGGTGCCGATCGCGCGTTAACGTACGAATTGGTCGGGGCGGACATGGCCACCGGACACGACTTGGCGATGGCCCTGAGGGCTGCGTACCTCGCCCTTCACCGCCGGTCCGACGCCCGGTTCGCCCGCCACGCCGTCACCGCCGACCAGTTCGTCCTCCTCGCCGCCCTCTCCGGCGGGGACGCCCTCACTCAGCGGGAACTCGCCCGCCGCACGTCGTCCGACCCGAACACCGTCCGGGCCATGCTCCTGCTCCTGGAACGCCGCGGGCTGGTGGTGCGGGCCCGACACCCGACCGACGCCCGGGCGCGCACCGTCGCCCTCACGCCCGCCGGCCGCCGGATGTACCGGCGCCTCTGGACTGCCGGCGAACCGGTGCGGACCGAGTTCCTGGCCGCCCTCCGGCCCGGGGAGGCGGACCACCTGCTCGATCTCCTCCATCGGGTCGCCGACACGCTCGGCACGTCGCGCGCTCCGGCCGGCGGATCGACTTCCTCGCTCTCCCCAGGGGACGAACCATGAGCCAACGGATCCCGTCCTGCTTCGTGTTGGCGGTGGCTACGTGCCTCGTCGTGGGCACGACCGGCGCGGCGGACGAGCCGACCGCCCAGGTCAAGTTCGGGCCGCCCCCGGCGGGGTACGACGTCCGCCGGGAGGGCGTCGCCCGCGGCAAGCTGGAGACGGTCGAGTACCACTCGACGACGGTCGGGGGAAAGCGGCGTGCGCGGGTTTACACCCCACCGGGGTACGCCCCGGACCGGGCGTACCCGGTCCTGTACCTGCTCCACGGCATCGGCGGCGACGAGAACGAATGGGCGCGCGGCGGGGCGCCCGATGTGATCCTCGACAACCTCTACGCCGACCAGAAGGCCGTGCCGATGATCGTCGTCCTGCCGAACGGCCGGGCGTCGAACGACCTGACGGCCCGGGACCCGATCCCGAAGCAGTCGCCGGCGTTCGCCGCGTTCGAGAAGGAGTTGCTCGCCGACCTGATCCCGTTCGTCGAGAAGACCTACCCGGTCAAGGCGGCCCGCGACTCGCGGGCGATCGCGGGCCTGTCGATGGGCGGAGGGCAGGCGCTCAACTTCGGGCTGGGGAACCTCGACACCTTCGCCTGGGTGGGCGGGTTCTCCTCGGCACCGAACACCCGGCCGCCCGCGGCCCTGATCAAGGACCACGCCGAGGCGGCCAGGAAGTTGAAGCTGCTCTACGTCGCCTGCGGCGACAAGGACGGGCTGTTCCGGATCAGCGAGGGCGTCCACCAGATGCTCGACGACAAGAAGGTGCCGCACGTCTACCGCGTCATCCCCGGCGGCGGGCACGACTTCAAGGTCTGGAGGAGCGACCTGTACACCTTTGCCCGGCTGGTCTTCCGTGACCCGGGGACGGAGAAGGCGGCGCCCGCGAAGCAGGGCGACGCGCCGCCGGCCAAGACGGCCTCGTCGGCCGGCCCGGCCGACGAGGGGACGCCCGCCTCGACCAACGTCGGCCCCTCCGGCTACCCGCGGGTCCACGCCGACGGGCGGGTCACGTTCCGGTTGCGGGCGCCGGGCGCCACCAAAGTCCAGGTGTTCACCAACTACGGGCTGGGGTCGGACGGGCCGTGGGACATGACGAAGGGCGGCGACGGGGTCTGGAGCGTGACCTCGCCGCCGGTCGCCCCGGGGCTCCACTACTACGAGCTGATCGTGGACGGAGCCCGGGTCAACGACCCCGGCAGCGAGAGCTTCTTCGGCACCGGCAAGCCGACGAGCGGGATCGAGGTCCCTGA
Organism: bacterium; assembly: GCA_017308215.1. GTDB lineage: Bacteria > Planctomycetota > Planctomycetia > Gemmatales > Gemmataceae > Urbifossiella. The sequence goes on along the minus strand of JAFKFQ010000552.1, from coordinate 1,240 downwards.
GAAGGGGGTGGACTTCTACCACGCCAAGGCCGTGCCCCACGGCGAGGTCCGGTCCCGCTGGTACCCGTCCAAGGTGACCGGGCAGGCGCGGCACGTCGTGGTGTACACTCCGCCGGGCTACGACGCCGACACGGCCAAGCGGTACCCGGTGCTGTACCTCCAGCACGGCGGTGGGGAGGACGAGACCGGGTGGAGCCGGCAGGGCCGCGTGAACTTCATCCTGGACAACCTGATCGCCGAGAAGAAGGCCGTTCCGATGATCGTGGTCATGGAGAAGGGGTACGCCGCCCGGGCGGGGGCCGCGGCCGAGCCCAAGGGAAAGGGCTTCAACTTCGGTACCTTCGAGGACGTGGTCGTCAAGGATCTGGTCCCGCTGGTCGACGCGACCTACCGCACCGTCGCCGACCGGGACCACCGGGCCATCGCCGGGCTGTCGATGGGGGCCGCGCAGGCCATGCAGATCGGGCTGACCCACCTCGACGCGTTCTCCGCCGTCGGTGCGTTCAGCGGGGCGGGCAAGGTCGACCCGAAGACGGCCTACGGCGGGGTGTTCGCCGACCCCGCGGCGTTCGACCGGAAGGTCAACCTGCTCTACCTGCACTCCGGCACCGTGGGCCTCGACGCGGGCATCCACCGGGGGGCCAAGGCCCTGTACGAGGGGCTCCGGCAGGCCGGCGCCAGGAACGTGGTCTTCCGCGACCTGGAAGGACAGGGGCACGAGTGGCAGACGTGGCGATACGCGCTCCACGACTTCGCCCCGCGGCTGTTCCAAGGGACGAAGTGACCGGGAGGCGTCACCGGCCGGGGCGCGGTCCGCGGGCACGTCCCGTTCCCGAACGCGGTGTAGTCGGCGGACTGGACGTGCGTCGGCATCTTCGTTCACGAAGTCGCAGGGCGGGGTGGTCAGATCACCGGCTTCCCCGAGTTCGCGCTGTCCTGACGCCGCAAAAGAACCAGTGATCGTTCCCCGGTCTCCACCCTCCCCGCGTGTTGCTATGCGAACCCTCATCCCACTCCTGCTCCTGGCATCGGTCTCCGCTGCCCTGGCCCAGCCCACGGCTCCGCCGTCGCTGAAGCTCCTGTTCCTCGGCGACAATGCGGGGCACCAGCCGGCGGCGCGGTTCGCGCAGCTCCGGCCCGTGTTCGCCACGCGCAACATCCAGCTCACCTACACCGACAAGCTGGACGACCTGAACGCCGAGAACCTGAGCCGCTTCGACGGCCTCCTCGTTTACGCGAA
>JAFKFQ010000551.1 GCA_017308215.1 bacterium | reverse complement strand
CCCACCGCCCACCCAGTTAACACCCCCGAGCCACCCGAAATGCCGAGAATCCCGCGGGAGAAGCCCTCCTCGGGGTGTTAACCCGAGAGTCCGGCTGTTAACCACCGGGTCTCCGTCAACTCCGAGACTCCGAGACGTTTTGCCCCTCTGAGCCTCTCAATCGGCCATCCGGCTTATCTCTCGGGGATGAGCGAGCATCAGACCGGAGACGCCGCCCGGTATCGCTGAACGCGAAAATGCTGCGGGAAAAGGGCCGAAACGCGAACACCCCGGGGGTGCTCTCCCCGGGGTGTCGGTGTTAACTACTGAGTCGGTGCGAGTTCGCACCGGATCGCAAGCTCCCCTGGTGAGACAGGTTACAACCGACGTTTCGGAGGCATTCTCGCGCGAGAGCGGCGCGAGATTTCGTCGCGAGTGGTTGTAGGGAAAGGGGTTGCGAATACTCGATCGGTTGGGCGGGGGCGAGAGAATCGAAGTTCGTTGCCGTACACGGGGGGTGGATGGGGAAATAGGTTGCGAACCAGCGCGGCGGGCGTGCAGGCACCTGCTATCCGGGGTGCCCGAGAACTTCCCGGCGACCTACACAATGTCCGCCGCCGGCGGGCGGCATGCCTAGGAGGGATGTCGCCCACAGCGACCTTCGGCGCTGCGACCGGTGGCTGTCTCGCACGAGTTTCTGGAGTGTTAAGAGCGACAAGTAGACGACCCGTCGGCGAATTCGTCCTTACCGCGATGAGAGATCCACCCCCCTAAGTCATCGAACAAAGAGTACACCACCGGAGTGATGAGCAGGGTGAGCAGAAGGGAGAGGGTTTGCCCGCCGATGATCAGCTTGGCCATCCCCGCCCGCGCCGCCGCTCCCGGCCCCTGACCCATCGCCATCGGCACCATCGCGGCCACCAGCATCACGGTGGTCATCAGGATGGGCCGCAGTCGGGTTCGGTTCGCTTCCAGGATGGCCGCGTCCCGCGACAATCCGTGCTGGCGGAGCTGGTTCGTATAGTCGATCTGGAGGATGCCGTTCTTCTTCACGATCCCGACCAGCATGAGCAGGCCGATGATCGAGTACAGGTCGAGGCTGGTGCGGAGGAGCACCAGCGACAGCAGGGCGAACGGGATCACGAGCGGCAGCGCGACCAGGATGCTCACCGGGTGGACCAGGCTTTCGAACTGGGCTGCCAGGACCATGTACATAAATAGGAACGCCATGAGGAAGGTCAGGCCGAACTGACTGTTCGACTCGCGGAGGATCTTTGCCCGCCCGCCGAACTCGAACGTGTACTCGGCTGGCAGCCCCATTCCCCTCACGTGCTCGGTCACGGCGGCCACCCCGCTGCCGAGCGACACCCCGTCGGCCGTGTTCGCCGACACCACCACCTGCCGCTGCCGGGCTGTCCGCTCGATGGTGTTCGGCCCGCGGGCCGATTCGAACCGCACCAGGTTGCCGATCTGGGTCGTCCCGCCGGCCGCCTTGCTCGACGGCACGGTGATCCGCCCGATTCCGCCTTCATCCTGGCGGCCCTGCCGTTCGGCCCGCAGCCACACGTCGTAGGTCTCGTCGTGCTCCTTGTAGTTGGACAGCAGTTCCCCGCCGACGAGCACGTTAGCGGTGCTCGCCACCACCGCCTGCGACACCCCCAGGTCGGACATCCGCTCGCGGTCCGGCCGCAGCCGGAGCTCCGGCTTGCGCGCGGAGGCGCCGGTGTCCACGTCGGTGAACCCGCCGTGTCTCCGCATCCACCCGGCGAGGTCGTCTGCGTACTGCTGGAGCTTCGCCATGTCCGGCCCGCGCAGGTTCACGTCCATCATCACCTGTCGCATGCCGGCGGCGGCGATGGCCGAGGCCTCCTGCACGCTCACCTTCAGGTCGGGGTAGTCCGCCAGGACGGCGCGGGCCTCGTTCATCACATCGAACTGGGTGTAGTGCCGTTCCTTCAGGTCCACCAGCCGGACGTAGATCGTACCGCTCGTCACGTCCCCTTCACCGCGGCTTGTCCGGCCGGTGGTGTCGCCCACCACGGTGTAGGTGAACCGCACCCCGCGGAGCTCCCGCAGCCGCCGGTCGACCTCGCCGAACACCTCGTCGGCCCGCGCCAGGTTCGACCCCTCGGGTAGGGTGACGGACACCTCGAACTCGCTCTGGTCGTCCCGCGGCATGAAGTCGAACCCGAGCCGGCTGACGATGAGCGGGGTGCTTGCCAGGGTGAGGAACCCGGTCGCCACCACCGCCCAGCGGTGCCGCAGGGACCAGGCGAGGACGGCCGAATACGCGCCGGCGACGAGTCGCCAGACGGGGCCGTCCTTGCTCCCCTTGCCCCCCCCGGACAGCTTGAGGAACCGCGAGCAGAGCATCGGGGTGAGGGTGAGGGAGACGAACAGGCTCATCAGCACCGAGAACCCGACCACGTACCCGAAGCTGCTGAAGAATCGCCCCGGCCGGCCGCCCATGAATACCACCGGGGCGAAGATGACGAGCAGAGAGAGGGTCGTGGCGACCACCGCCAGGGAGATCTCCCGGGTGGCGGACGACGCCGCCTCGCGCGTCCCCTTCTTGAACTCTTCCATGTGCCGGAAGATGTTCTCGTGTACCACCACCGCATCGTCGACCACGATGCCGACGGCCAGGATCAGCCCGAGCATGGTCATGTTGTTCAGCGTGAACCCCATCCAGCTCATGAACGCGAATGTGCCGATCATGGAGGTGGGGATGGCCGCCGTGGCGATGAGGGTGGTCCGCCAGTCGCGGATGAAGAGCAGGATGGTCAGGCTGACCAGCACGGCCGCGAGCACCAGGTGAAGTTTCACCTCGTCGATCGACCCTTTGACGAATCGAGACTGGTCGCGGATCACCTCCACCCGGATGTCGTCCGGTAGGTCGGGTAGGAGCTCGGCCACCCGTGCCTTCACCCGGTCCACCACGGCCACCGTGTTGGTGCCGGTTTGTCTCTGAACGGAGAGGCAGACGGCGTTCTCCCCGTCCGCGGCGATGGGGGGTCGGTCCTTCGCCCACAGCCGGCTGAGTGTCCGCGGCTCCTCGTGGGAGTCTTCCACGCGGCCGATGTCGCTGATGCGGACGGGCTGCCCGCCCCGGTCGGACACGATCAGCCCGGCGAACTCCGCCGGGGTGGCTACCCGCCCGATGGTCCGCAGGCTCAGCTCGGAGCGCCCGCGGTCCACCCGCCCGCCGGGCTGCTCCTGGTTCCCCTTGAGGATCGCCGTCCGCACGTCGTCCACCGTCAGCCGCTCGTACCCGGCCAGCTTGTCCGTGTCCACGACCACCTGCACGGCCCGCCGGCGCCCGCCAATAAGGGTGACCGCTCCGACCCCGTCGAGCGTCTCCAGCTCCTCCTTCAGCCGCTTGCGGGCGATCTCGGTCACCTCCCGCGGGTCGCGGCGGCCGAACACGGCCAGGGTGACGACGGGGGACGAGTCTGGGTTCATCTTGTCCACGATCGGCGTCGCCGCGCCGGCGGGCAGTTGGTTCAGGATGGTGCGGATTTTTGACTCGACCTCCTGAGCCGCCACCGCGCCGTTCTTGTTCAGCACGAAGGTGATGGTGACTGACGACATCCCCTCCTTGCTGGTCGACGACAACTCCTCGATCCCGCCAAGGGCGTTCACCGCCTCCTCGATCGGCTTGGTGACGGCCGTCTCCACCTCCTCCGCGCTCGCCCCGGGGTAGGAGGTCGTGACGGTCACCGTCGGGAAGTCGACACCCGGCATCAGGTCGATGCCGAGTTGCCCCACGGCGGCCGCGCCGAGCACCACCGGCACGGCGACGAGCATGACGGTGAACACCGGCCGGCGGATGCACAGGTCCCACACGCTCACGGCTGCCCCTCCCTCGCGGGCTCGCCCCGCACCCGCACGGCCGCGCCGTCGGTCAGCTTGGAGTGGCCGGTGACCACCACGCGGTCGCCGGCCTTTACCCCCCCGCCCACCTCCGCGAGGAACCGGGGGCGGCCCGGCTCGCCAGCGTCCACCCGCGCGTCGCCCGCCCGGACGGCGACGGCCGCCACCTTGCCGTCGCGGACGACGAACACCTTCGTCACCCCGGCGAACTGCACCAGGGCCTCCTCGGGGACGAGCACTGCGTTCGGGTCGAGTTGCGTCAGCACTTCCGCCTTGGCGAAGCACCCGGCGGCCAGGCGCCGGTACGGGTTCGGTACCGTACACTCAATCTGCAGGGTGCGGCTGGACCGGTCCACCGTCGGGTTCACTCGCGCTACCGTGGCAGCGAACCGCTCCCGCGGGAAGGCTTCTACCGCCACTTCCACTCGCTGCCCCACCTTGACCTCGCCCAGGTACCGCTCGGGCACGGCCGCCTGGAGTTTGAGCGTGTCGGCGAGGACCAGCCTGATGAGCCCGCCCGACCCGATCCGCACCATCTCGCCCTCGGACACGGTCCGTTGGGCGACTAGGTAGGTCGTCGCTTCGCCGGCCGTCGCCGCCGGGGCGACGACCCGCGTGTCCGCCTGTCGCCGGCGGGCGGTGTCGAGTCCGGCCTGCCGCTGGCGGACTGTGGCGAGGATGGTGGCCGCGTCCAGGCGGGCCTGGCGGTGGGCTTCCCGGGCGTCGTGGTAGTCGAACTCGGCCTGGGCCACTTCCTCCCTCGAGCCGGAGTTGCTGACGGTCACCAGCCGCTTGTACTTGGCCTCGGTAAGGCTTTCCTTCGCCGCCGCCCGGACGAGCGACGGCAGGGTGGTGATGTCGAAGCCCGCCGGTGGTTGATCCTTCAGCCCGAGCTTGGTCAGTTCCAGTTCCAGCGCCCGCTCGGCCTCGGTCACCGCCAGGTTGACGTCGGTCGGGTCGAGCTCGATCAGCACCTCTCCCGGTTTCACCTCGTCCCCGACGTCCCGCCGCACCCGGATGATCCGCCCGTCGGTCTTGGTTGACACCGACACCTCTTCCCGCCCGGACAGCGTCCCGACCACTCCCACCGTCCGCTGGACCGGGCGGGACACCGCCTCGGCAGTCGTCACCGCAACCGGCCCGGACTCACGGGCCGATGGGACGGCGTCGGGGCCGGGACGTCCCTTCGGCGGGCCGCCCGGTGGCGGGGAAAGCAGATGAGTGGCCGGGAGGGCGAGCGCCGCGCCTGCCGCGGCCACAAGCACTGCCCCGATCATCACCAGCTTTCGCCTGCTCATCGTCCCCTCCGGACGGTCGATTCGGGGTAATTGGCAGTGGACCGGAGCGTCGCCACGGGGCGCGGCGAAGGGCCGCCCGACCGCGGCCGCCTCGGCCAGATGCTCCGGGCGCGAGGACCGGGGACACGTGGCATCCCCCCGTGGGGCGGAGCGCTCAGGGAGACGCCCGGGCGCAGAGAGTGAAGCGCGAGTGGAGGAGGATTTTTCGAGATTCTTGGTTACGGGACTGATGTGGCGGTCATCGGGGGAGGGAACCGCACGGTTCCCTGGACGGGTAGGCCGATCATCTCCGCCCACCGCGCCTTCTGCTCGGCGGCGAACAGTTCGCGGATGCGGGCGTTCGCCCCCTCCCACACCTCGGCGAACTTCGCCCCGCTCTCGGCCCGCGTCCCGGCCGTCGCCACTATCCGGAGGGACACCTGGGTCGCCTCCGACTGGACCCGCCGGACCTGGGTCCGCTGGTCCGGACTGAGGCCGAGCTCGTCGAGCACCGGGGTGTCGAAGGCGTGGGGGCCGGGGAGTTGGAGGTTCACCTGGCGGAGCCGGCGGTCCTGGGCGGCGGTGAGCACCTGCTCGACCTCCCGCCGGCACTCGGCGGCCAGGCCGGCGAGCGACTGCCGCCGGTCGCCGGTTTGGGCCGGCGCGTGCCGCTGGGCCTTCACCCGCGCAAGGAGCGGGGCGAGGCGCTCCGTCTGGTCGGGCGTGAGGCCGAGGTCTGTTCGCACCACCGGTTGGTCGAGCAGCAGCACGCGGTTCACGACGGTGAACGCCGCGAGCTCGTCCCGAAACCGCCGCAGCCGTTCGCGGCTGGCCGCCAGGTCTTCCCGCACCGCCGGGTCTTCCCGCCGGTCGCTCATCTCCAGGTAATACGCCACCGCCGCCTCCAGCAGCCTCTGGCGGAGCGGGGCGAGTGGCGGAAAGTCGAGCAACTCTTCGTCACTCAGCTCGACGAAAAGGTCGACCGCCCGGCGGGTACGGCGGTAGTTGTCCTCCGCCTCCGCGGCGCGTACCCGCTCGCGGTCGTTAGCCTGTCGCTCGCGGTCGTAGGCCGTCTTGGTTCGCTCGTGCTCGACGGCGATGACCGCCGTGCTCACCGCAAGCCCGACCGCGGCGAGCACCAGCCCGGCCGCGCCGGCGAGCGCCGCCCGCCGGTGCCGTCGGACCCACTTGGCCGCTTGGTCGACCACGGTCGGCCGGCGGGCGAGGATCGGGCGGTCGTCGAGGAACCGCCGCAGGCCGTCCGCAAGCTCACGGGCGGACGGATAGCGATCCGCCGGGGTCTTCGCCAACGCCTTGAGGACGATTGTTTCCAACTCCGCGGGGACCGTGTGGTCGATCGCGCGGGGGGCACGGGGCTCGTCGTCCGCGACCTGGTGGGCGAGCTCGCGCCGGTCGTCCCCCGGGAATACCGGGGTGAGGGTGAGCAGTTCATACAGGGTGGCGCCGAGCGAGTAGATGTCGGTGCGGTGGTCGACCAGGCCGGGGCGGCCGGATGCCTGTTCCGGGCTCATGTACCGGAGCGTGCCCACCACCTCGCCGGTGGCCGTCAGCCCGGTGTCGTTGCGGATCTGGGCGAGGCCGAAGTCGGCCACCCACAGCCGGCCGGTGGGGTCGAGCAGGAGGTTGGCCGGCTTCACGTCCCGGTGCACCACCCCGATCTGGTGGGCGTACTCGATGGCGTCGGCCGCCTGCCAGCCGAGCTCGGCCACCCGCCGGTAGTAGTCCCGCCGACGGGTGGCGTGCTCCGCGGTCATGACGACCGACGGCTCGGTCAGGCGGAGGGGAGTGAACGGGGGCGGCGTGGTCGAAGACTGCTCGCCCGACCCCTGCCGATTGTCGCGGAGGTCGGAGAGAACCTGGGCCAGGCTCGGCCCGTCGATGAACTGCATGGCGTAGTAGTGGACACCGTTCTCCGCTCCGACGGCGAACACCGGCACGATGTGCGTATGGTGGAGCTGGGCGGCGGCCTGGGCCTCGTTGTGGAACCGCTGGAGGTGCCGCGGGTCAACCGCCGCCGCGAACGGCAACACCTTGAGGGCCACCCGCCGGCGGAGGCTGATCTGCTCGGCCTCGTACACCACCCCCATCCCGCCACGGCCGACCTCGCGGACGATTCGGTAGTCGCCGATCCGCCGCAGGACGGGCCGCCTGGCCCGCCCGGCTGTTCCCCGGGGGTCGTGGGGGATGGTCGCGTCCGAGTCCGCCCCGTCGCCCCCCGACCCGTCGGCTTCACCGGCCGCGCGGAGGGGGGCGGCCAGCCGGTCCACTTGATCCCGGGTGGCGAAGAACTCGGCCAGCTCCCGGGCGAACTCCGGGTGGTCGGCGAGCAGGCGCCCGCGGTCGGGGGCTTCGCCCCGTTCGACCGCTTCTTCGTACTCCAGCAGCACCGCCCCCAACCGCTCGTCACTGTCCGTCGTCTGCCCGTTGGTCGCCATCCCCGTCCTCCCTGGCCTGGAGGAGCACCCGTAGCCGTTGCAGGCCCCGGTAGATCAGCCCCATGGTCGCCGGCCGGGACTTCCCCATGAGTTCGCCGACCTTCGCCACCGTGTGCCCTTTCAGGTGGTGCAGCTCGACTGCCTCTCGTTGGTCGTCGGGCAGTTGGGCCAGGGCCGCGGCCAGCCGGAGCAGTTGCTCGTGCCGGGACGCGCGCTGACTGGGGGACGACTGCTCGGCCGCCAGCCACTGTTCCACCCGCGAGGCGGACGCGTCGACCCCGGCGTCGATCGACCACTCGCGGCCGACGTCCCGGGCGGCCGCACCGTAGGCCCGGAGCGCCCCGGTCATGACGTTGGCCAGAATCGCCCTGAGCCACGCCACCCACTCCTCCTCGGAGCGCCCGCGGAACTGGTCCCGCCCCGCGTGGGCCTGGAGGAGCGTCTGCTGTACCACGTCGGAGGGGTCGAGCTTCCCCCGCAACTGCGGGAGGAGGCGCAGCCGGGCAAGCAGCCGGAGGTAGTCGACGTAGGCGTCGGCGGGCCTCAGCGGCGGCCTGGTCTCCATCGGCACCTCGAAACGTGAGACGCACACAGGGCGAAACAGAAGCGCGCGGCGAGGAATTTTTCTCGGAACGACGTTCGGACCGAATCCCACCGCCATGATTTTATCACTGCCACAACGACCGCAGAACGGGAACCGAACTCCGCTCCGACTCGCACCTTGGCCGCCTACGCGGCGGAATCACCGGATGGATGAGACGGGCTGCCGCTCGAGCGGCATTGCGACTTGACGGCGGTAATGGGCCAAGCTACGGGCAGGCTCGCGCTCATTGGGAGGAATCGAGATGGCTTTCAGACTCGTCGCGCTGGCCCTGTTGGTGGCGGCTCTGTGCGGGTGTCAGGCGATCAAGGACGACCCGATCCTGGGAGACCACCCGTGGCAACCCGGGTCCGGAGTCGCGCCGAAATAGCTGGCATCTGGCCTGGGCGGCAAGGCGTGACCTTCCGCCCGGGCCGCGCCGAAAAGGGGTGGGGTCGTAGCCACAGCTTCAGCATCGCGAACGACATTTCCCCTTCTGTTCCTGCCGCGAACCCGCACTCACCTCGTCCCCGACGGCTATAACCACCGCGGGAAGGCTCCGCCACCGGCCTACCTCTCAATCGCTTCGATCCTGCCGCTCGGAATAACCGGGAAATGGTGACGCGCCCGCTCTTCGGTGTGACGGGTGATTTTCACTTTAGCGTCGTCGAGTTGACGTGGTGTGCGGCAGGAGGCCCGGATGCCCGACCCTTCTTCGGACTGCTACTCCGGCACGAAGTCTCTGCTCTCACTCGACCGAGTTGGGCGAGCGCGTACCGACTCCGAGAGCCGGGACCGCGCCCCGCCCGGCGAGGGCGGTTCCGAGGAGTGCGATCGATCGAGTGCCCGCTCGCCCATCCCTCCGGCACGGTATCACCTGCTCGGCACCTTTCGCCTCACCGGGGGCAAGGAGTCGGGGCGGAGCCGCCAGAACCGGACGGCGGTTCGGCGACGACTCCTTCTCCCGATCAGCATCCTGTTCGCCGTGGGCGCGGTCGTCCTCCCCCACTCGGGGTGGGAGAACCACGGCGACCGCCCGGTCGTCTACGGCTTCAGGAACGGGGAGCAACTCACCCTGGATGTCATTCCCGCACCCCGCCCGACCGGTGCGGGCGTCCTCGTCATCCAGAGCGGGGGGTGGGAGTCTCGGCGTTCACCCCCGTCGGAGGTCCGCGTCGCTCTCCGCGAGTTGCTCGATCAGGGCATCGCGGTGATCGCCGTCCGGCACACAGATTTACCGACCAGCACGATCCCGGAGGCCGCCGAGGACATTCGCCGAGCGGCTCGATTCGTCCGGTCGCGGGCGGAGGAATACCACCTCGACGGCGAGCGGTTGGGCGTGTTCGGAATCAGTTCGGGGGGGCACCTGGCACTCCTCCTCGGCACCCGCGGTGACGCCGGGAACCCCGCCGCGCTCGACCCGGTCGACCGTTACCCCAGCCGGGTGAAGGCGGTGGCGGCGGTCAGTCCGCCCACGGACCTTCGGGGTTGGGCGGCCGCTCCGCCCCCCCGCTTTCAGCGCACCCCCGTGATTCTCCGCCGACTGACACTGGGCCCGGCGCCGGCCGCCGAGGTTTCTCCCGTCATCCATGTCACACCCCGCGCGCCGGCCACTCTACTGATCCACGGGGATCAGGACGAACTGGTCCCGATCGACCACAGTCGAGCAATCGCGGCGGCGCTCGGGCAGGCGGGGGTCAGCCATAAGTTCGTGGAGATTCGCCACGGCGGACACGCCCTGGCGAAGGAGCACGTCATGGGAGCGGTGACGAACTGGTTCGGACAGCGGTTGTCGAGCGGACAGGGCCTGTAACCAACTGCGCCCGAAAGACCTCCACTCGACCTCTCCAACATCATTTTCACACCACCCCGGAGCTTGAGTGCTTATGACTGCCGAGGACGTTGAGGTCGATTTCGCCTCCCGGACGGTGCGACGTGCGGGCCGGGATGTCCCGCTGACCCGAAGCGAGTACGCGCTGTTCGAGATTCTGTTCCGGCGCCGGGGGAGTGTGGTGACCCGGGCCGCGATCTGGGAGCACCTCTACGACGAACCGCCGGACTTCACCTCGAACGTCATCAACGTGCTGATCCGCTCCCTGCGGAGAAAAATCGACCGGGACTGTAGCCCGCCCCTGATCCTGACCAGCAGGGGCGAGGGCTACCAGATGCGGGCCGCCGAGACCGCGGTCCCGGTTTGATGCCGACGTGGCGATCAGCACAGCGGTGGGC
>JAFKFQ010000550.1 GCA_017308215.1 bacterium | reverse complement strand
AGCGGCGGCTCCTGGGCGGACGCGACCGGCGCCCCGGCGGCGAGGGCGACCGACACGAGCGCGATGCGGGAGAGCGGCATGACGACCTTTCGGTTGGGCCGGGTGCGGTGGGTGGGAATGGTCCCGGCGAAGGCAATACCCTATGGAACACGGGGTGGGCGGCCGGACTCCGACGTCCGGTGGTGACCCAGCCCTGCCCCGGCCGTTACCGGAAGGCAGCGGCCGCCGGCCGCCCCCGCTCGGCGTCGATGTCGGCCCCCCTCGTCGAAGGACAACCCGCCGCGGATGGCCCGGGACTCGCCCGGCGGGCCGCCCGCGACCACCGGATCGGCGTGGCAGAGCGTGTGGAACCCGCCGTGTTCGCCGCACGGGTCGGCGCCGGCGGCAGGTCGGCGAGCAGCGCGGCGTCGAAATCGCGACCGGCGAACGCCGGCGGCCGGTGGCGCGGGTCGACGCACGTCAGCGTCGCCCGGAAGCCGTCGGCGAGTACGGCGCGGGCCAGCGCCGAGGTGTCGGCTGGCGTCCCCCAGGCCGGAAACAGTGGCTCGATCCCGGTGCCGGCGAGCTGCCGCTCGCGGTAGGCACGCACGTCCTTCAGGAACAGGTCGCCGAACGCGAACGCGGATGCGGCCGCTCGCCCGGGCCGTCTCGACGAGCGCCCGCATCCGCGCCTCGTACTCGGCGTTCGGGCACGGCCACGGGAGTGACACGCGCCACAGCGGCAGGCGACGGCGTCGGCCTGGGCCCGGACCAGTTCGGCCCGCACCCCCGTGCACGGCGACACGATCGAACGCCTCGTTCGGCGTCGTCACCAGGCCGACGATCTCCACCCCGGCGCGCCGGTGGAGGGCGTGCATCGCCCACGCCGAATCCTTCCCCGGGGTCCACGACAGCAGTGCCTTCGGCCTCATGCCGGGACCGCCCCGCCGGACAGCTCGTCGCGCGTCAGCCGGCTCGCCGCCGGGACACCGGGCGGGAGTGGGTGCAGGCCCGGGTGGAGTGCGTGCGCCAGTAGTTCCAGGCTGTCCACGAGGCGCGGGCCGGGGCGGCTGAAGTAGGCGTTGCCGTCGGTCACGTACACCCGGCCGGTGCGCACGGCGGGGAGGTCCGCCCAGCCGGGGCGGGCGCGGAGGCTGGGCAGATCGGCCAGCGTGCGCTCCGACGAGAATCCGCAGCACGCGACGACCAGTACGTCGGGCCGCGCCGCGAGGACTTCGCCCCAGTCCAGCGTCCGCGAGCGCTCGCCCGCGCGACCGATCACCTCGTCGCCGCCGGCGAGCCGCACCAGTTCCGGCGACCAGTGCCCGCAGCTGAACGGCGGGTCGAGCCACTCGAGCAGCACGACGCGCGGCCGTTCCACGATCCGCTCGGAGCGCATCGCCACGGCGTCGATGCGCCGGCGCAGCGCGGCGACGGCGGGCGCGGCACGCCCCGGCACGCCGGCGGCGCGGGCCACGGTGGGGAGCGTGTCGAGCACGTCCGCCAGCGACGTCGGTTCAAGGTTCACGACCGCCGGGCGGCCGGGCAGGGCGCACGCCGCGGCGGTCACCTCGTCCGCGGCGACGGCGCACACGTCGCACAGCGCCTGCGTCACGATCAGGTCCGGGGCGAGGCGTTCGAGCGTCGGCCGGTCGAGCGTGTAGAGCGCCCGCCGCGTCGCCAACCGCTCGCGCACGAGGGCGTCGATCTCGCCACTCCCGGCGTCGTGCGGGATCAGCGTGCGCGTGACCTTCGGCAGCCCGGCGACGAACGCCGGGTGGTCGCACTCGTGCGTCACCCCGACGAGGGCGTCGCCGAGCCCGAGCTCGCAGACGAGTTCGGTGGCGCTCGGCAGCAGTGACACGATCCGCACGGGACTCCTCCGGGTCAGGCCGCCGCGGGCGCCGGCTCGCGCACCGCCGGGAACGCCCGCTCGGCCAGCACCAGCCCGCCGAGCAGGACGGCCGCGTGCCCGGCGTCGCCGAGCAGCGCGTAGCCGAGGTACGGCAGGCCGTCGGCGTAACACGCCGCCAACGCGCCCGGCGTCAGCGGGTGGTACAGGACGTGGCGCGCGGCGGTCGTGACGAGGTAGAACTGCACCGCCCCGAGGACGACCGCCGCCGGCCGGTCGCCCCGCCGCGAGCCACCGGGCGATCAGTACGTTCGCCGCGAAGCTGGCGTAGATCAGTGGGGTCAGGACGTGCAGGCCGAGCATGAGGTCGCTGAGGAACAGCGCGGCGAGCGGGACGGCCACGGCGGCGCGGCGGTCGCGGAACGTGGCCCCGGCGAACACCGCCAGCGCCCCGACCGGGGTGACGTTGGGCGGGTGCGGGGCGAGGCGGACGAGAGCGGCCGCCGCGACCAGCGCGGCGAGGAGGACGAGTCGGCCGGGGGTCATCGGGGGCTCTGGCGCGCCGGGACGGGCGCGCGGGTGCCGGCGGAGCTGCCAGGACGGGACGGACAGGGGCCGCGCACGCGCGCGGCCGAGACCAGGCCTGCCGGTGGCCCGGGAGCCGAGGCACCGAACACCGCCCGACAGGTCGGTCTTCTGGTTCTCGGCTCGTGGCGGGGTTCGGGCGGCCTTCCCGGGTCGTCCCTCGTCATTCGGAGTGTCGCCCGGCGCGGGAAACACCCCGAATGACGAGGGACGATGCTCAGTGGCGTGGTGCCCGGACCCCTGGCCGATCACAGCAGCGGCCCTGCGCCGGATTCCCACCGGTTTCCCTCTTCGTCGCGCCCGCCGGGGCGGGCACGAACCTGTCGGCCCGGGAATGCTACCCCGCGCCGACCGGTGCGGCCACGACCGGAAATCGCGCCGGCGGGCGGGCGAAGTTCCGGTCGGTGAGCGAACCACCCCGCGCCCGGCGTCCTCTGTGGGGTGCGGGCGCGGCGCGTCCGACCCACGAGGGGGCCGAGAAATGCACCCGTTCACCCGCGGCGACTCGCCCGCCTTCGCCCGGTTCAAGGCCCGCGCCGCCGCCCTGCTGGCCGAGCACCCCGGCCTGGTCCGGCTCGACTGCCTGAACCCGGTCCGGGCGATCCGGCCCGCCGCCCCCGAGGCCCGGCCGCCCGGCCTCACCCTCGACGCCGCCTGGCGCCACGCCCTCGCCGTCCGGTTCACCCGGTGCGCCCACTCGACCGGCGTCCGCCAGGCCCTCCACGACGTCCTCGCCGCCGGGCGCGGCCCGGTCGCGCTGCCGGTCGACGTCTACCCGGTCTACCACCGGATCGCCGCCGCCGCGGGCCGCCCGGTCGTCGGCTACCCGACCCTCCCGCGGTTCGAGGTCGGGGCCGCACTCGTCGCCGACACAGTGGTCGTGACCGCCCCGCTCACCCCGCTCGGCCGCGACCTGACGCCCGACGAGGTGGCGGTCCTCTGCGACTGGGTGCGGGGCGCCCCCGGCCGCCTCGTCGTGGTCGACCGGGTCTACGACTACGCCAACAGCCCCGTCGTCCAGCCGCTCGTCGACACCGACCGGGCGGTCCTCCTCTACTCCCTCTCGAAGACGCACCTCGCCCCACTGCTGGCGGGCCTGGCGGTCGTGCCGGGCGAGATGGGTCTGCCGGCCACCCCGTCACCGGACGCGGACCGGGCCGCAACCCTGCTGGCCGCCCACGCCGACCTCCCCGCCTACCAGCGGTCGGTCTTCCGCCACCGGTGGGGGCGGCTGGCGGCCACCCTCCGGGCCGCCGACCCGGGGTGGGAGCCGCCGGAGACGGGCTACCTGTCCGTGGTCCGCGGTGACGCCGACGCCCTCCTCCGGCGCGGCCTGCTCGTGGTCCCGGGCGACGTGTACGACGCCCCGGCCGGGCTGGCGGTCGTGAGCTGCCTGCACGAGTCGCTCGGGGCGGGGGAGGACGAGGCGGTCGAGCGGGTTCACGTCACCGTGCTGTCGAACTTCGCCCGCGGGTACGACAAGTACACCCGCCGGTACGACAAGGCCCGCATCCCGGAGTCGACGTTCCCCGACCGGTTCTTCCTCCTACCGCCCGACCACTTCGGCCACGGGTGCCGGAAGGCGGCGCACCTGCTCAAGCCCGGGGACGCGCTCGTCGCCCTCCACACCCGGGTCCGCGCCCACGAGCTCCGGGCGAACCGGCGGACCGGGGTCGGCGAGTACGTCGAGCGGCCGTGGGTCGAGGTCGAGGCGGTGTCGGTGGTCGAGGGCGACCGCCTCCGCCCGGCGGCGGTCGAGGAGGTGTACGCCGGGTCGCTGCTCGCGCGGGGTGACCTCAGGCCGTGGGCTGCCGTCCGCCCGCGGGCGCTGTCGGTGCTCCCGATCGCGCAAGCGTGCCAGGCCCGGTGCCCGTTCTGCTTCTCGCACGCGTCGCTCTCCGAGGACCAGCGGCAGGGGCGGGTCGTCCTGGGCCGGCTGGAAGCGGCCTGTGCCGCGGCGGCGGCGGCGGGCGCCGAGCGGTTCGTGGTCACCGGCGGCGGGGAGCCGACCCTTCTCGCCCCCGCCCGGCTGCTCGACCTGCTCCGCACCGGGGCGCGGCACTTCCCGACCGTCGTGCTAATCACCAATGGGCTGGGGCTCGGGCGGATGGACGAGGCGGACCGGCTGGCGACGCTGCGCGCCTACCGGGCCGCGGGGCTGACGGTGCTGGCGGTGTCGCGGCACAGCCCGGACGCGAACGACCGGATCATGGGGGTGGCGACCCACTCCGAGCGGGTGGCGGCGACGTGGGCGGCGAACCGGGCGGACCTGGCCGGGCTGCGGCTGCGGTGGGTGTGCGTCCTCCAGCGGGCCGGGGTGTGCGACGCGGACACCCTGGCGGCCTACCTGGACTGGGCGGCCGGGACCGGGGTCGAGGAGGTGTGCTTCAAGGAGCTGTACGTGTCGGTGACGGCCGAGTCGGTCTACGCCGACGCCGGGTACAACCGGTGGTGCCGGGACAACCAGGTGCCCCTCGCCCTGGTGACCGGGTTCCTGGCCCGGCACGGGGCGGTCCGGGAGGGCGAGCTGCCGTGGGGGGCACCGGTGTTCGCCGTCCGGTGGGCCGGGCGGGTACTCCGGGTGGCGGCGTACACCGAGCCGAGCGTCTTCTGGGAGCGGACGCACGGGGTCTGCCGGAGCTGGAACCTGATGGCCGACGGGACGTGCTACGCCAGCCTGGAGGCGGCGGACAGCGCGGTCCCGCTCGGCGGCTGACCACTCGCTCCGTCCTTTCGGCTATTTATTAATATAAATCATAGATTGTGGCCTCTTTGAAGCCAAATTGGACGAATTGAAACCACATCTTCCCTTGTTGGCTCCCGAATGTGGTCGTTGACAGACCACATTGGTCTCGTAAAGTACACTCCACGTACTGAGACTCGATCTCAGTAACCCGCCGAGCACGCTCCGCCTCCGAACGGGACGCGCGGGGACGGTCCGCCGTCCCGCCTGCCGCTCACCACCCGACGCCACGCGGCTCATACCCCACCCGCTCGCCCGGAGACCGGCCATGCGCCGCCCGCCCCGTCGCGCCTTCACGCTCATCGAGCTGCTGGTCGTCATTGCCATCATCGCGGTCCTGATCGGCCTGCTCCTCCCCGCCGTCCAGAAGGTCCGGGCCGCCGCCGCCCGGGCCAAGTGCCTCAACAACATGAAGCAGATCGGCCTCGGGATGATGCAGTACGAGCACAACAACGGGTACTTCCCGTACTCCCGGACCGGGTCGCTCTGGCGCGTCCTGCCCTACGTCGAGCAGGTCACGATGTCCCAGGAGTTCGAGGCCGCCCGCCACTCGAACGGGCTCCACGGGTTCAACGGCGCCCTGACCGACAGCGGGTGGTCGGCCCAGCTCCGCACCTACTTCAACGTCCCGGTCCCGGTCTTCCAGTGCCCGAGCACCCCCGGCGACCGCACCGTCGCCGTGTCCGCCACCCTCAACGCCCAGGCGACGGACTACACCTCCCCCCGCATCCCGGCCCTCCGCCCGGTCGGCCACCCGCTGTGGTACCAGGAGGGGGAGCCGCAGATGAACTTCAACACCGCCATGAGCCCGCCCGACTCGCGGAGCACCGACCCCCGCCGCCGCGGGGCGAGCTACGCCGCCATCACCGACGGGTACAGCAACACCATGCTCTTCTACGAGTGCGCGGGGGCGCCGCTGCTGTACGTCCAGGGCCGGCCGGCCACCGGCACGGTGTCGCTGGCGTGGGCGGGGGCGGGCGACGGGGTGAAGATGCGGGCGTACCGGCCGGACAACCTGACCGCCGCCACCAGCCCGACGAACAGCGGGCGCGGCGCGGCCGGCACCCCGACCCCGCCCCTCGCCCCGACCGACCCGAGCCTCGGGGCCGCGTGGGAGGCGGCCGTCGACGTCGCCCCGGGCTCCTACCGGTTCATCAACCACACCAACAGCGGGCAGCCGTACAGCTTCCACACCGGCGGGGTCCACGTCAGCCTGGCCGACGGGTCGGCCCGGTTCGTCCGCGACAGCATCGACCTGGGGACGTTCCTGAACCTGATGCTCCGGGACGACGGGCAGGTGCTCGGCGACTTCTAACCGGGCCGTGGGCGTTCGGGCGGGGAGAGCAACGCGGGGGCGGCGGACCGGTGGGCGTCAAGCCGCGCACGCGCCCAGCAAGGCGTCCAGCCGGGTGACGGTGAAGACCCGGCGGACGTCCGGCCGGACGTTCACCAGGGACAGCCCGCCGCCGGCCGCCTTCAGCTCCCGGTCGAGCGCGACGAACCGCGACAGGGCCGTGCTGGACAGGAACGCGACGGCCGAGAGGTCGAGGGCGAGCCCCGGGTCGGCCGCCGCCCGGGCGCGGGCCAGTTCGCGGTCGAGCACTTCGGCGTCGGCGGCGGTCAGGTTGCGGAGGTTGACGGGGTAGGCGGACATGGTGGAGACTCCCGCGGGTGTGTGTCACTGGGCCGGGTGGCGACTCACCCAGTAGACGAACGGACCGGCCGGTTTTCGACACGGCTGCGGATTTCTTGCGCCGCCGGTCCGGCCGGGCTGCAGGGCCACCTCGCCCGCTACTTCGCCTTCGGTTGGAGGAAGTCGAGGACGGCGACCACGTCGCGCGGGGCGACGCGGTACGGGGTGCCGGTCCCCTCCCAGAACCCGTACCGCTCGGCCATGTCCGGGACGAGCAGCGAGTAGCTCAGCCGTTTGCCGGTCGCCGCGTTCGTGACCGTGGCGTCGGCGTTCGTCTTGGTGCCGTCGCGGAACGGCGAGAGCTGGTAGCCCCGGCTGACCCCGATCGTCACGCGGAACCGACGGCCGTGGTAGGTGAACGGCTCGGACGGCGGTTCCTTCCCGGCCTTCCGGGCGTCGTCCTGTCGTTTCCACTCGATCGCGGCGAGGGCGCGCAGGTGCCGGGCGAGCTCCTGGTGGGTCAGGCCGAGCTCGTCCACCACGTAGGCGTTGTCCGCCGCGAGCACGGCGACGAGCGACTCGTCCGCCCCCAGGAACCCCTTGTCCGACCCGACCTCCGACTTCGCCCCCGGCCGCATGTCGCGCTCCAGGTCGGCGACCGACCGGCCGGCGAGTTCGGTCAGCCCCTTCACCCGCGCGGTCGGGTTCTTGCCGCCGACCACGAAGCCGGTCTTCGGGTCCGCCTTCTCCGACACCGGCTCGACGCCGAGCGCCTTGAGCGGCACGTCCTTGTAGTCCGGCGGCTCCGCCGAGGCGCCGCCGACGAGCACGACCGCGACCGCCGCCACGACTGCCGCACGCATGACACTCCCTCCCCTGGCTATTCGGGAACCGGCGTCGCAAGCAGTTGCACGGCGAACGACGCCAGCCAGTGCTCGCCCGCGAAGTCGCCGCTGGCCACGTGCGGCAGCGCGGCGGCTGCGTGGCGGGCGGCGCCGGCCCGCAGCGCAGCCCGCGCCGGGTCGCCCGCCGGCAGCGCGTTCGCCACCGCCCGCATGCCCCACGCCCGGCTCAGGTTCAGCCCGTCCAGGTGGACGAGCTGTGGGTCAGAGCGATCGGTCACCGTGGCCGGGGTGAACAGCGCCGCCGGCTCGCCCTTCGCCGCGCCCGGAAGGAACCGCGCGAACCACGTTCGGAACTCGTCGCGCGGCAGCACCCGGCGCATCAGGTCGGCCTCGGCGAGCGCCGGCGAGAGGAAGTCCGCCCCGCCCGGCTCCCACGCCGCCGGATAATCGGCGTCCTTGCCGAAGTAGTCCCGCGCCCGACTCTCGATGAGCCCGCGGAGCTTGGCGTCGCCGACCGCGACCGCGTAGTCGTGTGCGAACGCCAGCCCGAACGCCGTGTTGGCGTGTGTGCCGACGCGCGTGGGGTACGTCTGCTTCGGGTAGTAGGTCACGTACTTGGCGGCGATCAGGTCGGCGAGCGGGCGGAGGTTCGCCGACCACCGCTTCGCGTCGGCGTCGTCCCAGTCGTGCAGCTCCGCCTTCAGCTTGAGCAGCCACGTCCACCCGTAAGGCCGCTCGAACGACTTCGACTCCTTGCGCTCGAAGTACGCCGCCTCCGCCCGCACGTTGGCGTCGGTGAGGTGGGCGTCGAGCACGGTGCGGATCTGCCCCGCCTCGGGGAGCGTGGGGTGGGTGCGGAGCACCTTGACGAGCAGCCAGTGGCCGTGGACCGCCGAGTGCCAGTCGTAGCTACCGTAGAACGCGGGGTGGAGCGCCTTGGGCGTGAGCGCGTCCTGCGGCCCGCCGAGGACGTGCCCGGGGTGATTCGGGTACTCGCGGACGACGCCCTTGAGCGCCAGCCGCGCGAACGCCGTCGCCGCCGCGGGGGTGAGCGTGGTCGGCGTCTCGGGCGGGGCGGGCTGTGTCATGGCGGTCGTCGCCACGAGGGCGAGCGCGAGGTGGGACACGGGTTCGGCTCCGGGGGCGGGGGCTCGGTCAGGCCAGGATCGCGTTGACGACCCGGCCGTGCACGTCGGTGAGGCGGCGCTCGACGCCGTTGTGGTAGTACGACAGCCGTTCGTGATTGAGCCCGAGCAGGTGGAGCACCGTGGCGTGCAGGTCGTAGATGCTCGTCGGGTCCTCGGCGGCGACGTAACCGAACTCGTCGGTGGCGCCGTGGCTGAACCCGCGCTTCACCCCGGCGCCGGCGAGCCAGACGGTGAACCCGCGCGGGTTGTGGTCGCGCCCGCTGGCGCCTTTCTGGAACGTCGGCATCCGCCCGAACTCCGTCACCCACACGACCAACGTGTCGGCGAGCAAGCCGGTCCGCTTCAGGTCGGCGAGGAGTGCCGCGCACGGCCGGTCGAGGATTGCCGCGTGCGTCTCGTACTGCGGCTTCAGCGTCTTGTGCCCGTCCCAGTTGCCAACGCCCTCGCCCATCGCGTAGGAGCCGTTGAACAGTTGCACGAAGCGCACGCCGCGCTCCAGTAGGCGCCGCGCGAGGAGGCAGTTCCGCGCGAACCCGGCCTTGTACCGGTTCGCGTCGCCCGTGCCGTACTCGTCGTGGACGCGCGGCGTCTCCTTCGACAGGTCGCCGACCTCCGCCGCCCGCAGCTGCATCCGCCCGGCCATCTCGTAGGAGGCGATGCGCGCGGCGAGCGCCTCGTCGCCGGGCCGCGCGGCGGCGTGGCCGGCGTTCAGGCGATTCAGGAACGTGCGCGTGTCGGTGTCGGCCTGCGACGAGATCGACGCCGGCCGGGCGAGGTGCGGGATGGGGCGGTCGGCGCCGAACGGCGTCCCCTGGAACACGGCGGGGAGGAACGCGCTGCCCCAATTGTTCGGCCCGACTTGAGGAACGCCGCGCGGGTCGGGGATGGCGACGAATGCGGGCAGGTCGCGGCACTCGCTGCCGAGGGCGTAACTCACCCACGCGCCGGCGCTCGGGAACCCGTCGAGCGTGAACCCGGTGCTCATCTGGTTCTCGGCCGGGCCGTGCGTGTTGCTGCGGGCGGTCATCGCGTGGAGGAAGCACATCTCGTCGGCGAGCGCGGCGAGGTTCGGGAGCAGGTCGGACACCATCTTGCCGCTCTGGCCGCGCGGGCGGAACTGCCACAGCGGCTTCACGAGGTTGCCGTTCTCGCCCTGGAACGTGACGAGCCGGTCGGCGCCTGGCAGTGGCTGCCCGTCGCGGCGGACGAGCTCGGGCTTGTAGTCGAACGTGTCGAGGTGGCTGACCGCCCCCGAGCAGAAGATGGTGAGAACGCGTTTCGCCTTCGGCGCGAAGTGCGGCGCCCGCGGGGCGAGCGGGTCGTCGGCACGAACGACGGGGCGGATGGGATCGCTGGCAAGGAGCCGCTGCTCGGCGAGGAGCGCGGCGAGCGCGACGCCGCCGAGCCCGGTGCCGGCGTCGCGAAGGAACGAGCGGCGGTCGGTGAGGAAGGCGGGGGGCATGGCGGGTTCCGAAGTCCACACTGCCCAGGGTTGACACCCTGGGCTATTGACTGTCGCCCCATTGGGGCTCCGAACACATCGGCTCGGGGCCTGAGCCCCGAAGGGGCGGCAGCCAATAGCCCAGGGTGTCAACCCTGGGCCGCCCGGT
>JAFKFQ010000549.1:13671-15483 GCA_017308215.1 bacterium | reverse complement strand
TGCCGATGAGCCGCGCGAGGGCGATGTTCCCGTCCGCCGACGTGCCGCCGGCCACGACGATCCGCCCGCCGCGGTCGATCGTCACCGCGACGGCCGCGTCGGTGGTTCCGCCGAAGTCGATGACGGTCGAACCGCCGGGGTTGTCGGCAACGGTCCCCTGGTTGTTGAAGGACACGTCAAACCCGACCCCGTTGGCGGCGACGCGCATGACGATCGCGTCCGTCGCGCCGGGGGTGACACGCACCCCGCCGAGCACGACCCGGCCGCGGTCGTCGAGGGCCAGCGCGTTCGCCCGCGTGCCCGCGCCGGCGGGTTCCAGCGCGAACGCCGCGGTGAACGTCCCGCCGGTGCCGAAGGTGGCGTCGGACGCCCCGGCCGCGGTCAGCTGGGCGACCGCCGCCCGCGGGTCGGTGGCCGTCCGGGTGCCCGCCAGCACCACCCGCCCGTCGGCCCGCACGGCGACCGCGTTCGCCACGTCGTCGCCGCCGAGGTCGATCGTCGCCTTGCCGTCGCCGTTGAACGTGGCGTCCGGCGAGCCGTCGGCGGCGAGGAGGCGGACCGCGGCGAAGTCGTGCGACCCGGCCGCCGTCTCGGCGTACCCGCCGACCACGATCGCGCCCCCCGGCGCGACGGCGACGCCGGTCGCGCGGTCGTCGTTCGTCCCGCCGAGGTTGAACGCCACCACCCCCAGCCCGCTGCCGCCGAACGACGCGTCCGGCGCGCCGGCGGCGGTCAGCCGGAGTAGGCCGAAGTCGAAGTCGGTGGCGCCGGCCTGGACCGAGCCGACGACGACGATCCGCCCGTCCGCCTGGAGCGCGACGGCGGTCGCCCGGTCGGCGTTCGCGCCGCCGCGGTCGAACGGCACGATCACCTTCCCGTCGCCGCTGAACGTGGTGTCGAGACCGGTCCCGTTCGCCAGCACCCGGGCGGCCGCGAAGTCCGGGTTGCCGTTCGCGTCCGTGGCGCCGACGACCACGATCATCCCGTCCGGCTGGAGCGCCAGCGCCGCCGCGGTGTCGATGCCGCCGAACGTGAACTGGAACGTGCCGCTGCCGTTGAACGTCGCGTCGAGCGAGCCGTCGGGGTTGTAGCGGGCGAGGACGATGTCGTTGTTCTGCGTGGTCGAACCGGCGACGATGATCTTCCCGTCCGGCTGGACGGCGACGGCGGACGCCGCCTCGGCCCCGCCGGCCGACGTGACGACGCGCCCGGCGGTGCCGAACGACGGGTCGAGTGCCCCGACGGCGGCGGGGACGGCGCGGTCTTCGAGGGCGTCGAGGCGGAGGATCGCGCGAGGCATGTGCGGCCCTGGCGGACGGGGCGAAGGCGAACCGGATGGCGGGTTGTCTTATCGGGTTGAAGATGGCGGGACAGCGGCGGCTGGCGAAGTGAAACCGCCTGGGGACTTTGGGAAAATCGGGGCGACTGTCCCGATCGTGCGACCGGTCAACGGCGCCAGCGTGCGAGCCACCGGGTCGCGGCCGCCCACCACCCGGCCGGCGGGGAGACCGGCGGCGGGGGCACCGCCGGGTGCAGGCGAACTGTCGTACCCCCTGCCTCGTCCACCTTGGGTCGTCCGGCCGGGGGTGGGGTGGGTTCGAGGACAACGGGGGTCGCCGGGCTGAGGCCGCGCCGCGGGACCGACGGGCGGACGATCCGCCGGGTCGGCGGCGGGGGCGTGGGCGACGGGTCGTACCCGCCCTCGGTCGGCGGGCCGGGCATGTCGGCGGCGGCCGGGCGGAACAGCCGCACCGGGAACGCCGGCCCGGGGGCGCCCCACGGCCGCAGCGCCGCCGCCGCCGCCGCCGGCGA
>JAFKFQ010000549.1:0-13648 GCA_017308215.1 bacterium | reverse complement strand
GCGACGGGTATCGGGCGGCCGGCTCGCGCGCCATCAGCCGCGCCACCACCGCCGCCAGTCCGGCCGGCACGTCCGGGCGGAGCGCGGTCAGCGGCGGCGGGTCGGCCTCCTGCTTCAGCGCCAGTTTCCGCCCGAAGTCCGGCTCGGGGAACGGCGGGTGCCCGGCTAAGAGGAAGTACAGCGTCGCCCCGAGGGCGTACAGGTCGGCCCGCGGGTCCACCGCCGAGCTGTCCACCGCCTGCTCGGGGGCGAGGTAGTCCAGCGTGCCGATCACCAGCGCCGAGTCGTGCCGGCGCGACAGCGGGTCGGACGCGAACCGGGCGACGCCGAGGTCCAGAATCTTCACCGCCCCGGCCCGGTCCACGAGGACGTTCGCCGGCTTGATGTCGCGGTGGGTGAGCCCGACGGCGGCGGCCGGGGCGAGCCCCGCGGCCACCCCGAGCCCGACAGCGGCGGCCTCGCCGGCCGAGAACGTGCCGTGCCGGGCGACGGCGGCCTGGAGGCTGACCCCGTCCACGTACTCCATCACCAGGTACGGCGGGTCGTGGGCCGGGTCGGCGGACAACACCCGGACGACGTTCGGGTGGGCGATGGCGGCGGCGGCCCGGGCCTCGTGGCGGAACCGGTCGCGGGCGCCGGGGTCGTCGCGCAGCCCGGCCGAGAGCACCTTCACCGCGACCAGCGCCCCGGTCGTGTCCTCGGCCAGGTACACCCGCCCCATCCCGCCGCGGCCGAGCTCGTCCCGCACCCGGTACGGGCCGACCCACAGCTCGGACCGCCCGGCGCCGAGCTCGGTCGCCTGGAACCGGGTGAGGAGCCCCTCCTCGACCATCAGCGCGAGGAGCCCGGCCGGCGACAGCGGGGCGCCGCGGCCGCCGAGCCCCGACCGGGCGAACAGGTCGAGGAAGCGGCGGAGCATGTCCGGGTCCACCAGCCCGCTGCGGCGGACGAGGGCGACCACGTCGTCGAGGGTGTCCGGTCGGCACATGCGGGCGGGAGCGGTCCGGGGGTGGGTCGGCCGACGCCGGCCCGTTCCCGGAAGGCTAGTACACGCACTCCGGTGGGCGGCCCGGGGTCCGGGTTTTCCGCCCCCGACGGTTGCACGGCCGGCGCCGTGTTCTAGGGTTCGCCCGGGGACCGGTCCGCCCGCCCCCGAGAGGGATCCGTGATGCGCCTCACGCCTGTCGCCCGCCGCCGCCCGACCGGCCTCGCCCGCCCCGGGGTCGCGGCCGTCGAGATGGGCTTCACCTTCATGGTGTTCCTCGCCCCCCTGATGATCGGCATCTGGGAGGTGGGGCGGATGGTGCAGGTCCAGCAGATCGTCAGCAACGCCGCCCGGGAGGGGGCGCGGCTGGCCGGCCAGGGGACCACCATCCGGTCGGACGGGACGATCACCCAGATTCAGACGTCCACCGGCACCCCGAACGTCCGCGACGTGGTCTACCAGTACCTGCTCGCGTCCGGGCTGACCGGGCTGACCCTCTCGGACATCGAGGTGCTGTTCGCGTTCACCGGCGGGTCCGGCACCGAGCCGTACCAGGGGATCAAGAACCAGCCGTTCTCCGTCACCGTGAGGGTGAAGTGGGAGAAGGTGCGGTGGGTGAACCTGGGGCTCATCAACCCGGGCTGGATCACCTTCACGGTGAACTGGCGGATGCTGGTGGACGACCCGTTCACGGTGAACGAGACCCTCCCGACCTTCTGACCCGGGGACCCCCGCCGATGCGCCTGCGCACCCGACCGAGCCGCCGCCGGGGGGCCACCCTGGTCGAGTCGGCCATGGTGATCGCCGTCTTCCTGCTGTTCCTGTTCGGGATCTTCGAGTACTGCCGGTACCTGATGGTCCTGCACGTGGCCAACAACGCCGCCCGCGACGGCGCCCGGTACGCGTCGGTGAACGTCAACTGCCCGCCCGACCAGGTCGCGGCCAAGAAGGCCGCGATCCTGGCGTACACGACCGACCGGATGGCCGGCGTCCAGAAGAACATCCAGGGCTACCAGGTGGCCGTCTACTCGTGCGACCAGTCGGGGTTCGCCAGCAACCCGCCGCAGGTGATCGCCAAGTCGAGCCCGACCGGGGCGACGGTGGACCCGTTCAAGGCGTACTCGGGCACCAACCCGCTGGCCGACTGGAACGCGGCCGCTTTCACCGAGCGGGTGGCGGTGACGATCAAGGGCACCTACCGCCCGATCGCCCCGCTGAGCATCAACATGGGCCGGCTCAAGCTGTCCATCATCCCGGACAACATCCCGGTGAACGTGACGGCCGTGATGGGGAGCGAAGGATAGCAAGTGGGGGAGTGAGGAGAGGGGAGCGAGGAGAGAAGACGCTTACCGTCTTCTCTCCTCGCTCCCCTCTCCTCACTCCCCCACTTGCAGGGGCTCCCGCCCCACCCGCGCCCGCATCCGGTTGACCGTCGCCAGCACCGGGCGGCGCGTCACCAGCCACCGGGCGGCGTGATCCTTCCCCGGCAGGTCGATCAGCATCACCCCCATCAGGATCGTCAGCACCCCCTGCCCCGGCACGCCGGGCAGCGACAGCAGCACGCCCAGCACGATCAGAAAGTAGCCGAGCAGGTTGCGGCCGAGGATGAGCAGGACGTGTGCGAGGGGGTGCAGCTTCTGCTGCCGCGTTCGGGCGGCGGGGTTCACGAAGTAGTCGGCGGGGAGTCGCGCCAGCACCGCCCCGACGACGAGGGCACTCACCACCGCCGACGCGACGCCGAACGCGGTGGCGGCGACCGCCACCTCCCACCCGGTCCACCCGGCCGGCAAGAGATCGTACAACCACGCCGGCATGTGCGCCCCTCCCCGGCCGGCATTCTACACCGACGGGGCGGGCGACGGGCCGGTTCCGCTACCGCGGCCGCCCCGTCGGGAGGTCGAAGCGGGCGAGGTCGATGGCCTGGGTGTTGGGGAACGTGGGGCGGGTGAAGAGGGCGGCGCGGCGGGCCGGGTCGGTGGCCAGGCCGCCGTTGACCGTGGCCTTGGTGAGGTACAGGTCCATCTCGAACCGCGGGTTCTCCCACTTCAGCGTCAGGTGCGTCGGGTACTGGATGACCAGCGACTCACCCCTGTCGTTCTGACCGTAAGAGAGCACCTCGGCGGCCCGGATGTCGGCGGTGGCGATCGGCTGGTTCTTGGCGTCGCGGAGGACGTGCCGCTTGACCTGCGACTTCTT
Source organism: bacterium (assembly GCA_017308215.1). Classification (GTDB taxonomy): domain Bacteria; phylum Planctomycetota; class Planctomycetia; order Gemmatales; family Gemmataceae; genus Urbifossiella. Next base: position 10,467 of record JAFKFQ010000549.1, on the reverse strand, counting down.
CCCCGTCGCCGGGGCGCCGTCGAACACGATCTCCTTGCGGACGACCACGCCGTTCGGGGCCCTCGCGGTCCAGCCGAGGACGTACGCCTGCTCGCGGTCGTCGATCCGCACGTCGTACTTCGCGGCCGAGCGGTCGCCGGCCGGTACCTCGTAGTTCGCGGCCGCGGGGATGCGGTTCATGCCGAGCGCCTGCATCACCCAGTCGGGCTCGAACGGCAGGTTGCCCGGCAGCTGCGCCTTGCCGGTCTCGAAGTCGCTGTGCGCGGCGTAGACGTACATGGTGTCGCCGCCGCCGCCCGTGTACACCCAGAACTGCTCGGGGTTCGAGCCGAGGTCGATGCTGCCGGCCATCCTCCCCTGCGCCGTCATGCGGAAGCTGCGCGGCTGGGCGGCGGCGAGGTTGCCGTCGAGGTTCACCGGGACCGGGAGGCCCTTCCCGGACACGCGCATCCGCACGTCACCGTACTCGACCGACTGGAGCTGCTCCGCCCGTCCGTTGATGAACTTCACGAACTTCTCGGCGGGCTCGGGTTCGAGCTTCCCGGTCGGCAGGCGCCTGCCGATCGGCATCTGCTCGCGCCACTCGCGCATCCAGTTGCACCCGACGGCCGGGCAGAGCACGGCCGCGGCGACGAGGAGTCGGAGGTCGCGAAGTCGCATGGGCTGCTCCGGCTTGGAGTGGGCGGTGGGCGGTGGGCCGTGGGCAGTCAGAAACACGACCGGTTGTCTGACTGCCCACGGCCCACCGCCCACCGCCCACGACTACTGCCACCCCAGCACGCGGAACACTTCGGCCTGCACGGCGCCGATCTGTTCGTCGGTCAGTCGCGGGTCGGTGACGTGGTGGACGGCACCGCCGCGGGCGTCGCGCAGCACCATCACGTCGTTCCCCGCCGCGTCGCGGACCGCGTCCTCGAACTTGAACCGCTTCCGCCGCATCAGCAGGAGCGCCGCCACGTAGCGGAAGTTCAGCCCGTCCGCGTCGGCCGTACCGGCGAGGCGCGCGAAGCAGTCGAGCAGCACCTCGTCGTTCACCACCGGCCGGCGCGGCTTGTCGGTCGCCGCCGGCACCTTCCCGGCCCAGTAGGCGACGACGCCCTCGGGCGGCCCGGTCCAGGCGTCCGCGGCGGTGTCACTGCGGACCAGCTTCCCACCGTCCTCGCGGAGGACGGCGTAGAACCGGTCGCCGGGCTTCAGCTCCCGCCCGGTCACCGCACACGTCCGGGCCGGCCCCTGGATGTCGTACTCGGTCATCGCCCGCTCCATCGTACCCCGTGCACCCGGTCCGCTTCCGCGCCGGCGGCGGTCAGCGCGGCGGGGGCGGGGGCGGGGCTTGGTAGGCTGTAGCGGTTGGGCGGGACAGGACGGCGTCCACCTGCTCGCGGACCAGGAAGCCGGTCTCCGCCCCGACCCCGGCGAACGTCCAGCGCACGACGCCGGCCCCGTCCACCACCACGAACCGCGGGAACGTCTCGACCCCGTAGGGCTCCACCGCCAGCGACCCGTCGTACACGGGAACGGTGAGCCGGCGGCGCTCGACGTCCTTCGCCGCGAGCGCCGGGTCGGCGAAGACCGCCAGCGGGGCGACGGCGACGCGCCCGGGGTAGCGCTTCGCCAGCGCGTCGGCGACGCACAGCGACAGCTCCGCCGTCTCCTGCCCGGGCATGAAGAAGACCAGTACCGTCGGCTTCCCGCGCGCCGCCGACAGGCGGAACTCGCCGGCGCGGAAGTCCGGTGCCGGCTGGCCGACCTCGGACCGCCGCACGTGCGGGACGGCCGGCGTCGGGGCGAGGGTCGTCACCGGCAGCGCCTCGCCCTGACGGGCGGCGTCGAGCCGGCGGCGGACGGTGAGCGCCGCCTCGCGGTACGGGGTGCCGGGCTCGGTGTCGGCGAGGAACTCGTCGAGCCATTTGAGCCGCGCCGCGAACGGCTGCGGCCCGAGCCGCAGAACCTCGCGGAACAACGGTTCAGCCTCGGCACCGACCGCATAGGCGGTCTCGACCTCGGCGCGGTAGCGGGCGAAGGTCGGGCCGATCAGCCGGGTCTGCGTCCGCAGCTCGTACCGCACCTCGACCTCGACCGCCGGCGCCGGCGTGATCCCGTCGCGGTGGCGGACGACCCGGTGGACGCGGCGGGCGGAGCCGTCCGCCGTCGAGACCCACACGGATTCCGTGCGCTCCCACGCGGTCACGCCGCCCCGCGGCCGGTCCCACGTCGCCGACTTCTGCACCGCCCGCAGCTCGCCGCAGCGCTCGCCGCTCACGAAGTCGAACCCGCCGGTCGTCCACGCCACCTCGGGGCGGCCGTACTCGGCGCTCGTCCAGTTCCCCGCCCCGGTCCGGCTGCGCGGCGGGAACGCACCGAACTCGAACGGGGCGAACGTGTCGAGCGGCGGCGGCGGGAGGGCGTGGGCGGGCGTGTCCGCGGCGAACCGCAGCGGCGCCGGGCCGGTCGGCAGGAGCAGGTGCGTGGTGCCGTCCTCGTGGACACGAATCAGGTCGAGGCGGGCGAGCGGCGGCCCGCGGTCGGGCGCATCTGCGCGGCGCAACAGCGTGAGGACGGCGGCGTCGGCGCGGCCCGGGTGCTTCTCCAGGACCAGCACGCGGACTTCGAGCTCGTGCGCCCGTTGGAAGCGCGTGCCGGGGCGCTCGATCTTCTCGGTGACGGTGCCGGTGTAGACGTACTCGGCCCCGCGCTCCAGCGTCGGGCCTGGGGCGGTGGGGGCGAGCAGGGCGACCGACACGAGTCCGGCGAGCACGGTCAGCTCCGGCGGGCGACACGGGCGGCGACGGTATACCTTCCCCGCCGGCGGACGCAACGGCAGTCGGCGGGCGGGGCAAGCGGGGGGAGCCGGGCGGCGCGCGGCTGTTGCGTCCCCACGGCGGGCCGGGGAGAATGGCACGATGGATGTTGTTCCGCCGTCGGAATCTACGCCGTGCCCCGGGTGCGGCCTTCCCCGGGCAGCCGGGAGCACGGTCGCCTGCCCGGTGTGTGCCTTCGCCGAACCGGTCGCCCCGCCACTCCCGGCCACTCCTCCACCACCACCGCCCGACCCCGCCCCTGTTGCGCCCGCGGTCCCGCTCGACCGCCGCCGACTCGTAGTGCTGCTCGCCGCCGTCGCGCTGAGTTCCGGCGGGCTCGGCTGGTGGATCGGCCGGGCGACCGCCCCGACGCCGACTCTCGACGCAACCCCGGTCGCCGCCGAACCGCCCGCGCCGCCGCCGCCGCCGCCCGCACGGCAGCCGGTCGTTCCCCCGGCTCCAACACCCCCGCCACCGGCGTCCGCACCGGCTCCGAAGAACCTGCCGCCGGAGGAGCGGAGCAAGACGGCCGGCATCGACTTCGTGCTGGTCCGGGCCGGGACGTTCCGCATGGGGTCGTGGGAGCAGGAGAAGGGCCGGCAGGCCGAGGAGGTCGAGCACGACGTGAAGATCACGCGCCCGTTCTACGTCGGCGTCCACGAGGTCACGCAGGCGCAGTACCGGCAGGTGACGGGGACGAACCCGAGCTGGTTCACGCGGACCGGCGGCATGGGGCTCGTCGCCGGCCAGCCCGACACCGACGAGTTCCCGGTCGAGCGGGTGACGTGGTACGACGCGGTCGAGTTCTGCAACCGCCTCGGCACCGCCGACGGCCTGCCGCCGTTTTACGCGCTCGACGTGGTGACGCGCGAGAACGACTCGATCACCGCGGCGAAGGTCGAGGTGAAGGGCGGGACCGGCTACCGGCTGCCGACCGAGGCGGAGTGGGAGTACGCCTGCCGGGCGGGGTCGAAAACGCCCTTCTTCTTCGGCGGGGAGAACTCCGGGCGGGAGGCGAACGTGAAGGCCTCGACGGTGGCGAGCGGGTACGGCACCGCCCCGCGCTGGCGCGAGATCGGACGGACGACGCGGGTGGCAAGCTTCCCGCCGAACCGCTGGGGGCTGTCCGACACGCACGGGAACGTGGCGGAGTGGTGCCACGACTGGTACGAGCGCGGCTATTACCTGCGTTCGCCGGAGGCCGACCCGGCGGGGCCGGAGGGTGGCACGCAAAAGGTGCAGCGCGGCGGGTCGTGGCTGGTGGGCGAGGCGGCGGCGCGGTCCGCGTGCCGGTTCGGCGCCGGCCCCGGCAGCGCCACCTCACACGGCGGCTTCCGCGTGGCCCGCACGCCGTAACCCCGGAGGGCAGATGGACACCGTTCGCTGGAAGTCCGGTGACGAGTTCCGACTCCTCGATCTCGTCGCACGGTTCCGATTCAAAACGGTATCGAGTCTGTCGTTTCAACTAGGCAAACTCGTAGACCGAACCGCGCAACTGCCCGAAATCGCGGGCACAGATTGGGAGGCGCTGGGCGGCTCGACTTCCGTCTTCCAGATTCTCGGCTGGCTCGATGCCCACCATCCGTGCGACGGGTTCCACCACCTACACCTTCGGATCGGCCCACCAAACCGGTATGTGTCCTGGGGGTCCATCCGGGACATCGTGCCGCACGTGCGGGAGGTGCTTGGGCTGCCCGCCGACGTGTCCTACTGCGTGGAACTTGCCGGGCTGTCGCGGCAGGTGCGCACCGAGGAGCCGCAAACCGAGTTCGGATCAGTGGAGCGAGTGAATACAACCACCGGGGTTGAGGGATGAGGCATACCCGGTGGCACGGGATGGCATTCGTCGGCGCGCTTGCCCTCATCGCCGTCGGGTGCGGCCGCGCGGCACCACCGGCGGCAGACGAGCCGCCCCCCGCGCCGGCGAACCGCTTCCGCGACCACAACCTCGTTCTCGTCAGCTTCGACGCGCTCCAGGCCGCACACGTCGGGCACCTCGGCTACCCGCGCGACACCACGCCGACGATCGACGCCCTCGCCCGCGAGGGGTACACGTTCACGCACTACTACTCCGCCGCGTCGTGGACCGTGCCGAGCACGATGACGTGGTTCACCGGCGTGTACCCGTCCGAGCACCGGATGACGAACAAGTTCGCCGTCTACACCGCCCGGGAAAAGAAGGCGGCGAGCCTGAAGGAACTCGCCCCCGGCCTCACCACCCTTGCCGAGCACTTTCGCGCCGCCGGGTACGCGACCGGGGCGTTCACCGGCAACGCCGGCGTCAGCCCCGGGTTCGGCTACGAGGCGGGGTTCGACACGTACTTCGCCGAGCCGAACCGCTTCGGCGCGCTCGACCGCAGCGTGCCGAAGGCGCTGGAGTGGCTGGCGGCGAACCGCGGGCGGAAGTTCTTCCTGTTCCTCCACGGGTACGACGCCCACGGCCAGTGCGAGCCGGCCGGCGGGCTCGACTACCGCTACGTCGAGCCCGGGTACGACGGCCGGTTCGCCGGGTCGGTGCTGGAGCAGGAGGCGCTGCGCGAGGAGGGGTTGGCGAGCGGGCGCGTCACACTGCGCGACGCCGACGTGCGCTTCTGGCGCGCCGTATACGACGAGAAGATCGCCCGCGCCGATGCCCGCTTCCGCCACTTCCTCGATGAGTTCCGCCGGCTCGGGCTGGCCGACAACACGGTGTTCGCGCTCACATCCGACCACGGCACCGAGCTGCACGAGCACCGCCGCTTCGACCACGGGTTCACGCTGTACGACGAGCTCCTGCACGTCCCGCTCGTGATCCGCCCGCCGGGCGCGCCGGTGGGGGTGCGCGTGGCCGAGCGCGCCGGCAGCATCGACCTGATGCCGACGCTCCTTGACCTGCTCGACGTGACGGTACCACCAACTGCCCGGGCGCCGCTCCGCGGCACGAGCCTGGTGCCGACGCTGCGCGGCGAGCCGGCCGGGCGCGACATCTATTCGGAGACGGACTACCGCGAGTACACGTTCAAGCGGTCGGTGCTGACGCCGGACGGGTGGAAGCTGATCTACACGCTGGAGAACCGCACCCGCGAGCTCTACTACCTGCCGACCGACCCCGGCGAGGAGCGCAACCGCGCCGCGACCGACGCCGCCCGCGCCGACGCCCTTCAGGAGAAGCTGTTCGCCCACTTCCGCGCGATCGGCCACGACCTGACGGCGCGGCGGTGGGAGGTCGGGCTGAACCCGGTCTACAACTCGCAGGCGAAGTGACACCGCGTACTGGTCGTTGCGCTCGGCGATGTCTTTATCGTTGCGCGGCCGGACGGGCATCCCGGGGTTGGAAGCGCCCGCGGGCGGTGTTAATCTGGGTAATCTGACCCGAACCCGACCGGCCCGTCTCTCTCCGGCCGCACCTCGAGTCGCACCATGCGCCGACCGCTCGCGCTCGTCATTGTCCTGCTCGCCACACCCCCACTCCCCGCCGCCGACCCGCCGCCCGAATTCGCCGCACTCAAGTACCGGCTCGTCGGGCCGTTCGCCGGCGGGCGCGTCTCGCGGGCCTGCGGCGTCCCCGGCGACCCGCTCACCTACTACGCGGCCACCGCCGGCGGCGGCGTGTGGAAGAGTGGCGACGGCGGGCTGAGCTGGAAATCCGTCTTCGACGACCAGCCGACGAGTTCGATCGGCTCGATCGCGGTCGCGCCGTCGGACCCGAACGTCGTCTACGTCGGTACCGGCGAGGCGAACATCCGCGGGAACGTCGCCCCCGGCGCCGGGCTGTTCAAGAGCGAGGACGGCGGCAAGACCTGGAAGCACGTCTGGAAGCAGATCGGACAGATCGGCACGGTCGCGGTGCACCCGAAGAACGCGGACGTGGCGTTCGCGGCGGTGCTCGGGCACGCCTTCGGGCCGAACGCCGAGCGCGGCGTCTACCGCACCGCCGACGGCGGCAGGAGCTGGAAGCGCGTCAAGTTCGTGAACGACGAGACGGGCTGCTCGGACGTGGCGCTCGACCCGTCGAACCCGCGCGTGGTCTTCGCCGGCTTCTGGCAGACGCGCCGCCGGCCGTGGGAGCACACCAGCGGCGGGCCGGGGTCGGACCTGTTCGTGTCCCGCGACGGCGGTGACAGCTGGGTGTCGCTGAAGAAGGACGCGCCGAAGAACGGGCTCCCGAAGGGCGTGTGGGGGCGCGTCGGCGTGGCGGTGGCGCCGTCGAACAGCAGCCGGGTGTACGCGCTCGTCGAGGCCGAGGACGGCGGGCTGTTCCGCTCCGACGACGGCGGGGGCGAGTGGAAGCGGATGACCGACGACCGCCGCGTCCGCCAGCGGGCGTGGTACTACAGCACGGTCACCGTCCACCCGACGAACCCGGACGTGGTGTTCCTCCCGCAGGTGGACATGCTGCGGAGCATCGGATGATCGACGCGAACGACGGCGGGGTGGACCTGACGCTCGACGCCGGCCGCACCTGGCACGCCCCGGCGCTGCCGATCTCGCAGTGCTACCACGTCTCGGCCGACGCCGCGACGCCGTACCGCGTCGTGGCGAACATGCAGGACCTCGGCACGGCCCGCGGGCCGAGCCACTCGCTCGACTCGACCGGCATCGGCCTGCGCGACTGGCACGCCGTCGGCGGCGGCGAGACCGGGCACGCGGTCGCCGACCCGAGCGACCCGGAGGTCGTGTACGCCGGCGAGTACGGCGGCATCCTCACACGCTACGACCACCGCACCCGGCAGGCGCGGAACATTACCGTGAACCAGATCAACCCGTCGGGCATCGACCCGGCGCGGATGAAGTACCGCTTCCAGTGGACGGCGCCGCTCGTCGTCTCCGCCCACGACCCGAAGACGGTGTACCACGCGGCGAACGTGGTCTTTCGCACCCGCGACGCCGGGCAGACGTGGGAGAAGGTGTCGGGCGACCTCTCGCGCAACGACAAGCAGAAACAGCAGTGGAGCGGCGGGCCGATCACCGGCGACAACACCGGCGTCGAGGTGTACGGCACGGTGTTCGCGCTGGCCGAGTCGCCGAAGCAGAAGGGACTCCTCTGGGCGGGCACGGACGACGGCCGGATCCACCTGTCGAAGGACGATGCGAAGACGTGGACGGACGTGACCGCGAACGTCCCGAACCTCCCCGACTGGGGGACGGTGTGCTGCGTCGAGCCGAGCCCGCACGACGCGGGCACCGCCTTCCTCGTCGTCCGCAACTACCGCATGGACGACTACCGCCCGTACCTGTGGAAGACCACCGACCACGGCGCCACGTGGGCCGCCGTCACCGACGGGCTCGACCCGAAGGTTCACCTGCACGCGGTACGGGAAGACCCGAAGAAGAAAGGGTTCCTGTACCTCGGCACCGAGCGCGGCGTGATGCTGTCGCCGGACGCGGGGAAGACGTGGCGGTCGCTGCAACTCAACCTGCCCACCGTGCCGGTCCACGACCTCGTGGTGAAGAACGACGACCTCGTCGTCGGCACGCACGGCCGGTCGATCTGGATTCTCGACGACCTCACCGTCGTGCGCGAGGGCGGCGGGAAGGCGCCGGAGGAAGCCGTCCGCCTGTACTCGGTCCGCCCGGCGACGCGGTGGTCCGTCGGCTGGGCCGGGCCGACCGCGTCGTTCACCCGCCGCGCCGCCGCCGCCAACCCCGACGCCGGCGCCGCCGTGTGGTTCTCGCTCGGCGCCGCGGCGAAGGGCGAGGTGACGGTCGAGGTGCTCGACGCCGCCGGCAAGCGCGTCGCGCTGGCGAAGGGGAAGGTCCGCGGCAAGGACGAGCCGGTCGACAAGGACGACGATGACGACGATGACGAGCCGCCGAAGCGGACGGTGAAGGCCGAGCGCGGGCTGAACCGCTTCGTTTGGGACTTGACGCACGACGGCGCCACGACCATCCCCGGGGCGAAGGTGGACATGGGCTCGGCCGGCACGCGCGTCCCGGTCGCGCCCGGCAAGTACTCCCTCAAACTGACCGCGGGCGGGAAGACGCTGACGCAGCCGGTGGAGGTCCGGGCCGACCCGCGGCACGGCCCCGCCGGCCCGCCCGCGGCCGCGTTCGCCGAGCAGGAGAAGCTCGGGCTGCGCGTCCGGGACGACATCACCGCGCTGTCGGGCACGGTGGCCCGCCTCCGCGCCGTGAAGCGGCAGCTCGACCTCCGCAAAGACCTGCTCAAGGACCGCGACGACGCCAAGGACTTGCTGAAACAGTCCGAGGCGCTCGGCAAGGCGCTCGACGAGGTAGAGGGGAAGCTGCACAACCCGAAAGCGAAGATCAGCTACGACATCTTCGCCGCCCGCGGCGGGGCGATGCTGTACTCGCAGTTGGCGTGGCTGCTGTCGAACCTCACCGACGCCGACGGCGCACCGACCCGGGCGCAGCTCGAACTCGCCGACGAACTCGGCCGGGAACTGGCGGCGCTGACCGCCCGCTTCGGCGCGCTCGTGGCCGGCGACGTCGCCCGGCTGAACGCGGCGGCGCGGGCGCTGGGCGTTCCCGATCTGTACGTCCCTCCCGTGCCGAAGCGATAACCGCCGGCGTCGGGTACACTCCGGGTATGCCCCCCGCCGTCACCCCCGCCTCCCCGGACGACCACGCCGCCGCCTGCCGACTTCTCGCGGCGAGCCGCCCCGCGCTGCTCCGCGCCGACACCGCCCGCCGCTTCCTCGACCTCCTCACGACCGGCGAGTTCGACCCGACCGGGCTGTTCGTCGCCCGCGGCGCCGGCGGCGCCGTCCGCGGGACGGTCCTCGCGCAGGTGCTGCCCGGTGCGCTCGGCCTCCTCTTCCCGCCGCGCGTGGTGCCCGGCCGCGAGGCCGACACCGGCCCGCTCCTCGCCGCGGCGCTCGACTGGCTGCGCGGGCGGGGCGTGAAGGTGTGCCAGTCGTTCGCCCCGGGCGGCGACCGGTCGGACGAGCCGGCCCTCGCGGCCGGCGGCTTCCGGCACGTCACCGCGGTCGTCCACCTGCGGCGCGGGCTCGACCCCGGCCCGACCGCCGGCCCCGACGGCCCGCTCGCGTTCGAGCCGCACGGCACCGACCCGCCCGCGTTCGCCGCCGCCCTGCTCGCCAGCCACGACGGCAGCCTCGACTGCCCGGAGCTCACCGGCGCCCGCGCCCCGGTCGAACTGCTCGACGGGTTCCGCGGCCCGTCCCCCGCCCGGCCCGACTGGTGGGTGCTGGCGCGGCACGCGGGCGAACCGGTCGGCGTGGTGATGCTGGACGTCGGCGCGGAGGTGGGGGCCGTCGAGCTGAACTACCTCGGGCTCGCCCCGCCGGCGCGCGGCCGGGGGTGGGGCCAGGAGCTGCTGCGGTTCGCCCTCCGCGCCGCGGCGGCCGACGGCGCCGCGGCGCTGACGCTGAGCGTGGACGCCCGCAACGCCCCGGCGCGCCGGCTGTACGACCGCCACGGCTTCCGCGAGACCGACCGGCGCGAGGTCTTCCTGTGGCGCGCCCCCGGCCAAACTTGAGCCGGAATCGCCCGGTTTTCGCTGAACTCCGAGCTCATCCGCGGCGAGCCAGACCGGCTCGTGTTCCGGTGGTGCCGACCCTGCGGCCGGCGCCACGGTGCCGCGGCACCGGTCGGCGTGAGCTCGCGCCGGCGCCGTTGGCGCGTCGGTTCCCGGCTGCATGATGAAGTGAGTCCCCGGAGCCTTCGTCGGGGGTCACACCCGCTCGCCGGCGGGGGCAGGATG
>JAFKFQ010000368.1 GCA_017308215.1 bacterium | reverse complement strand
ACAAGCGGCGGGCGTGGCGGCGAGAACTCCTGGCCGAACAAATCAACACGGTTCTACGGCCGGGGTTGACCGAGGCGGAGATGCGCGACGCCGCGGAATGCCTGCTGAACTTGGCTGCCTGACATTGAGGTAGTCGCGGAAAGAGCAGGATGTACCCACCCGCCCTGAAATCCCCGTACGTCCAGCGCCAGTCCGCGTACGGCAAGGAGTGTTACAGCGCACTCGGCATCGCGCGCGAAGATTGGGAAGCGCGTCAGCGGGCCGCAATCGCGAACTGGGACTGTTTCGGTGCGCCCGTCGCCCTGTTCTGTTACATCGACCGGGGCATGGCCCGCCTCAGTGGGCGGACGTGGGGATGTATCTGCAGACCATCATGCTGCTACTGCGCGCCGAGGGGCTGCACAGTTGTCCGCAGATGGCGTGGTCCCAGGTTCGCAGGACCGTCACGGAGTTCGTGTCACCCCCGGCGGATCTCATCCTCTTCTGTGCCCTGTCGACCGGGTACGAGGACGAAACGGTGAAGTACGTCCGTACGGGCCGGGCGCTGCTCGACGAGACGGTTACGTTCGTCCAGGCTTAGGCCCCGGCCGTCAAAGCGGCCGAGGTGATCGCGTGTCTCGCTGATCGGTTACGCCGTGGACATTGGGTTGGTCGAGGTCGACAGGTTTCATAATTAAAATAATTATAAGATTTTATAAATTATATATTTCGACATGAGCATCATCATTGTCAGCGGCAGTGGGCTGATCGGGAGGAAGCTCGCGGCCCTGATCCGGGAGCGGGGTCACGAGGCCGTGGCGGCGTCGCCGTCATTGGGCGTCAGCAGCCTTACCAGCGAGGGGCTGGCCCCTGCACTGGCGGGCGCGAGCGTCGTCGTCGACGTGACGAATTTCCCGTCGTGGGAGGACGCCGCGGTGTTGGAGTTCTTCAAGACCTCGACCCGCAACCTGCTGGCTGCGGAGGCGACCGCCGGCGTCGGGCACCACGTCGCCCTGTCGGTGGTCGGGGCCGACCGCCTGCCGGACAGCGGGTACATGCGGGCCAAGGTCGCCCAGGAGAAGTTGATCGAGGCCGGCGGGGTGCCGTACACGGTCGTCCGGGCCACGCAGTTCTTCGAGTTTCTCGGCGGCATTGCCGGGTCGGTGCCCGACCCGGTCCGCCTCCCGACGGCGCCGATGCAGCCACTGGCGGCAGACGACGTCGCCGCCGGCCTGGCCGAGGTCGCCGTCGGCCCGCGCTGAACACCACGACCGAACTGGCCGGCCCCGAGACGTTGCCCATCGCGGAGTTCGTGAGGCGTTTCCTGACTGTGAGCGGGGATCAGCGGACGGTGGTCGCAGACCCGCAGGCCCGCTACTACGGTACGGCGCTGGACGACCGCGGGCTGAACCCCGGGGCCAATCCGCGCCTCGGCCCGACGCGGTTCGCGGAGTGGATTGGCCGCACGGTGCCGCGGGGCGTTGCCGCCGCCGACTTGGCTCCCGTCGTGAGTACGACCCGGAGCCGCCCCTGACCGTTCGTCATGCGGTCGGAGCCCCCACCGGCAGTCGTCCGTCATAACACCCGTGTGCTTAGTCAGTAGTTTCCAGGATTCTCAGGTGTGGGCGACGCCCTCCGGGGTCCATCCTGAAGGTTGCTGAGGCACTTCAGGAACCCCGGAGGGGCGTCATGAACGACGCTACCGCACCCGTTCGACAC
>JAFKFQ010000548.1 GCA_017308215.1 bacterium | reverse complement strand
CGACTCCGTCACGACTTCACCCCCGTGAGGTTGACGCGAGATTATACCTCTCAGGTGATTCGGCCGCGCCATTGGAATATCGATGAGCGGGTTCATGAAGGGGTGAAGGGGTGAGCGGGTGAAGGGGTGACGAGGGCGGCGGTTCTGTCCCCCCTTCACCCGCTCACCCCTTCACCCCTTCATGCCGGGCAAGAAGCTTACAGTGCCCTTCTTCGCCGCAACCCGCTCGGGGTATAATCCCCGGTCATAGTCCCGGCCGAGGGGGCGCGATGGGGCCGTTGTTCGTCCGCCCGCGGGTGGCGGATCTGGTGTTCCGGCTGTACGACCGACCGCTCCACCCAGAGCTGTTCGAGGCCGTCGCCGCGCGCCGGGTCGAGAAGAACGGGGTGCGGGTGACCGTCCGCATCACGCCGACCGGGCACGTCCTGGAGTGGACCGACGGGAAGGTCACACTCACCGAGCTGACGGCGGCGGGCGAGCCCGACCTGCCGGAGAAGGGCCGCCGCCTCGCGCACCAGCTCGGCGGCGGCCGCGGCGGGCGTTGCGAACTCGCCGGCGGTGTGCGCTACCAGGTGAGTTCGCAGGTCGAGATTCTGCCGCCGGAGCAGTTCGTGCGGGCGCACGAGGAGTTGCGGGCCGATGGTGCCCGCAAGGGGCTCGTCAGTCACGGCCGTGGCGGCGACCGGCTCGGCCTCGCACCGCTCGGCGTGGTCGTGGCCGAGGCGCTGCGCGGCGGGCTGAGCGTGTCCGCGTTCCACACCTTCCCGGACGAGCTCGCCGTCGTGAAAACCCAATCGCTGATCGAACGCGGCTGACGCGCCCGTTTCCGTCCGCCCGCCGGAACGCTATTCTGGGGCGAAACCCGTCCCCTCAACCCCGGGGGCTGCGATGCGCGTCGCCGGCTGCGACCCCGGAACGTCCTCGCTCGATGTACTCGTCCTCGACCGCGGCACCGTCGCCGACCAGGTGCGGTTCACGCCCGACGACCTCCGCACCGACCCCGCCGCCCCGGTGAAGTGGCTCGAATCGCGCGGCCCGCTCGACCTCGTCGCCGCCCCGTCTGGCTATGGCCTGCCGCTAGTCCGCGCCGCCGACGCGACCGACGCGCAACTCGCACTGATGAGTCTGTGCCGCCCCGACGACCGTGGCGGCGGGGTGGCGGCGTTCTCGGCCGTGGTCCGGGCGTTCCACGACTCGCGCCTCCCGGCCGTGTTTCTCCCCGGCGTCGTGCACCTGCCGACGGTCCCGGCGCACCGCAAGGTGAACCGAATCGACCTCGGCACGCCGGACAAGCTGGCGGTGGCGGCACTCGCGCTCCACCACCTCGCCGGGACGTGGCCGGGCGACGGCCCGGTGTGCGTGATCGAACTCGGGACGGCGTTCTCGGCGGCGCTGGTCGTGAACGAGCGCGGCGAGGTTGTGGACGGCGTCGGCGGCACCGGCGGCCCGCTCGGGTGGCAATCCGCCGGCGCGTGGGACGGCGAGGCGGCCTACCTCCTCGGCCCGCTCACGAAGGCCGACCTGTTCGCCGGCGGGGCGGACGGGCTCGCCGACTTGGAGGTACGCCGTGCCGCTTACCTGGAATCGCTGGTGCGGACGGTCGGCGGGCTGTGCGGCCTGTACGACCCCCACGACCGGTTCGCGAAGGTCGTCCTCTCGGGTCGCCTGTTCGCGGCCGAGCCGGTGTTCGTCGAGTCGCTCCATCTGACGGAGGCGCTGGCCCCGTTCGCCCGCTTTTCGACCGCCGTCGAGCCACTGGCCGCGCTGCCCGGTGTCTGGGTGAAGGAGGCCGCCCAGGGCGCCGCGCTGCTTGCCGACGGCCTCGCCGGCGGGGCGCACCAGCCGCTCGTCGGGCGGTTGCGGCTGCGCGACGCGAGCGGCACGGTACTCGACGGCCTGACACACCCCCGCGCTGCGGCCGTGCGGGCGAGGTTCATGTAGCGGGCGCTTCGCCGTCGCCGAACAGCTCGCGCAGCGTGCGCTCGGGGTTCGCCAGGAAGTCGCGGGTGACGAGATAGTGTTCGGTGTCCGTGTACGCCACCGGGTTCACCCCGTCCGGACCGAACCGGTAGATCGTCGCCTCCGGGTAGGCCAGGATGATCGGCGAGTGCGTGGCGACGACGAACTGCGACCCGCGCCGGCAGTAGTCGTGGAGCGTGGCGAGGAATTGAAGTTGCCGCGTCGGCGACAGCGCGGCCTCGGGCTCATCGAGCAGGTACAGGCCGCACCCGCGGAACCGGTTGCGGAACAGCGCGAAGAACGACTCGCCGTGCGACTGCTCGTGGAGCGACACGCCGCCGTAACTCGGCATCAGTTTCGGGGGGTGAAAGGACTCCTCGGATCGTCCTCGTCCAGTCGTTCGATCTCGGTCGCCACGTTGTAGTAGCTCTCCGCCCGCAGAAAGTAACTGTCGGCCGGCTGGCGGTGCGAACGGGCGACGCGCAGCGCCTCGTCGAGGCGCGAGTGCGACGCCCGGGTGGCGAACTTGAAATTGCGGCTGCCGCCCTCGGGGTTCAAGCCGACCGCAACCGCCAGCGCTTCGAGCACGGTCGATTTGCCGCTCCCGTTCTCGCCAACGAAGAACGTCACCTTCGGGTGGAACGCCAGCCGCCCGAGTCCGCGCACGGCGGGGAGGGTGTACGGGAACCGATCCGGCCGCGGGACGCGTTCGGCGACGAGTTCGGCGTGGAGCAGGAACGGGCCGGGGGTCGGGCTGGGCTTCCGCCGGGGCATCGGGTAGGCTCCGCGGGTCGATCCGAGCATACCCGACTCTGCCGGCGCGAGAAGGCCGATGACGCCGATCACCGACACGTTCGTTCTCGTCGCCGACGACTGTCCGGAGACCCGCGGCGAGGTGCCGCCGGGCCGCGGCGACGGGCCGACGGTACCCGCCATCCAGCACGAACTCCTGGCCGCCCGGCCGTACCAACTGACCCTGGAAGACCTGATCTTCGAGACGCACGTCCGCCGGCTCGGGCTGACCGCCGCGCAGGTCCGTTCGCGCGGGGCCGCGGTGCGCGCAGAGCTGTTCGCTAAACCACACCCGTGCCTGCGGGCGTCGCCGCTCACCAAGCGGTACGGCTGGGGCGCCCACCACGACGCCTCGGGGCGGATCGCGCTCTACGGAATGGAAACCGCCGACTACCGCCGCCTCGCCGCTGCCGGGCCGGGGCTGACGGTCGTGAAGGCGATGCGGACCCGGCGGGCGTGACCGGACTTACCCGGGCCGGCGGGCGCGGATAAAATCCCACAGCCCCGTTCACCCGGTTCGCGGAGAACTCGTGGCGAAGGACCCGCTCCAGCCGCAGAAGTGCGCCCTGCTCCTGTCCGCCCTCGCGGCGCCGGAGCGGTTGAAGATCGTCCGCTTCCTCAGCGACGGCCCGCGCTGCGTGTCCGACATCGCCGACATGCTCCGGGTGCCGGCGGTGAACGTGTCGCACCACCTCAACGTGCTCAAGCAGGCCGGGCTCATCCGCGGGAAGAAGGCGGGGCGGTTCGTCCACTACGGGCTGACGCCGGGCGTACTCGAGGAGGCGGTCGCCGCCGGCGTCCCCCGCGAGGCGCTGAACCTCGGCTGCTGCCGGCTCGAGCTCCCGCCCGGCCCGGACGGCTGCACCGCGGGCGGCGCGAAATGACCGCCGCGCTCATCACCTCGGTCCAGGTCGGCCGCCCGCGCTGGCACGGCACGCCCGGCGCCACCGACCCGTTCGACCGCCCGTTCGCCACCGGCTTCTGGAAAGACCCGGTCGCCGGTCCTGTCGCGGTCCGGTTCACCAACCTCGACGGCGACGGCCAGGCGGACCTGGTGAACCACGGCGGCGCCGACAAGGCGGTGCTCGTGTACGCCGCCGCCCACTACCCCGGCTGGCGCGGCGAGCTCGGCCTGCCGGACCTGCCGCACGGCGGGTTCGGCGAGAACCTCACGGTGTCGGGGTGGGCCGAGCCGGACGTGTGTATCGGCGACGTGTGGCGGGTCGGGTCGGCGCGGCTCGCGGTGAGCCAGCCGCGGCAGCCGTGCTGGAAGCTGGCGCGGCGGTGGCGGCTGAAAGACCTGCCGGCCCGCGTGGTCCAGAGCGGCCGGTGCGGCTGGTACCTGCGGGTGCTCGAAGAAGGCGTGGTCGAGGCCGGGCAGGCGGCGGACTTGGTCGAGCGCCCGCGGCCGGAGTGGACGGTGCTACGCGCGCACCGGGTCATGTACTTCGGGAAGGCCGATCCGGACGAAACGGCGGCGATGGCCGCGGTGCCCGAGCTGTCGCTCAGCTGGCGCGAGGAACTCCGACAGCGCGCCGACCGCTGACCGGCTCAGGCGTCGCCGAACAGGGTGACGAAGAACAGCCCGAGCGACAGGAGCCCGGCGGCGGCGAGCACCCCCGACCGGACCTCGCGGCGGAACCCGGCCCGCTCCAGTGCCAGCCGGTACCGGACCGGATGGGCGCGCATCTCGCCCTGGCACCCCTTGCACACCCGCAGCGGGCGCCCGTTGTTCGACGGGAGGGCGCGGATGCGGGCGAGGTGGACCGGCTCGTCGGTCGTCGCCGTCTCGACGAGGTAGCGGAACTCCTGGACCGGCTCGAGCGGGGCGGCACAAAACTGACAGCGGCAGACGGTCACGCGAGATCCTCACCGCGGCAGCCGACGTGTCGGCCCGGGGGGGTGGGTTAAGGTGGGAGAAGATTCGCAGGTAAACTACCTTTCGATGGGGGCCGCGTCAAACCCGATTGTCGGGCGCCGACGTCGAGCGGGGCGTCGCCCCCGCGGGTAAGATTCCGATACGGCCGGCGAACCACTTCCCGCCCGCACCCGGAGGAGCGCACGTGACCCAGCTCAAGACCGTCGCCCAGCCGTTCGGTGAGGTGAACGTCCACCCGCTCCGCGGCGGGCGGACGCGCGTCGTCGCCACCATCCTCATGGAGCCGCGCCGCGAGGGGACGCAGACCGGCATCGCCCTCGACGGGTCCGGGTCGATGAGCGAGCTGTACGGCCTGCCGTCCGGCAGCGGGCCGTTCCGCCGGAAGAATGCGAACCTGGTCACGCCGGTCGCGCAGCAGGTGTGCGCGTACCTCGCCCGCCGGCTCGACGCCGACGGCGGCACCACCTGTGTCTACTGGGCGACCGGCACCGGCGGGGCGCACGTCGAACTCGTCGGCGACCTGACTGCCGACCAGGCCGAGCGGCACGCGTTCGACGGCCCCGAGGACTTCGGCACCGGCACGCGGCTGTTGCCGGCCGTCCGCTACTTCGTGGACCGCTTCGCCGACGCCCCGTGGGGCTTCTACGTGTTCATCACCGACGGCGAACTGCACGACCTGGAAGAAGTGAAGAACTACAGCACCCGGCTGGCGAAGGAGATCGCCGCCGGCCACCGCAAGCCGCTGAAGTTCGTGCTCATCGGCGTCGGCCAGTCGGTGAACGAGCGGCAGATGGAGGAGCTGGACGACCTCGACACCGGCACCGGCGTGGACCTGTGGGACCACAAGCTGGCGGCGGAGATGCGTGCCCTGACGGACATCTTCGCCGAGGTGGTGGACCGCAACGCCCGGGTGGCGGACCGCGGCAAGATCCTCGACCCAACCGGCCGGGTGCTGCGCGACTACAGCGACACCGGCGTGCCGGGCGTGCTGGAGTTCGAGGTGCCTGACGGCACGCCGTACTTCACGCTGGAGGCGGACGGGCAGCGCGTCCACCAACCG
Organism: bacterium; assembly: GCA_017308215.1. Lineage (GTDB taxonomy): Bacteria > Planctomycetota > Planctomycetia > Gemmatales > Gemmataceae > Urbifossiella. Next base: position 10,702 of record JAFKFQ010000548.1, on the reverse strand, counting down.
CTGGTGGCGGGCGCCGCCGTCCCGCCGCCGGAGACGCCGCCGTCCGACGCTGACCTGCCGGTGGCGGAAGAGGTGGTGGACGACGACGTGCCGAACATCGACCTCAAGCTCGACCGCCCGACGTGACCCGGCGGCTCGGATTTTCGTAGTGGCGCGTCGACCGATCCGTGTCGGCCCGGGCGAACGGCCGGCGTGAGCCGGCTGGTCGTTGGTGCAGGTGCCCGGGCGGACAATGCTATGTGACCGGTCGCCGTGTCAGGCACCTCGCACAACGAGCCGGCCGTTCGCCACACCGGAGCCGCGCACCCGACACCGAGCGATCGACAGACCAGTCGGTCGGGTCGAGTCCGCGAGGCCCGGCACGAGAAGACAAATGGCAGAGAGGGTGACGTCGGGCCCCCCGCACCGCTTGGTGCGGGGGGGCGCGCCCGCCGGCACCGCACCGCGCTTCGTACACTGCCCCTACCGCACCGTCGCCTCCGGGGCCAACCCGCCATGTCGCAGCCCACGGCCCGCGCCGACCGGCTCACCCGCGGGCTGGCCGTCGTGGCGGTCCTTATTCCCGTCGCGCTCGCCGTCGCCGTCCGCCGGTTCCCCGCCGACGGCACCCCTCTTCCCGTCCTCGCCAGCCCCGTCTCCCACTTCCCGCCGGCGCCGCTCGCGTTCGAATCCCAGCCACTCGGCCCGGACGGCGGCACGCGGCCGCGCGTCGCCGGCGCCCGCGTCGTCGACCTCGACCGCGACGGCAAACCCGAAGTCCTCGTCTGCGACGCCCAGCGGAACCGCGTCCTCCTCTACCGCCACGCCAACGGTGTCTGGACCGAGACCGCCCTCGGAGACGAGCTCGCCGCCCCCGCCGCCGCCACCCCCGTCGACCTCGACGGCGACGGCGACACCGACCTCGTCGTCGCCGTGCTCGGCAGTGTTCTTCCGTCCGACGACCTGATCGGCGGCGTCGTGTGGCTCGAAAACCAGGGCGGCACGTTCGTCACCCGCCCGCTCCTCGAACACGTCCGCCGCGTGTCCGACGTGCAGGCCGGCGACTTCGACGGCGACGGCGACGCCGACCTCGCGGTCGCGGTGTTCGGCTACCACCACGGCGAAATCCTGTGGCTCGAGAACCGCGGCGGCGGGCGGTTCCGCGACCACCCCCTGCTCGCCACGCAGGGGCCGTCGCACGTCCCGGTTGCGGACTTCGACGGCGACGGCAAGCCCGACATCGCCGCGCTCGTGTCGCAGGAGCACGAGGAAGTCTGGCTGTTCCGCAACGCCGGCGGCGGGACGTTCACGCCGCGGCGCGTGTTCGAGACGGTCAACTTCGACCTCGGCTCCGCCGCGCTCGTCGCGTCCGACCTCGACAAGAACGGAACCGTCGATCTGCTCCTCGTCGCCGGCGACAACCAGGAGATCAACCACCACCACCCGCAGCCGTGGCACGGGTGCTTGTGGCTGGAAAACACGGGCGGGGGTGCGTTCCGGACGAAACGGCTGGCGGCGGTCGGCGGGGTGTACGGCGCCGCCGTCGCCGACTTCGACGGCGACGGCGACAACGACATCGTTCTCGCGTGCATGTTCAACGACTGGCGCCGCCCCGGCGCGGCGAGTCTCGTGTTGCTCACGAACGACGGGCAACAGAACTTCACGCCGACGACGGTCGCGGACCGGCCGACCTACCTCGCCGTCGTCGCGGCCGGCGACCTCGACGGCGACGGGCGCCCGGACGTGGTCGCCGGGGCGCTCCGCCTCTACGCTGCGCCGGGGCCGGCCGGCCGGCTGACCGTGTGGTGGAACCGCGGGAGGGCCGCCCCGTGACGCGCGCGCAGAAACTCCTCGCCGCCGTGATCGCCGTCGAGTTGATCGGCGGCGCGGTGATCCTGGTTCCGCGCGCCGGCCGCGTCGCGCCGCCGGCGGTCGACCTCGCCGACACCGACCCCGCGACCGCCGCCGACTTGCGCGCGATTGCCCCGTCCGACTTCGCAAAGCTCGGGGGGGCATACCTCGCCGCCGGGTTCTACCCCGAGGCGGAAGCGTGCTACCGGCACGCGGCGGAGCGCGAGCCGGCGGCGGAGGCGATCTTCAAACACGGGTTCGCGCTGGAACGGCTCGGGCGGGTGGAAGAGGCAAACGGCCGCTACCGCGAAGCGATCGACACGCGCCACCGGCGAGCCGCCGACCTCTGGTACTACATCGGGCGGAACCACCTGCGGCTGGAACAACCGAACGAAGCGGCGACGGCGTTCGCCCGCGCCGGTTCGTTACCGGCGGCGCGGTTCGAGGAGGCGCTCGCCGCGGCGCGGGCGGGGAAGGACCGCGACGCCGACGCCGCGGCCGAGCGGCTGGCGGCGGATCTCCCGGAGGTGTACCCGCCGGCGGCGCTGCGCCACCGGCTCGCGGTCCTGCGCGGCGATTCGCGTGCGGCAGCGGTGCGGGCCGACGAGTTCGCCCGTCGGCCGCGCCCGCTCCCGACGCCGTGGGACGCGGAGGTGGAATGGGTGTTCGGCACCGCCGCCGGGCTGGGACAGGAGCGACTCTTCCGCGACGCCGGCCGCCTCGCGCAGGAGCAACGGTTCGACGCGGCCGAGGCGCGGTTGCGCGAGGCGCTGGCGGCGGGCTGGGCGCCGGAGGTCGCCGACCGGTTGGCGGAGGTGGCGTTCGTGCTCGGGCGGCGCGAGGAGGCGGAGCGAGTCCTGACGGACGCGGTGGCGCGCGGCGGGCCGTCGGCGATGTTGCTGTGGCGACTCGGTCAGGCGCACGCCGCGCTCGGGCGCCCCGGGGACGCGCTGGCGGCGTGGGAGCGGGCGTCGCGGCTGGCGGCGGGGCCGGTCGCGGAGGGCGTCTACCGCGACCTGGCGGACGGCTACGCGAAGGCCGGTGACGGCGAGAAGGCGAAGCGCGCCGCGGCGCGGGCGGACCTCGCCGCCGGTCTGGCGGAGCTGACCGCGGGGCGACCGGCGGAGGCGGCCGGCGTGCTGGCGCGGGCGACGGAGGCGGACCCACAGTTGGCACACGCGTGGTACGCGCTGGGCGAGTCGCACCGCCGCGCCGGGCGCCCGGCCGACGCCCGCGCCGCCTACGACCGCTGCCTCGGCATCGACCCCGATCACGGCCGCGCGCTCCGCGGGCGGGCGCTACTCGGGCAGTGAAAACAAACGAGCCGGGGCGCCCGCCCCGGCTCGCCTGCGACCCGGCGTGCGTCGTTACTTCTTCTTCAACTCGATGTTGATGTCGATCGGTCTGCCGTCGCCGGTGACCGAGTACGCCAGTTTGGTCTTGGCGAGGTCGCTGTAGGCCGGCGGGAAATCGTCCTTGTTCTCGATCCCCGGCACCACCGCCCCGGCGCCCTCACTGCTCTCGACGTTCTGCGCGGAAGGGGCGCCCTTGCTGACCGTCACCTTGTACCGTCCGGGGACGAGCCCCTTCTTGTTGTTCGCCCCGGTGATGACGTAGGTGCCGTTCACGTCCGTCTGGGCGTACCCGCTCGAGGTCGGGTCGGTGTCGCCGTCCGGGTAGAACCGAACGGTGACGTTCGCCGCCGGCGTGCCGTCCACCTTGACGATTCCAGAGACCGGGGATTGCCCCTCCTTGCCCCCGCCGCACCCGGCAAAGGCGAGCAGCCCCCCAACGATCAACAGCCGTCGCATCGCGTTCGTCCTCGCAGCTCGGGGGTGGGGGTTAGTCGAGGGTGTTGGTGGTGCCGTCGGAGACCCGCGCGATGTTCGTCAGCGTCGCCGCCGGGACGCTCTCGCGGACGAACCGGATCGACCCGTCGCCCATGGCGAAGTTGGCCCCGCCGGTGTGAAGGCTGCCGACGCGCCCCCAGTCGCCCAGCCGTCCCGGCCGCGGCGGGTTGGCGCCGCCCGGGGTGCCGCACGTCGTCCACGACGCGATCAGCGACCAGTTGTTGATCCCCTGGGTCGGGGTGGCGCTGCTGGTGACCCGCGCGGTGCCGGGGTCGAGGCCGGTCTGCACCCACCCGCGGTACGCCCACACCTCGCCCCACCCGTTGCACCGCGGCTCGACCAGCGTCTCGCCGAGCAGGAACGTGTTGCTCGACCCGTCGACCGCGCCCTCGATCTTGGTGTTGCTGTTCTCCCCGAAGTAGTAGCGGAGGTTCACCGCCGCGCTCTTCCACCAGTTGCAGGTGCCGAAGTCGCTGGCGGTGACGGTGATGAAGTCGTAGTTGGTGCGCTGGCCGGACACCCCGGTGTCCGCGCCGTACCGGTTCGGCATGGCCTGCCCGGTGCTCTCGCGCGGGGCGGGGTCGGTCGGGCAGATGAACGTCGAGATCACGGTGTTCGCCAAGTTTTGGTTCACCGTCTTGGTGCCGTTCCACGGCGGACCGGAGTAGTCACCCTTGGTGTTCATGACCGTACCGCCGTTGTTCCAGATCACGTTGGAGAACGGCAGGTTCAGGTTCATCTGGCCGTGAATCGCGCCCTGCTCGATGTACGGCAGGGCGAGGATCCACCCGCTCATGTTGAGCACCTTGGTGTCGCCAGCGGTACCGCCGCAGAACCCGTAGCCGACGCCGGCCGGCGGGAGGGTGCCGTGGGTGGACTGGTAGGCGTGGGTGGCGAGGGCGAGTTGCTTGAGGTTGTTGGAACACTTGGCCCGGGCGGCGGCCTCGCGGACCTTCTGGACGGCCGGGAGGAGGAGCCCGATCAGGATGGCGATGATGGCGATGACGACCAGCAGCTCGATGAGCGTGAATGCGGAGCGGCGAGCGGACCGGCTACAGGAAATCAGATAGACGGCACACATACGACACCTCACCTTGAACGGAGAAAGATGACGCACGGAGAGGGCGGCGAGTCGAGTCCTGCGGCAATCAATCAACCACACTGCTCGCGACACTGCAAGACATTTTTTCCAGCCCCGTTACGTCCCGGATACACACGGAGCCGCGCCGGCCCTCCGGCTTTCGCCGCGGGTGGTGGGCGTTCCCGCGTCGCCGCCCGGTCGTAAAACACCCCTTATTCCGTCCCTCTCCGAAGCGGGGTGCGCCGTGGGGCTCGTGGTCCAGAAGTTCGGCGGGTCCAGCCTCAAGAACGCCGAAAGCGTTCTCGAGGCCGCCCGCAAGGCGGTCCGCGCCAAGCACGCCGGCGATCAGGTCATCGTCGTCGTGTCGGCACAGGGGAGCACCACCGACGACCTGATCGCCAAAGCCGCCGAGATCACGGCGACGCCCGACGCCCGCGAGATGGACGTGCTCCTGGCGACCGGCGAGCAGATCAGCATCGCGCTGACGGCGATGGCGATCCAGGAGCTCGGCGAGAAGGCGGTCAGCTTCACCGGCCCGCAGATCGGCGTCGTCACCGACCGCACCCACCGCAAGGCCCGCATCAAGAGCATCGACACGCGCCGCCTCGCCGAGGCGCTCGACGCCGGGAACATCGTCGTCGTCGCCGGGTTCCAGGGGCACGACGAGCTCGGCGACATCAGCACCCTCGGCCGCGGCGGGAGCGACACCACGGCCGTCGCCGTCGCCGCGGCGCTGAAGCTCGCGGGGGCGGAGGTCGAGTGCGAGATCTACACGGACGTGGACGGCGTGTACACGACCGACCCGCGGCTCGTGCCCGACGCCCGCAAGATGGACGCCATCAGCTACGACGAGATGCTGGAGATGGCGAGCATGGGCGCCGGCGTCATGCACTCGCGGAGCATCGAGTTCGCCAAGAAGTACGACGTGCCGCTGATGGTCCGCAACAGCCGGTCGGACGCGGTGGGGACGTGGATCGTCCCCGAGGCGGAGTGGATGCGCGAGTTCCCGGCGTGCGGGGTGGCGCTCGCCACCGACGAGGCCCGCGTGGTGCTCGACGGCGTGCCGGACGTGCCCGGGGTCAGCCACCGCGTCTTCGCCGCGCTCGCCGGGGCGAACCTCGCCGTGGACATGATCGCCCAGAGCGCCGGCGGCGGCGGGAAGGCGACGATCGGGTTCACGGTGCCGGGCGTCGAGCTCGACCGCACCCGGCGCGTCCTGCAGCCGCTGGCGACGGAACTGGGGGCGACGCTCCGCGAGACGGGGAAGGTGAGCAAGGTGTCGGTGGTCGGCGCTGGGATGCGCACGGTGGCGGGCGTGGCCGAGCGGATGTTCGTCGCGCTCGCCGCCGAGAACATCAACATGAAGATGATCACCACGGGCGACATCAAGATCAGCGTGCTGATCGAGGAAGACGGCGTCCCCGACGCGGAGGCGGTGTCGGTGCCGGGGGAGAAGATCAAGCAGGCACACCTCGACGCTCGCAAGGCGGTGCTCGGGCGGAAGGCACTGCGGGCGGTCCACAAGGCGTTCGCGCTGGCCGACGCGCGGAAGGGGGCGGGGGTGCCGGCGGGCGGCGGGTTCAAGAACCGCCCCGCGCCGGCGCTGGTCCCCGGCGACAAGGACCGCGAGGCGGCGCTGGCCCGGCTCGGCGGGATGGAGGACGTACTCGTCAGCAGCGTCCACCTGAACACCGAGCAGAGCCGGGTGACGATCTTCGGCCTGCCGGACCAGCCCGGGAACTGCTCGCGCGTGTTCAACGCGGTGGCGACGGGCGGGGTGCTGGTGGACATGATCGTGCAGAACCTCACGGCGCCCGGTCGGGCGGAGCTGTCGTTCAGCGTGCCGGCGGCGGACCTGACGCGCGCGCTGAAGCGGACGCAGGACGTGGTGCGCACGATCGACCCGAACTGCCGCGTGGCCGGCGACGCGGACGTGGCGGTGCTGTTCGTGCTGGGCGTCGGGATGCGGACGCACACCGGCGTGGCCCGGACGATGTTCGGGGCGCTGGCCGAGCGCGGCATCAACATCAGCATGATCAACACGAGCGAGGTGTGCGTGAGCGTGGTGGTCGAGCGGAGCCGCGGCGAGGAGGCGCTGGCGTGTCTCCGCGAGGCGTTCCGGATTGGGTAGTGGTACCGGCACCGGGCGGGTGCTAATCTTGTGTGGTTCGCGTGAAGTGGCGGCGTAGTACCGGCATCGACGCACACCACACCCCGAGTCAGCCGTGAACGCCCACCGCCTCGTTGCCGCCCTGTTCGTGGCCGTCGTCGCGTTCTCCCCGGCCGGTGCCGCCCCGCCCGCGGCTCAGCAGGAGCCGCCGCGCCCGCCGGCCCGTGTCGAGACGAAACGCCCGCCGAAGCCCGAGGCGCCGCAGTACTGGCACAGCGACGCCCGCCCCGCGCCGGCCCGCCCCGAGGTCGCGCGGCCCGAAACGCCGCGCCCCGAGGTCACGCGCCGGCCGGGCAAGCCGGAACTCGAACCGGCGCGGCCGGCGGCGAAGGCCGAGACGCCGCGGACCGACGCGCCGGTCGTCCACCTGCTCGCCGTCGCCGCGTCGGGCACCCGCGACACCGTGGCGAAGAAGGTCGGCGACGACGCCCGCAACCTGGCGGCGCTGTTCGAGGAGTCGTTCGCCGCGGCCGGCAAGTCGGGTCAGCTCCGCACCCGCGTCATCCTCGGCAGCGAGACGACCGCGTCGAACGTGCGGGCCGCGATCCGCGGGCTCGCCGTCCGCCCGCAGGACACGGTGGTCGTGTTCTTCTCCGGCCACGGCGGGCTCGACCCGCGCGGCCGGCACGTCCTGGAGATGATCTCGGTCGAGGACGTCACGACCCGCGAGGTGCTCGACGCGGTGGCCGCGCACAACCCGCGGCTGGCGGTGCTGCTGACGGACGTGTGCCACAACCACATCGGCCGGAAGGGCGAGACGCCGCCGACGATGCCGGTCGGCACGCCGCACGACCTGCCGCGCGGCCGGGTGATCCCGTGGGCGACCGTCGAGCAACTGTTCTTTTTGCACCGCGGGGTGGTGGACGTGACCGCCGCCGAACCCGGCCGCCCGGGCCGCGTCGAGACCCGCGCCCGGGGGAGCTACTTCACCAACGCCCTCATCCAGGTGCTGACCGCCCCGCACGGGGCGGCGACGGGCGTGCTCGACCGGAACGGCGACCGGGCGCTGCAGTGGGCCGAACTGCTGCCGGAAGTGCGGGCGGTGGCCGGCACCCGCGACGCGGCCGACAACCGCTACCGCGACAAGCCCGAGGAGCCGCAGCGGGCGACGGCCCGGGCGCTCGGCACCTGGGCGCCGGCGAGCGGCGCGGCCGCCGTCGAGTAACGGTCGACGGGCCAACCGCGCCGCCGCCGCCCCGGGGAGCCCCGGGGCGGCGGCGTTTTCGGGGCGGCTACAATCACCCCACCACCCAACCCCGAGCGACCCATGCCGCTGGACGACATCAACGCCCACCTCCGCCGCGAACTCGACGGGCTCAAGGCCGCCGGGCTGTACAAGGCCGAACGGCGCATCGAATCGCCGCAGCGCGCCGGCATCACGGTCGGCGGGCACGAGGTCGTCAACTTCTGCGCCAACAACTACCTCGGCCTCGCCAACCACCCGGACGTCGTCGCCGCCGCGCTCGAGGGGCTGAAGACGTGGGGCTACGGCCTGTCGAGCGTGCGGTTCATCTGCGGCACGCAGGACGTCCACAAGCGCGCCGAGCGGCAGGTGGCGGACTTCTTCGGCAAGGGCGACAGCATCCTCTACATCTCGGCGTTCGACGCGAACGGCGGGCTGTTCGAGCCGCTGCTCGGCGAGGCCGACGCGGTGCTGTCCGATGAACTGAACCACGCCTCGATCATCGACGGCGTGCGGCTCTGCAAGGCGAAGCGGTTCCGCTACAAGCACAACGACATGGCCGACCTGCGGGCGAAGCTCGAAGAAGCCAAGGGTTGCCGGTTCAAGCTCATCTTCACCGACAGCGTGTTCAGCATGGACGGCGACCTGGCGCGGTTGCCGGACATCTGTGCGCTGGCCGACGAGTACCGCGTCGCGGTCGGGATCGACGACTGCCACGCCACCGGCCACCTCGGTACGACCGGTCGCGGCGGCGCCGAAGAACTCGGGGTGCTCGACCGCATCGACATCATCACGGGGACGCTCGGGAAGACGCTGGGCGGAGCGAGCGGCGGGTTCACGGCGGCGTCGGCTGAGGTGGTGGACTGGCTGCGGAACCGGAGCCGACCGTACCTGTTCTCGAACTCGGTCCCGCCGGCGCTCGTCGCCGCCGGGATGAAGGCACTGGAGATTGCCGCCGGCGCGACCGACCTGCGGGCGACGCTGAAGGCGAACACGGCGCGGCTGCGCGGCGGGCTCGAAGCCGCGGGGTTCACGATCAAGCCGGGGCCGACGCCGATCCTCCCCGTGATGCTTGGGGATGCGGCGCTGGCGACGAAGATGGCGGACGAGCTGTTGAAGCGCGGGATTTACGTGATCGGGTTCAGCTACCCGGTGGTGCCGCAGGGGCAGGCGCGCATCCGCATGCAGGTGTCGGCGGCGCACTCGACCGAACAGATCGACCGGGCGGTCGCGGCGTTTACGGAGGTGGGGCGGATGGTGGGGGCGGTTCGGTAAGAGGAGCGGTCGCTTGCGGCTTCACTGATTGGTGAAGCCGCAAGCAACGTGTCGGTCGACCGCCGCCCGGGCAGCGTCAGGTGAGCAGGCTTCCGTCGACGAGGATCGTGTTGACGAACGTCGACCCGCGGGCAACGTACCCCTTCCCGACCAGGAACTCGACCGCCTCCAGCTTCTGCCGGCGGGTGTTCGTCACAAGCGTCTCGATGCACACCACCTTCGGGCGGTACCGGGACCAGTCGAGCGACTTCAGAATGTCCAGTTCCAACCCCTCCACGTCGAGTGAGACGAAATCCGGGCACACCCCGCCGTGGTGCCGGGCCAGTACCTCGTTGATGTTCACCAGGGGCACCTTGATCACCTCGACGATCTTCTTCTCCCCGCCCGACGACTTCACGTAGTGCTCGGCCACGTCCTTGTCGAACGTGTTCCAGCTCGGCTCGTTGATCCGGTAGTAGTCGGCCTCGGTCGCCGAGGTCAGCCCGATCCCGACGTTCAGGGTGGTGTCCCCGGGCCGCTCCCGGCGGAGGAGCGGGATCATGTCCACGTTCGGCTCGACCAGAATGCCGCGACACCCGCGGGCGTAGAACAGGTAGGTGTTGTTGATCTCGTACGGGTGGTAGGCGCCCACGTCGATGTAGGTGGGGCGGTCCACCCCCAGTTCGGACAGGATGTACGAGACGATCAGGTCTTCCCCGCACTGCGCGAACGTCACCTGGTGGGGCGGGGTTCCGCGCAGCCGGCCGAGCACAGCGGGCGCCGCCCAGTGCGCGGCCTGGAGCGCGCACCCGCCGGCCACGGCTCCGAAGAGGAAGGACCGCTTCGACATCCGCGCGGGCCGGTCAGGTGATTCCATCGGGCAACCCGGGTTCGTGTGTGGGGGGAATTCCGCCACTACCGTAGAACACGAATGTCCGCCGCGCCGCCCGGACGGGCGGAGTGCCTCAACAACGCCAAAAGCCCGGGGCCGGGAGCGCTCCGCCCGCACCGCCTGCTCGACCGCCCTCGCCACCAGACTCTCGAACAGCGGCCGGCCGGGGAACTCCCCGGGTTGTTCGCGTTCCAGGTGGTCGCCGCCGTAAGGCCCGGTCCTTCGCGGTCATCAATCGCCCCTCGCGGTTCCCTCGAACCCGAGCAACCTACAACTCGCCGCCTCGCCCGCACTGACGAGCGGTGAGGTGCGGCCAAGCCCATCCGACGCCCGACCACTATCCGTCCAGCCGGCCGACGAATTACACTCCGGGGAACCCCTCGGAGTGCCGCCATGCCACGCGACCGGGACGGCTACGAACCCGACGACGAGCCCCGCCGCG
>JAFKFQ010000547.1 GCA_017308215.1 bacterium | reverse complement strand
ACGTGGGGGGACGCGGTAGTGAAGATCCTCTCCCCCGTCGCGGCGACTCCCTCGGACGAGGCGCGGAACCGGTGGCGGGGTGGGCGGGCCGGGATCTCTCCCACCGGCCCGCCCGCTGAGAAAAGGAGCAACCCGGACGTGAGACCGCCTCTCTCTTCGGTCTCACGTCCGGGTTGTCGTGTTTCGTCGGAGAACGGGCCGGCGGTCAGCACCGCCTCTCCCCTCGGCCTGGTCGCCCGGCCCGCCTCCTCGGATGGTCGATAACAGAGCATCTCGCGTGCCGGGCGCCCGCATCCCGTTGCACAACGCTCGAAGCCTTGAGCCGACAAGGGGATGATGGCGAAGCCGCGCCACACGGCACCCGCCGCGACGCCGCGTTGACGCCCTGCCTCCGGGCACCGAGCTGTCCCCTCTGCTCAAATGCGCCACACCCTGTCGGAGGGGCTGGGGCTACTGGCCCAGCGCCCCGGCGGGTCAGCCGGGTTGCGAGCGTCACTTCCCCATCCGGCCACTCGGCCGGGGACGGTCCCGGGCGGCCAACCGAACCGGCAGGCGACCTCGGGGTCGGTCGACCTCCTGACTCCTCCCGAGGTCGTTGTTTCCGCCAGGGGCTTCCCGGTCGGTACTTCGGAGCCCTCGTACCGGGCCGACTGGGCACCGGTCCTGGTGGACGAGGTCATTTGACCCAACCGCTCACGCCCCACCGGTCCGGATGCCGGCCACGAGGTCGAGGTACTCGGCGAAGGCGTCCACCCCGCCACACGCCCGCACGGCCTCGGCCACCTGCCGCACCTGCTCGACACCGCCGGAGGTCGCGACGGCGGCGTTCACCAGGGCAACGTTCGACAGCACGCCGGTCAGGCCGACCGAGGGCGAGGGAGCCGGGGCGGACGGGACAACGGGCGTGGGCTCCGGCTTGGTCGCCGTCGGCTTGGTCGTCGCCATCGGGGCCGGCTCGGACTTGGTCGCCGGCGCCGTCGGGGCCGGCTTCGCCCCCGCCTTCCTCAGCTCGCTCCGGATGTTGTGGACCAACTTCCGAACGGCGTCGTCCGGGGCGGTCACGCCCTTCGCCTTGGCTTTGGCGATGACCGCGTCGGCCGGCAGGTCGGGGGCGTCCGCCAGAATGGCCCGGACGACCGGCGAGACGGGTACGGGGGCGGCGGTCTGGCGGGCCGCGGCCGGGGCCACCTTGGCCGGTCCCGCCGCCTTCTGCTTGAGCTTCTTGCGGACGTTGTGAACGGTAGTGCGAATCACGTCGTCGGGGGCACTCACCCCCTTGGCCTTCGCCCGGGTGATGACCTCGTCGGCGGTCAGGGCCATGTTGGCGGACAGGAGTTCGCGGACGACGGACCAGGTGGGTTTGGCGGCCATGAGGGACTTCTCCGGGGCGACGTGGGGCGTTATTTCGTGATGAGAGGGCGGTCCTTATCCATTTTCACCCCGCTACCGGACCGGGACAACCCACTTATGCCGTACAAAGTCCGGGTTTCCGCCGCGTCGGGCGGGTGGCGCGGTGCCTGACGGTTGAATCGGGGGGATTGGAGTGGGTGAGGTCCGAGTAGAGGAAGGCGGTCGGACTTGACGTGGGACCGGACCAGGGTATGACGGGCGCCCTCGCCCGGCGGAGTCGGCCGTGTCCTCACTTCTGCTCGTCAGCATCCCCACCGAGACGTGGGTCGTGGTGATCGCCGTGGACTTGCTGGTCCGTGTTCTCCACGAACTCCGGTGAGGCGGCCGTCAGGCCGCCCAGTACCGCTTGGCGAACCGCTCGGCCCGGTACCGTGCGTACCACCGGCACTTCGCGTCGGACCCCAGGAGCCGTCGCTTCCGCCTCACGTCGCCCTGCTTCTTCACGGCTCAATCCCCCTGCACGGGCGCTACACGTATAGAACGGGGCTGGGCTTCCGGCTTGCGCCGTCCGCAGGGAGGGCATCATGGCCGTGTCGGTCTCGCTGCGCGACCGGTTCGTCGGGTGCCTGCTCGGGGGCGCCCTCGGCGCGCCCTACGAGGGACTGTGGGGCCGCGACATCCCGGACGGGGGCTCCCTGCTGGCCGGGTTCGGCGAGTTCGAGGGCTACCCGCCGGGCCAGTTCACCGACGACACCCAGCTGACCGCCGCCACCGTCCGGGCGGTGGTCGAGGAGGGGGAGGTCTCCCCAGCCGCCATCGCCCGCGCGATCGCGACCTTGTTCGCCCGGTCGGAGGTCATCGGTCCGGGCGGCGCCTGTCTGGCCGCGGCCCACGCCTTCCTCCGGACCGGCGACTGGGAGACGTGCGGGGCTGAGCCCGGACAGGCCGGGAACGGAACGGCCATGCGGACCGACCCGCTCGGGCTGGCCTTCCTCGACCGCCCGGACCAACTCCCGGGTGTCGTCGCGGCCGTGTCCCGCATCACCTACCGGGACGCCCGGAACGTGGCCGGCGGGGTGGCGGTGGCGAAGGTCGCCCAGCTGTTCGCGTGCGACCCGGGCATCGGGCCGGGAGAACTCTGCGCCGCGGTGGCAGCGGCGATCGCGGAGTACAGCCCGGAGTTCGCCGGCTGGGTCGAGCGCCTACCCGTGTTACTGGACGAGCCGCCCGACGTGGCACTCACCACCATCGCCTGGGCGGGGATGCCGGCGCCCGAGTTCGACCGCCCCGTCATCACCCCGTTCGTCGTCCCGACCGTCCTGGCGACGCTGTGGTGCCTGCTCCGGTACCCGGACTCGTGGCCGGCCGCGGTGGCGGCGGTCCGGCTCGGCGGGGACGTGGACATGCTCGGGGCCATCGTCGGCGCCCTCGCCGGCGCCCGGCTGGGGGTGCGGGCGATTCCCGAGCACCTGCGGCGGGCCGTCCAGCAGTCGCAGAAGCTGGAGACACTCGCCCTGCGGTATCATGAGCGGGTGACCCGAGCGACCTGACGGGCGGAGCCGCCCGGTGCGAGCGCGGGAACGCGCGGACAAGTGCGACGTGTGCCGGTGGCAAGGCTCTGGGAGAGCCTGGGGCGCGAGGAGCCACCGGACTTCGGTCGGCTCCACTACACGATCGCTACCTCCCGCGACGTACAGGTGGTCGGGGGATCCCCGCTTCCCGGCCCTGAAGACTCTTCGGCTGAACGGGGCGAGGATGACCGACCGGGGGCTGGCGCACCTGTCTGCCCACCCGGGACTTCGGACCGTGCTCTTGTCCCACACGGCGGGGGCGCGGACCTGTGGAAGGCCCGACTGGACATTCAGGTCTGGGGGCCGGACCGAGCCGGGAGAGCACCGTGACCGAGTCCGATTGGGCCACCTCGACCGACCCCAATGCGATGCTCGCGTTCCTGCGGGACCGTGGCCGGGTGAGCGATCGGAAGTTCCGACTCTTCACCGTCTACTGCTGCCGCCGCCTCTGGCACCTGCTGACCGACGAGCGGAGCCGGGCGGCGGTCGAGGTGGCCGAGCGGGCGGCGGATGGGGCCGTGGCCGACGCCCCGCGAGACGCCGCACGGCGCGCCGCACTCGACGCTTCGGCCGAGGCCGTCCGCGTCCGGCAGCAGAACCCCGCCGCGCCCGAGATGTACGTCCTCGCCGCGCGGGCGGTGGTCGTGGCCGGCAGCACCCCGGGACAGGTCGGCCCGGTCGCCTCGCAGGCGGTCGTCGCCGCCTGCTCGCTGTGCGCGCTCAACCCCGCCTCGGGGCTCGACCGGGCGGTGGAACACACCGCGTACAGCATAATGCTGCGGGAGTTGTTCGGGGACACCGTCAGGCCGGTCTCGTTCGATCCCGGCTGGCGCACCGAGACCGTCACGGCCTTGGCTCGCGGCATCTACGAGGGGAGAGCCTGGGAGCGGATGGGCGTCCTCGCGGACGCACTGGAAGACGCCGGCTGTGCCGAGGGGGACGTCCTCGAACACTGCCGGGGACCGAACCCGCACCACAAGGGTTGCTGGGCCGTTGATCTCATACTTGACCGGACCTAACGGCCCGTCGACCGATCACGGTCGGTCCCGGCGACCGGCCGGTGTGAGTCGGCTGGTCGTTGGTACGAGTGCCTGAGCGGACCGCGCGGGCGACCGGGCGCTGCGTCAGGCCGCCGTACAAACGACCGACCGGCTCACACCGGTCGGTCGCCACGTCGGGGGGCGTCCCCGACACTGGGCGATCGACGGACCACGAGCCACCCTGAATCCGCGCGAACCCACGTCCGAACCGGGTGTCCCTCGCCACGAGCAGCCGCGAGGCGCTCCGGGCTTCCCGACCGGGTCGGGACCCTCGACGGTCGGCGGACTTGCCTGATGGGTCGAAGCGCGACCGTTACCGCGTCACCGGCTCGCCCGCCGCCGGCGCGGCCCCCGCCGTCCCCCGTGTTGTAACGGCAGCACGCTTTGCGGTCCTCACCCCTTGCCCTCCGGGCCGACGACGGACCGTTCTCGCCTGTCAAGCGAGCAGTCCCGGTTCGACTCCGGGCGGGGGACATCATGCTCCGGGTAGCTCAACTGGGTAGAGCAGCGACGGTCGGCACTCCCTTGCCCCCTCGGCCGGCGCCTGACTGTTCTCGTGCATAAGCGGGTTGCGGG
Organism: bacterium; assembly: GCA_017308215.1. GTDB lineage: Bacteria > Planctomycetota > Planctomycetia > Gemmatales > Gemmataceae > Urbifossiella. The sequence goes on along the minus strand of JAFKFQ010000547.1, from coordinate 5,941 downwards.
TTCGAGTCCCGCCCCGGAGCCTTACATGCCGGCCCAGCCGGCCCCGATTCACCGGGCGGGACCCCTCAGCCACCCCTTGCCATTCCGGCCGGCGGTCGAGGGTTATCTGGTCACCAGTCGGTTCGAATCCGACCCCGCCCGACCTTCTTTCTCGGGTGCCCCGTGTCCGACTACGCCAGCCACCTCACCACGATCGCCGCCACCCAGCGGGAGCCGGTTCCCGGGGCGCCCACGGTCCGAAACTCGGCCGGCGGGTACTCGTTCGCCGTGGACGACTGGACCCGGCTCGACCGGTTCCTGATCCTCGGCGCCGAGGGCGGCTCGTACTACGCCACCGAGCGGGCGCTGACCCGGGAGAACGCCCAGGCCGTCGTCCGGTGTGCCCAGACCGACCCGGTAGAGGCCGTCCGCCGCATCGTCGCTGTCTCGGACTCGGGCCGTGCCCCGAAGAACGACCCGGCGGTGTTCGCCCTGGCCCTGGTCGCCGCCCACGCCGACGCGGCCGGGAAGAAGGCGGCGTACGCGGCGGTCCCGGCGGTCTGCCGGACCGGCACCCATCTGTTCCAGTTCGCCGCCGCGTCCGACGCCCTCCGCGGGTGGGGCCGCGGGCTGCGACAGGCGGTGGCCGACTGGTACACCTCCAAGTCCGCGCGCGAGCTGGGCTATCAGGTTGCCAAGTACCAGCAGCGGGACGGCTGGGGTCACCGCGACCTCCTCCGGCTGGCCCACCCGAAGTCGGCCGATCCGGCCATCCAGGCCGTCCTCCGGTGGGTCACCCACGGGGCGGCCGCGATGGGGCCGCTGGCCGTCCGGCGGTCGTCGCTGGGGGCGGACGCGGTGGTCGTCCACCCGGCCGTCGAGGCCGACCTGCCCCCGGCCGTCCGGGCGGCGGAACTGGCCAAGCGCGCCGAGACGGAGCAGGAGGTGGCTCGGCTCGTCCGCGAGCACCGGCTCGTCCGCGAGTGCGTGCCGACGAAGTTCCTCAACAGCCCGGCCGTCTGGGAGACGCTGCTGGAGGACATGCCGGTCGCCGCGCTCGTCCGGAACCTCGCCACCCTCACCCGCGCCGGCGTCGTGATGCCCGGGTCGGCCGGCGCCCGGGACGTGGCCGCGCGGCTGACCGACCCGGACCGGCTCCGCAGGGGGCGGGTCCACCCGCTCGCCCTGCTCATCGCCCTCAAGACCTACGCGGGCGGGCGGGGCGTGAAGGGCGGGCACACCTGGCCCCCGGTGCCCGAGGTGGTGGAGGCTCTGGACGTCGCGTTCTACCTCGCGTTCCGGGCGGTCGAGCCGGCGGGGAAGCGGTGGCTCCTGGCCCTGGACGTGTCCGGGTCGATGGAGGGTGGGAGGGTGGCCGGGTCGCCGCTCACCCCGCGGGAGGCGGCGGCGGCGATGTGCCTGGTGACGGCCGCGACCGAACCGGTCCACCACGTCGTCGGGTTCACCGGCCGTGGGTTCTCGGTGACGACCGCGGCCTGCACGGCCGGGGCGTGGGCGGGCTACCCGAACAGCGGGGCCGGGGTCGAGCCGCTGACCGTCTCCCCGTCCCAGCGGGTGGACGAGGTGGTGGCGGGGGTGGCCGGCCTGCCGATGGGGCCGACCGACTGCGCCCTGCCGATGCTGTACGCGGCCGACCGGGGGTTGGCGGTGGACGTGTTCGTCGTGTACACGGACAACGAGACGTGGCACGGCGCCATCCACCCGTTCCAGGCATTGCGGGAGTACCGGGAGAAGACGGGCATCCCGGCCAAGCTGGTCGTGGTCGGGATGGTGTCGAACGGGTTCACGATTGCGGACCCGGACGACGCCGGGATGCTCGACGTGGTCGGGTTCGACGCCGCCGCCCCGGCGGTGATCGCCGACTTCGCCGGTCAGTAGGGAACCGGCCTGGACACCGCGGCCCGCGGCGCACTGCCGCGGGCCGTGGTGTTTCATTCGGGTGTCAGACTCGACGCCACTACCCGATACCGTGTACGCTACGGCGACCCGTGGAGGCCCGGGATGTCCCACCTGTTCATTGCCGTCCCCACCGCCCTCGTCCTGATGGCCGCGCTTGCCGTGGCGGCGCCCGTCCCGGACGAGGCGAAGGCGCCGGCGCTGTTCTTCCCGACGACGGTCGGGGCGAAGTGGACGTACCGGTACCCGGTCGGGGACGTGACCCGGGTCGTCACCATGGTGGAGCGGAAGGGCGGTGCCCACATCGTCTCCGTCGGGCAGGTGGACGACGGGCAGGTCCGCCCGCAGGAGAAGCTGGAGGTCTCGGCCAAGGGGCTGTACCGGCTGGGGGCGGTCGTCATCACGACCACCTTCGATGCCGACAGACGGGCGACCGCCTCCTGGGAGATGGTCGCCGAGCCGGTCCCGGTCTGCCTACTCAAACTGCCGGCCCGGCCCGGCGACCGGTGGAACCTGCCCCACCCCCAGGGCCATCCGGCGTGGGTGACGGCGGGGGGGGAGGAGGCGGTCCGGGTGCCGGCCGGCTCCTTCACGGCTGTGCCGGTGGACTTCGCCGTCACCAGCCCGCCCGAGACGCCCACCGTCCGGGCGCGGTATTGGTACGCCCGCGGGGTCGGGCTGGTGAAGTGGACGAGCCCAGACGGCGAAGAGGCGGTGCTCAAGGCGTTCTCCTCGGGCCGGCCGTAGCCACGTCGGCAAGAGGCCCGGCACCGACTCGACGCCATTCACCGGGGCGGACCCGCACTTGGGCTCATGCCCGCGCGGCGGCGACGACCGCCTTCACGTCGTCCGGGGTCGTCACCGCCCCCGCGGCCTTCAGAGCCTTCATCGCCACCCCCATCGCCTGCCCGTCGTTCTTCGCCGCCCGGAGTTCGTCCCGGACCGGCGCCAGGGCGGCTTCGATGGCGCTCCGGTCCCACGCCTTCGGCAGTAACGATTCCAACAGGGTGAGCTCGGCTTCCTGGGCACTCGTGTCCCGGCCGTCCTTCTGGGCGAGGGGAATCGTCTCCTTCAGCCCGGCGACCCCCTTCTTGACCACCCCGAGGACGACCTCGTCGGTGACCTCGGACTTGCGGCGCAGCGCCTCCATCTGGGCCTCCCCGATCACCGTCCGCAGGGTGTCTCGGGTCCGCATGTCGCCCGCCTTGACAGCGGTGTTCACACGGGTCTTAAGGTCGTCGTGCAGGCTCATGGCAATCTCCTGGTCACACAGCGGACACGACGGAACTTTATCCGGTTCGGCCGTTCGAGACGAAGTGGTTCGAGCCGACCGGTCGATTCCTGCCCGAATCCACTCGTTGTCACCACCCCTCTCGATGTGAGACGCCGCGCGGGGCCGGCGGAACCACGAGGGGAAGCGGATGAGCGACGAGACGCCGGCCGGGAAGCGGAAGCCGAAGCGGAAGCGGAAGTCGGTGGCACTGTCGCCGGAGGCCGAGGCCCGGTTCGCCCGGCGCGTGTCCGTCCTGCTCGGGCTGATTCCGCTCCCCGACATGACCCAGGCCGAGACCGACTGGCTGTTCGAGCAAAAGGTGCGCCTGTCGGGAGAGTCGGTGTCGGGTGCGAAGCCCCGACGGGGCGACAGGGGTTGGTCGACCAGCCCGACAAATCAGGTGCAACAGACCGCGAGCACACGACCGCGCGGGCGGGGCCTGGGCGGAATTGGGCCTTACCCAACTCGGAGCGCGCATTCGGCCCCGGCGGGCGAAATTGGCGCGGAACGTGAAGTAAGGACGGTGGCCCACACCGAGGAGGAGGCACCAATGGCGGACGAGACGAAGCGCGGCGCGGAGGACCGCCAGCGCGAGGACGAGACGAGGGCCGGCGAGCCGCTGGAGCTGGCGAACCCGACCGGCACGCGGACGGCGACGGTGACGCGCGACAAGGGGACGCTGCCGGCCGCCGACCCGACCCGCGAGGAGCGGGAGGGGCATCGCTGACCCGCCCCGTCACGCCGGGGCGAGCCAGCCACGCTCGGCGGCGTACCGGACCAGCCCGACCCGGGTGCGGACGCCGAGTTTCTCCAGCGACCGGGCCTTGTACGTCTCCACCGTCTTCACGCTCAGAGCCAGCTTCGCCGCGATCTCCTTGTTGCTGTACCCCTGCGCGATCATCTTCACCACCTCCGCCTCGCGGTCGCTCAACTCGGCCGCCGCCGCCCCGACCCGCCCGACGTAGGGGTCCACGACCGTCGCCGCCAGCGCCGGGTCGATGTAGGTTCCGCCGGCCGCGACGGCGCGGATCGCCTGCACCAGCTCGTCGGCCGCGGCCCGCTTCAGCACGTACCCGGCGGCCCCGGCCTCCAGCAGCGCCCGCAGGTAGCCGCGCTCCTCGTGGACGGTCAGCGCGATCACCTTCCGGTCGGGCTTCGCCTGCCGCAGCCGGGCCGTCACCTCGGCCCCGTTGAGCCCGGGCATGGACACGTCCACCACCACCACGTCCGGGTCGAGCTCGGCGGCCAGGGCGACGGCGGCCGGGCCGTCGGCCGCCTCCCCGACCACCTCGAACCCGGGGTGGCCGCCGATCAGCGCCTTCAACCCTTCCCGCACGACCGCGTGGTCGTCGGCCAGCAGCACGCGGGTGTTACTCATGGTCGTCGGGCTCCTGGGGGGGGACGGGGACGCGGACGAACACCGTCGTGCCGCCGTCCGGCGAGGATTCGATCTGGAGGGTGCCGTTGACCAGGGCGACGCGCTCGCGCATCCCGAGCAGGCCGAGCCCGCCGGTCCGCGGGTCGGCCCGCGTCCGGTCCGGGTCGAACCCGACCCCGTCGTCCTCGACGATCGCCCGGAGGAAGTCGGCGCCGCGCTCGACCAGCACGCTCACCCGGTCCGCCCGGGCGTGGCGGGCGACGTTCGTCAGCGCCTCCTGCACGACCCGGTAGACGGCGGTGGACACCTGCCACGGGAACCGCTCGCCGTCGAGCCCGCGGGCGGCGAACTCGGCGGTCACCCCGGTCCGGGCCGCCCACGCCTCGACGTGCTGCTGGAGGCTGGTGCGCAGCCCCAGGTCGTCGATCGCCGTCGGGCGGAGTTCGGTCGCCAGCCGGTGGACCTCGCGGCCGGTCTCGGCGGTGAGCTCGGTCAGCCGGTCGAGCCTGCCCCGGGTCTCCGGCGTGGCCGCCGCGTCGCGGGCGGTGGCCAGCCCCAGGCCCAGCGCCGTGAGGTACTGGCCGAGGCTGTCGTGCAGCTCGCGGGCGATGCGGCGGCGCTCCTCCTCCTGCCCGGTCACCAGCCGGCCGAGCAGCTCCCGCCGCCCCGCCTCGGCCGCGACCAACTCGGCCGTCCGCTCGCGCACCCGGTCCTCGAGCTCGTCCCGGGCCTGCCGCAGCGCGTCCTCGGCCGCTTTCAGGTCGGTAATGTCCACGCACACCCCGGCCATGTGCCGGTCGGGGCCGCCGGCGCCGAACACGTCCCCCTGGTCCCGGAGCCAGCGGACGGTGCCGTCCGACCACACCACCCGGAACTCGGAGTTCAGCGGGCGGTCGTGGCGGACGGAGGCGTCGAACGCGGCCCGCACGGGCGCCCGGTCGTCCGGGTGGATGTGGGTGAGGAATTCGTCGAACGGCTGGGCGGTCTCCTCGGCCGGCAGCCCGAGGAGTCGGTTCAGGTTGGCGTCCCGGGTCTGGGCGTTCGTCGGCACGTGCCACGACCAGATCCCCATGCGGGCGGCCGCCAGGGCCAGCCGGAGCCGGTCGCGGGCGTCGCGCACGGCCTCATTGGCCGCCCGGTGCTCGGTCCGGTCGCGGAACACCTTCACGAACCCGGCCGGGCGGTGGGCGGGGCCGGGGATGGCGGACGTGGACCCGCTGGCCCAAAACCGTGACCCGTCCTTGCGGACGACCCAGTTGTCGTCCGCCGCCCGGCCGGCGGCGGCGGCCGTCGCCAGCTCGCGCTCGAACATCCCGGCGGCCCGGTCCTCCGGCGCGAAGAATTGGGCGGCGGACGTGCCGACGACTTCACCCGCGGCGTACCCGAGGAGGCGC
>JAFKFQ010000546.1 GCA_017308215.1 bacterium | reverse complement strand
CCGGATGGTCCCGACCCAACCCACCCCGTGTGCCGGCTGGGTCGAGGGCAGTCACCCGAGATTCCCAAACAGGCTCTGACTGGCAGCTCGCATCCTCAAGGCGACGCACCGAACTCCCTCCGCAGTTCGGGAGGCAACTCGCTTCGCCCACGTCAATCAAGTTTGGTGCCAAGTGTTGGTTCAGCGGGGGTCTAAGCCGCGAGCCTTGATTCGTTGTCACCTTTGACGCGAAGCCGTCGGCGGTAGGCGTCGAACCCGTCCTCGACCGCCTTGCGGAGGTCGGCCCGGGTGGTGAAGCTGCGGGTCGGCATGTCGTGGTGCTGGACCTGCTTGAACACCGGCTCGATGCGGTTGAGTTCGGGGCTGTACGCCGGCAGGTAGTACAGGAAGATGCCGAGCTTCGCCAGCCCCGGGCGGGCCGCCTTCACGACCTTACTGGTGTGGATGCCGGCGTTGTCCAGCACCACCACCCGCGGAACGCCCGCCGCCGGGAGGCGCTCCCGCAGGTACGCCAGCAGGTCGTCGGACGTGAGCGTCCGCTCGAACGGGACCGCGTCCCGGGACCGGGCGGCCGGCTCGTAGGTCGCCAGGGCGTTGACCCGCCGGCCCTGCGGGTACTCGTACTTCACCCGCTTCCGCTCGCCCGGCAGGCACCACGAGTACCCGGTCGGGAGCGACGGCGAGAACCCGGACTCGTCCAGGTAGAACAGCCTCACCCGGCCGGCCGCCACTTTTTTCGAGGGACGCGAGCACCCGCCCGGCCCGCTCGACCTTGGCCGGGTCCTGCTTGTGGGAGACGGTCTGGGCCGTCCGCCGGTACCCGGCCCCGAGCAGCCCGAGGTAGCGGCGGGTCTGGCGGTGGCCGATGCCGACCTCGGGGCCGAGGGCGGCGGCCAGTTGCCGGGCGGTCCACGTCCGGTCCTGGCCGAGTAACTCGGCCAACTTCCCGGTCACGGCCGCGCGCCGGGCGAGGTCCGGGTCGGGACCGGGGGCGTCGGGGTAGAACGCCGCCGTGCCCCGCGCGGCGAACCCCTTGAGGGCGGCCCGGACGGTGTGCGGGTGGCGGCCCAGGTGCCCGGCGATGCCGGGTGGGGACCACCCGGCGGCGGACATCAGGACCATCTCTAGCCGGTCGCGTGCGACGGCGGGCAGGTCGGTACGGCGGAGGGCGTGGAGTTCGATTCGCTGGGAATCAGAGAGGGAGATGCGGAGCATGAAACATGCTCCGCATCTCCGGCGACGTGCTTAGCGCGGCCAGCCCGCACCGGGTATCGTGGTTGAACCACCCCGGAGCAACCGGCATGCGACTGTACTCGATGGACCGGTGGGTTCGCGTCTTGGCGGCCCTCAATGCCGGCGACCCGACGAGCAAGGTCGCGGACGCATTCGCCGTCAGCCCGGCTTGGGTCCGGCGGTTGGTCCCGCGGCGGCGGGAGACCGGGGAGACCGCACCCCGGAAGGTCCGGGACACCCGGGTCCCCAAGCTCCGGGAACACCTCTCGACGATCCGGGCGTTGCTCGCCGCCACCCCGGACATGACCCCGGCCGAGCTCCGAGCCGAACCCCGGGTTGCGGTCGCCCTCTCCACCTTGTGGGCGGCAGTCCGGTCTCTCGGGCTGACGTTCAAAAAAGTACCCCGGGCGGCCGAGCGGGATCGACCCGACGTGCGGGCCGCCCGGGACGCCTGGCGGCAGGAGGCCGCCCCCGGCAGTCGACCCGCAGCGGAGGGTATTCGTTGATGAGACGGGGGCGAGCACCCGGATGGACCGGCGATGCAGTTACGCCCCGCGGGGTGCGCCGGTGATCGGGACCGCCCCCACGGCCATTACACGTACCTGACGTTCACCGCCGCCCTCCGGGCCGATCGGTCGACCGCCACCCAGGTGCCGGACGGACCGATGACCGGTTCCGGGAGTCCGTCACGGCCATCCTGGTCCCGACCCTCCGGCCGGGGGACGGGGTGGTCATGGACAATCTCCTGTGCCTCAAGGCGACCGCCGTTCGTGCGGCGATCGCGGCGGTCGGGTGCGAACACCGGTCCCTGCCCCATGTAGCCCGGACCTGAACCCGATCGGGTTGGCGTTCGCCGAGCTCAAGCGCGGTCTCCGATCGGACGGACACCGGGCCGTGCCGACCCAGGTCAACTTCTTGGCGCCGGCGCGGATAGCATGCCGGACGGAGGAATGTGCGGCCTACATCCGCCATTGCGGGTACGGTCAACCGCCCGCTACGCCGCCATCGAATTGACTCTCAGCTTCTCGGCTGACGGCTCGCGGCTGAGCGGCATGCTCATGAAGCCGAAGAACTTCGACCCGGCGAAGAAGCACAATATTTTGTATGTATGTATGTATGTATGTATGTATTATGTCCTACAGTTTGCCTGCCTTCCGGCTGCCGGACGTGGCCCGCGGACAGGTCATCAACCCGACATTCTACGCGAGCAACGGCTACCTCGTGCTGATGCCGGACATCGCTTACAAGGTCGGGTCGCCGGGTCAGAGTGCATTGAAGTGCATGCTGCCGGCGATCCAGGCCATGGCGGACAAGGGGTCGTGAACAAGGCGGCCATCGGCATCAACGGCCAGTCGTGGGACGGCTACCCGATCGCGTACTTGGTGACGCAGACGAACCGCTTCCGGGCGGCGGTGGCGGGCGCGCCGGTGTCGAACACCGTGGGCGCGTACAACGGCGTGCGGTGGGGGAGCGAGCTGCCGCGGCAGTCCCAGTACGAGAAGACGCAGAGCCGGATCGGGGAAACGCTGTGGAAGACCCCGATGAAATACATCGAGAACTCGCCGGTCTTCATGGCCGACCGGGTGGAGACGCCGCTCCTGATGATCCACAGCGACCAGGACGACGCGGTGCCGGGGTATCAGGGCATCGAGTATTTCCTGGCGCTGCGGCGGCTCGGGAAGGAATGCTACCTGCTGAACCACAACAGGGGGGAGCCGCACAACCTGGCGCGGAAGGCGAACGCCCGCGACTTCGCGGTGCGGATGCTCCAGTTCTTCGAGCACCACCTGAAGGGGAAGCCCGCGCCCGAGTGGATGGTGAAGAGCGTGCAGTTCACCGACCGCGAGAAGGAGAAGATCAAGGAGATGCTGACGCCGAAGAAATGACCGCGCGAAGCTACCCTCGCGCTACGCCACTCGCGGCGCAGCGCGCGGTGGTCATCGGGTGAGCAACTCTTCACGGGTTGTGCCGAATCGTGACCGTGTGGCCGCTTCTTTACCTCCCCCACAAGGAGCTGCTGGGGCCTGCAGCCGCAACGATCCCACTCATGGGGCGCGTGTGAGGCTTCGCGGGACAGGGTTCGGCGGACGGTCGGGGTCAGGAAGAACCGGACTCGTCGAGGAGCACAAGGTCGGCCCGCCTCTCCCACGTCTGCCGGACAATCCGGGGGAACTCGTCACCGGCCCACCTCGCCACCTCACTTGTCATCCCGCTCCCTCGCCCGCCACCCCGGCTTCTGGCTGGTCCACCCGGGCCGCCGTCCACAAATCGTTGTGCCAGCCGGGAGCCTTGCCCCTGCGCCAGCAGGCTCTCCAGCCGCCACAGGTCAGCGTCGGACCGGCCGGCGGGTGTGCGGTCCTGGGGGCAGGGGCCAACCCGCCGGGCTCCCGGGCTGCCCGGTCCCAGCAGGCGACGGTCTTGTAATCGACGCCGAGGGCAGCGGCGACCGTCTTCCGGGACGCGCCGTCGGCCACGGTCTGCACGTTTACACCTCGACACAAACTGTCATCATCACCCGTGACAGTCGGCCGGCGTGTCTACCCACCGAGAGACGCACCCGGTGCCGCCATCACCCGAGAACTCGACATCCCCTGGCGACATTCGCAGAGAAATCCAGTCCGATCGTCGAATCACCGACCCGGGGCCGGGAACTGGTTTCAAACTTGCGTGGGGCTCCGCCGAGGGCGTGCGAGTGACAACGCCCGCCCAGCACCTCGTCACCCGGACTCAACATGCCCCTTCTGAGCGCAGAACCCAGCATCTACCCCGAAACCCTGTTCACCGCCCCCCTACAGCCGGCGGACGGGTCCGCGCGCTGGTGGGTGCTCTACACCCACGCCCGCGCCGAGAAGTCGCTGGCCCGCCGCCTCTTCGGGCGGCGGATCGCCTTTTACCTACCCCTGTACAAGAGTACATGGGCCCAGAACGGCCGAGGCCGCGCGTCGTACCTACCGTTGTTCTCCGGCTACGTGTTCCTGTTCGGCGGGGATGATGCCCGGGTCGCCGCCCTGGAGACGAACCTGATCACGACGACGATCCCGGTGGCCGACCAGGAGCGACTGTTCGACGACCTAGTCCGCGTCGAGCGTCTCGCGGGCGGCCCGGTCCCGGTCGCCCCGGAGCGCGGATTCTCGCCCGGCGAGCCGGTGGCGATTGAGAGCGGACCGTTCAGGGGGATGACGGGGAAGGTCGTCCGGCAGGGCAACCAGACCCGGTTCGTGGTCGAAATCGAGTTCCTCAGCCAAGGCGTTTCGGTCGAGTTCGAGGGGTGGTTGCTCCGCCCGCTCGCCCCGTCGCCAGCCGACGGGGCCGCGGCCCGGGACGGCGAGTCCCATTCCCGCTAAGTCGGAGGTCGGCATGTGCGGGTTGTTCGGATACACAGGCCGGAAGGAAGCCAGCCGGGTGCTGCTCGACGGGATCCGCCGCCTCGAGTACCGCGGGTACGACTCTGCCGGGGTCGTGACGGGTACGGCGGACGGATTGCACGTCCGTCGTAGCGTCGGCCGGGTGACGCGGTTGGCCGAACTGCTCGGCGACCGGGGCGCGCCCGGCCGCTGGGGGCTGGCGCACACCCGCTGGGCAACGCACGGCCGCGTCTCGGAGGCCAACGCCCACCCCCACGTCGACGCCGGCGGGTGCGTGGCCGTCGTCCACAACGGCGTGGTCGAGAACTACCGCCGGCTCCGGGACGAACTCGCGGCCGACGGCGTGTGCTTCCACTCCGAGACGGATACGGAAGTGCTCGCCCAGTTGATCGGCCGGCTGTACGCCGGCGATCTGCTGACCGCGGTCCGGCAGGCGCTGATCAGGGTCAAGGGCATGTACGCGGTCGGGGTCGTCTGCCGGCACGAGCCCGGCGTCATCGTCGCGGCCCGGCGCGGCAGCCCGGTGGTCTTCGGCCAGGGTGACGACGGGTTCTACCTGGCCTCCGACGCCCACGCCCTCGCCGGCTTCACCCGCGGCCTGACCTACCTTGACGACCGCCGCATCTGTCGGCTCACCGAGACCGACGGGCGCGTCTGGGACGAGGGCACGGCCCCCGTCGCCGCCGTCCACGACGCGCCCGCAACCTACCGCCAGGCGGACCCGGCCCCGTTCCCACACTTCATGCTCAAGGAGATCTTCGACCAGCCGGGGGCGCTGGAAGAGGGGATGCGGGGCCGTCTCGACGACGAAAGCGGCACGGCCCGGTTCGACGAACTGGACATCCCGGCCTCCCGGCTCCGGCAGGTGAGCCGGCTGGTCCTCACGGGCTGCGGCACCAGCTACCATGCCGGTCTGGTCGGCGAGTACCTGCTGGAGGAGCTGGCCCGCATCCCGGTCGAGGTCGAGTACGCCAGCGAGTTCCGGTACCGGAATGCGCCGGTGGACCGCGACACGCTGGTGATCGCCGTCACGCAGTCCGGCGAGACGGCCGACACCCTGGCCGCCCTCCGCGAGGCGCGGCGCGTGGGGCTTCCGACGCTGAGCGTCTGCAACGTCCCGGGCAGCAGCGTCGCCCGCGAGTCGGACGGCGACATAGAACTGCGGGCCGGCGCGGAGTTCGGGGTGGCGAGCACGAAGGCCTTCACGTCGCAGTGCCTCGTGCTCGCGCTGCTCGCCTTGCACATCGGCCGCACCCGGCATCTGTCGCGCGCCGAGGGGGAGCGGGTTGTTCGGGACCTGACGGCCCTGCCGGGCGCGGTCCGCCGGGCGCTCGGGTGCCACGACGCGGTCAAGCGGGTGGCAGCCCGGTTTGCCGACACCCGCAACGTGCTGTACCTCGGCCGGCAGTACCTGTACCCGGTGGCGCTCGAGGGAGCGCTGAAGCTCAAGGAGATCAGCTACATCCACGCCGAGGGCTACCCGGCCGCGGAGATGAAGCACGGCCCGATCGCGCTGGTGGACGAGAACACACCGAGCGTGTTCCTGGTGCCGCGGGGGGACGTGTTCGACAAGGTGATGAGCAACATGCAGGAGATCAAGGCCCGGGGCGGGCCGGTCATCGCCGTCGCTGCCGACGGCGGCGGCGAGGTGGCCCAGCTGGCCGACGAGCTGATCCTCGTCCCGGACGTGCCCGACTACCTGGAGCCAGTCGTCGCGGCGGTCCCGCTGCAACTGCTGGCGTACGAGATCGCCGTACTCCGCGGGTGCGACGTGGACAAGCCCCGCAACCTCGCCAAAAGCGTGACCGTGGAGTGACCGTGGAGTACAACCCCCTCGAGCCCCTGGAGACAGCGCTGCGGGACTCGGCGGTCGTCCGCACCGCGCGGGCGGTCCGCGCCGATGGCGGCCGTGCCCTGGCACTCGGCCCCGACCCGGTCCGGCCGCTGACGGGCGACGAGGTCGCCCGGCTGCGGGCGAACGGTAACACCGCGGACGACTGGGAGCGGGTCCGGGTCAGCACCGGCTTCCTCCCCGACCGCGTCCACCGGTCCGACTTCCACGGCGACGTGGTGCTGGGCCGCTTCGACGGAGCCGCCGTCGGGCCGGATCAGGCGGCCGTGCCGGCCGGCGTCGTGCGAAGTACAGTCACCGACGCCGTCGTCGGCCACGACGCGGCGGTGCGCGACGTCGGCCTTCTGTCGCGGTACGTCGTCGGGCGGCAGGCCGCGCTGCTCGGCTGCGGCCGCGTCGTGTGCGACGAAGCTACCGGGTTCGGCAACGGCGGCCCGGTCCGGATCGGTCCCCAGACGGGCGGGCGAGTGCTCCGGCCGTTCGCCGAACTCACACTGCCGCTCGCGGACGCCCTGACCGCCGCGGGTGGTCCGCCGGAACTGCCGCGGCGGTACGCCGAGGCTCTCGCCGAGTACCTCGCAGCGGTGCGATCGGACCGCGGCGTCATCGGGGACCGGGCCGTGGTCGCGCACGCGGCCGTCGTCCGCAACGCGTTCGTGGGTGCCGCCGCGTGCGTCGAGGGCGCGGCCCGCCTCGAGCGGTGTACGCTCCTGAGCGGGCCGGAAGATCCGGTCCGCGTCGGCGACGGCGCGGCCGTCGCCGACAGCCTGCTTCCGTGGGGCGTGTCGGTGTACGGGCCCGCGGTGGTAGACCGGTCTGTGCTGTTGGAGTTCGCGACCGTGGAGCCGTTCGGAAAGGTCGTGGACAGCGTGCTCGGGCCCAACACGGTGGTCGGGGGGGCCGAGGTAGTGTCGAGCCTGGTGGGGCCGCTCGTCGGCTGCCACCACCAGTCGCTGCTGATCGGGGCGCGGTGGCCGGGGGGGCGGGGGAACGTCGGGTACGGGGCCGGCGTCGGCTGCAACCACACGTCTCGGGCTCCGGACCAGGAGGCCGTGCTCGGCGAGGGATTGTTCGTCGGCCTCGGCGCGCGACTGCAATACCCGGTTGACCTGGGCGGCTCGCCGTACACCGTGCTCGCGTGCGGGGTCGCACTGCCGCCGCAGCGGATCGCCTTCCCGTTCTCCCTGATCCGCCCGACCGCAAACGCGACGCCCGACACCTCCGCCGGGGTGAACGAGTTGGTGCCCGCGTGGGTACTCTCCGACAACCTCTACGCGGTGGAGCGGGGCATGCAGAAGTTCCGCTCGCGCGACCGCACGCCGCGTGCGGGCCACTCGCACGACGCGTTCCACCCCGGAGTGCTGCGGATGGTCGCCGAAGCCTGCTCGCGCCTGGAGGGTGTCCGGCGGACAGAGGAAGTGTACACGGACCGCGAAATCCCCGGGCTGGGCCGGAGCGTGCTCCTCGAGAAACACCGCGCTGCGGCGGCCCAGTGCTACCGCAAGCACCTGCAGCGCTGCCTGTGGCTGGAGGAACTCGAGCAACTGGAGCGAGCGGCGGGGGCCGGCGGCTTCGGCTCGGTCCCGAAGGTCACGCGGGAGCGCCTGGCACGCCTGGTCGATTTACTCGAGGACTACGGCCGGTGCGTAGAGGCCTCGAAAGCCCGCGACGACGCCCGCGGGCCGGCCGTCATCACGGACTACGAGGCGGCCCACACGCCCGCCCGAGACGACCCCGTGGTGCAAGCGGCCTGGGCGTCCGTCCGGCAGGCCCAGGCCCGCGTCACCCGGTGGCTCTGACACCGGATCGCTTGGATTCGTCACCTCCTCCACAAGGGGCTTAGCTCGGCAGGTGCCGACTTGGTAGCGTCCCCGGCGGTCGCATGGTGTTGCTGAGGCCCCCGTGCTGTCCGCCGAGGACACCGTCGTGATTCTACCACCCGAGGCGACTCCGCTACTCGCGGCGTCCGCGGCCGAGTTCGCGCGACCCACTGCGGTCCGGTTCCGGACACTCCTGGCGGCGGCCCTTCTGACGACCGGGCGGCGAACCGTCTCCGGCGTCCTCCGCACCCTCCGGCACCTCGCCCCCGGCCATCGGACCGCGTACCACCGGGCGTTCTCGCGGGCCGACGGGTCCGCCCTCCGGCTCGGGTGCGCCCTGGCCCGGTTGATCGCCGCCCGGCTTCCGGACGCCGAGCCGAGCCGATTGGTCGGGGACGACGCGGTGGACGGCAGGGTCACGGCGTCTTATTCCCTTGGAATCCCCGCAGGGCCCGTCCCAGATATTGCTCGTCGAGTGCGGCCCGGAGTCGCTTCGTCGGGACGCTCTCCTTGCTCGGGTCCTGCTTCAGGAGCGACACCGCCACCCGCCGGACCAGGCCCAGGTTGGCCCCGACGTGCCGCGTCCGGGTCCGGCTGGCGTCCTCCCGGAAGCACACGTCCAGGGTCCAGTGGAGCTCGTTCTCCACCGCCCAGTGCCGCCGGACCAGCCAGCCCAACTGCTCGGCCGTCCCACGCAGGCTGGTGACGTAGTAGTGGACGGTGTTGGTCACCTCGCCGCCGACCGCCCGCTCCCGCAGGAGCGACACCACCGCGGCCACCCCCGGCCAGTCGGGCGGCAGCCCGGCCGGGTCGTACAGGGCCGACACCGAACGTACTTTGCCCCGCCCCCGGTTCCGCTCGGCGATCGTGTGGTGGTCGAACGCCACCCCCTCAAACCCGCCCTCGGCCGCCCGCTCGACGGCCGCCCGGACGGCGTCGTGCAGGCCCGGCTGGTTGCCCTTCACGGCCAGCAGGTAGTCGCCCCCGGCGGTCCGGATCTGCCGGGCGACCTCGACCTGGCACCCGGCCGCGTCGAGCGTCACCAACGCCCCCTTCAACTCCAGCACCTTGAGCAGTTCGGGGATGGCCGTGATCTCGTTCGACCCGTCGGCCACCGCCTCCTGCCCGAGGATCAGGCGGTTCTCGGCCGCCCACGCGTTGACCAGGTGGAGGCACCCGCTGAAGGTGGCCCGCCTGGTCCCCTCGACCGCCTTCCCGTCGATGGCGATGTGCCGCAGCCCGGTCGCCTGGCACACCCCTCCGAGCCACTCGCTCACGCACCTCCCGAACGCAGCCGGGTCGAGCCGGGCAAACACCCGGCGGAACGTGTCCGGGCTGGGGATGCCGTTCGGGAGCCGCAGGAAACCGGCCAGCCAGTCCCGCTTCGCTCGCCCGAAGGCGGCCACCGCCGGGAACGACTCGGCCCCGGCGACGGCGGCGGCCAGGGCGATCACCAGGATGTCCCCGAGCAGGTGCTTCTTGGTCCGGTCCACCCGCGGGTCGGGGACGGCGGCGAAGGTGGTGGCGACGGACACGGTAGACGGCATGGCGGCTCCCTCCGGGCGTCCGGCCGGTGTACAGCCGACCCCTGGGGCCGCCTATCCCCAGTCAGAGCAACCCCTTGAAGGTGCGGTGCCCCTGCCCCCATACCACGCGACCGCGAGTTTGACGCGGGCGGGAGAGACCCGCGGGCGGCCGTTGCCGGCGTACGGCGGGGGCGGTGCGAACCGGTTGGCGTCCGGGCACAGCTTGCTGACCAGGGTGAGCTGGCGGCGGTGGTGGCAGAACCGGGCGACCGCGTGGGGCCTGAACCCGGCGTCCCCGGCGAACAGGAACGCCCGGCCCGGGAACCGGATGCGCATCGCCCGCAGCAGCCGGCACATCGGCTCGGCCGGGGTGCGGTGCCGGACGCGCTCCGCCTTGCCGACCTCGGGGGGGCGGTACCGGTACCCGGGATCGGCGGTGCCCACCGCCGGGCGGCGAACGGGAACTTCACCCGCACCGCCCGGACGAGCCACTTGTGCCCGTGTACCGCCAGGCCATGTCGGCGTGCCTCAACCATGCCGCCTCCCGGTGCCGCCCCTAAGCTCGGCTGGTGCCGATTCTGACTCCCCTACGCGGCCGGTGCGAGCGTGGTGAGCAGCAGCTCGCGGATGGGCTCGGGGAGTTTCTGGAGGGCCGTGCCGTCCCCGGCCTGTGGCAGAACCGCCTCGTGCCACAACCACCGCCGC
>JAFKFQ010000255.1 GCA_017308215.1 bacterium | reverse complement strand
GGGCACCCCGCCCTGCTGCGGGTCCCCGAAATGGCCGGTGCCGGGGCGCGGCCGATCCGATTCGAGGAGTACCCCGAGCTGGGTGCGACCGTCGAGGCCCGGGTGATCTCGCTCGGCGACCGCGCGGAGATCGGCCTCACCCAAAACCCTCGGTTCATAGCCGGGAGCATCCAAGCCGCCGAACCCGGCGCTGCAGCAGACGGCCCCCGCCTATAGCTTTCTGTGAGTCATCGCTCACTCGGCGGGGGCCGCTGCTGAGCTTTGTGTTCGGTGGCGGAGGGCTTCGCGGCGTGTCGTTCCATACCTGCTGGGATGTCAAGCCCGCCGACGGGCAACCGGGGATGCCGCTGACGGAGTTGGTGGCGCGGTTGGCCGGCGCATTCCCCGTCCACTCGTTCGATCCCGAGGGGGCGCGGCAAAGCGCCCTCCGGCGGCTGGACGCACTCCAGAACTTGTCGTTCCCGGTGCCGGAGGAGGTGCTGGCCTCGTACCGCGACGCCCACCCGGTGGATGTGTTCCTGGCCGACACCGACGAAGAGGATCGGGCCGCCCTGGACTTCACCGTCTGGCCCGAGAAGGGCGGAACCGTCACCGGGGTGCAGGTCTGCTTCGGCAGCGAGGAACACCAGCGGGAGGCGGCCGTTCTGTTCGTTCGTCTCGCCGAGGTGCTGGGCTGGGAGTCCGAGGACGTGTCTGACGAGGTGGCGTAACTCCAACAGGCAAAGACACACCGAACCCGGCGCTGCAGCAGACGGCGGGGGCATGTAGGCTTTTCGTGACGCATCGCTCACTCGGCCCCCGCCGCTGCTGAGCTCGATGTTCGGCCCCAGGAGGTGTGACGGATGGACAGCGAGTTGGCAGCCGCTGCCCGGAATGCGTGGACTCGCCTTGAGAGCTGGTGCAAGCAGCATCACCCTCGGCTGCTCGGCCAGCTCAACCCGGGCGCGTCGGATCAGGAGATAGCGGCGGCCGAGCGGAGCATCGGGCAGGTGCTACCGGACGATGTCCGCGAGTCGCTGGAGATCCACAACGGGACCAGCTCGCTGTTCGTCTTCAACGACGCCCTTCTCGCGGCGGCCGGGATCGCCGAGGAGTGGGCAAGTTGGAGGGAGGCGGACGGGAGTGAGCTGTTCCGGCACCGCTGGGCTTCGGAACCGCCAGACGCGATCACACTCGGGTATGCGAACCCTGGCTGGGTGCCTCTGGCGGCGGACCGGAACGGCAACTACCTGGGAATCGACTTGGCCCCGGATCGGCCGGAACGGTCGGGCAGGTGATCAATTTCGGCCGGGACGAATTCAGCAAGTGCGTCCTGGCTGCCGGGTGGGCTCAGTTCCTTGATGACTACGCGACCTTTCTGGAAGCACTAGTAGACCGCCACTGCTGACTTGCGGATACATTCCGGCCCGGTACTCCTGAAGTCATCACGACTTCGGGAGGAACCCGTGAAGAAGTACAAGGTGACCCTGACCGCCGACGAGCGGCGATCCCTCAAGGAACTGATCGCCGCCGGGAAGGCCGCCGCCCAGAAGCTCGCCCACGCCCGCATCTTGCTCAAGGCCGATGCCGCCCCCGGCGGCCCGGCCTGGACCGACGACCGGATCGCCGACGCCGTCGAGGTGAGCACCGACACCGTCGCCCGGGTCCGCCAGCGGTTCGTCGAGGACAGCCTGGAGGCCGCCCTGGCCCGCAAGAAGGCGGCCCGCCCGCCCGTCCCGCCGAAGCTCG
>JAFKFQ010000254.1 GCA_017308215.1 bacterium | reverse complement strand
GAACTGGGGCGGCTGGGGGGGGCGCGGTGCGACCCCGTGGCTCGTCGGCATCACCGTCGCCGTGTGGTTCGGGCAGCTCCTCACCCGCGACGCGCGCGGCGGCGGACTGACGGAATGGGCGGTCTACGACCCGCGGTTGATCCTGGACGGGCAGGTCTGGCGGCTACTCACGTCGGTGTTCCTGCACTCCGAGCGGCAGTTACTCCACATCGTCTTCAACATGATCGTGCTGTGGTGGGCGGGGCGGCAGTTGGAGGATCGCTACGGCCCGAAGGAGTTCGTCGCCTTTTACCTCACCGCCGGCGTCTTCGCGAACCTCGTGAACCTCGCCGCCCAGGTCGCCGGTCTGGCCCCGTGGGTCTCCGTGCTCGGGGCGAGCGGTGCCGTGACGGCGACACTCGTGGTCTTCGCGTTCCTGTACCCGCGGCAGCAGATTCTGGTCATGTTCGTGATCCCGATGCCGATCTGGGCCGCGGTGGTGCTGTACGTCGTGCTCGACGTCCTCGGCGCGCTCGGCGGCCGGGTGGGCAACGAACCGGTCGCGTACGTCGTTCACCTCGGCGGGGCGCTCTTCGGCGCGATCTACTACCTGGGCAACCTGCGCCTCACGTCGTTCCTCCCGCCCGGCGGGAGTTTCGGGCGGAACAAGGCCCGCTCCCAACCGCGACTCCGAGTCGTTCCGTCGGACGACGCCGACGAGAACTCCGACACCGAAGAACCCCCGGCCCCGCGACCACCCGAGGAACGCTTCGACGAACGGGTCGATCGGCTGCTGGAAAAGGTATCGCGGCACGGCCAGGAGAGCCTGACCCCCGAGGAACGAGAGCTCCTCTTTCGGGCCGGGGAGCACTACAAAAAGCGCCGGAGGTAGTTCGTGCCACTCTACGAATACGGCTGCAACGCCTGCGACCACGTCTTCGACACCCTCGTCACGCGGGCGAGCGGTGAGCCGACCCGTTGCCCCGCCTGCGGGAAAGCGGAAGTCCGCCGCCTGATTGGGCTTCCGGCACAAGGGCGGGTCAAGGACGCCCCCGCTACCAACTGCCGCGGCGACGGCCCGCCGTGCGGCGCGGCGTGGTGCGGGCGGAAAAGCTGAGACCGTTATCCCCTTTTGCATGCCCCTCTGTAAGCCCCGCCTCGTTCCGAAGTAGAATACGGTAACAGGCTTCACACTGCCGCGGTGGCACCGGGGTAAGGATCGTTACAATTCTGCTGTCCGGGGAATGTGTGGTCATCCCTTCGGAAAAAAGAATTATAAAGCGCACTTGCCCGCCCGCCCGCCCGCCGCTAAGTATGATGATTAAATAACCCTGCGGTCCAACGCCATGTCGCCGTAGGGGCCTGCCGGCCTCCATCGCCCTCGCCAGACGGCGGTCGCCCCGGGAGCGGCCGCCCAGTCCCACCATTCTCGATTCCGGGGATTCTTCCCATGACCGACCCGAAGACGGCCAAGCAATGCGCGGAGATGCTCCAGGCGATCGCCGAGCCGAACCGCATCCGTATCATCGAGTGCCTGCGCACCGGCTCGAAGAACGTGACGGAGCTGGCCAAACTGCTGAACGTGGAGATCGTGAACGTCTCGCACCACCTCGGTGTGCTGCGGCAGGCGGGCCTCGTGCAGGACGAGAAGCACGGCCGGTTCGTCGTGTACTCGCGGCACCCCAAGATCTTCGTCCACGAGGGGAAGGCGACCCACGTGGACATCGGCTGGTGCAAGATCGAGATTCCG
>JAFKFQ010000253.1 GCA_017308215.1 bacterium | reverse complement strand
GTGGCCGAACTAAAAGCTCACCGGCGCCGGCCGCCGAGTGCGCTGTCACTCACGAGCAAGCTAATATGCGGCCGGCGTCAGGTGCAGCGTAGGGTTCGGCCGGTCGTTACGCCCGGAGCCGGCGCCAGACCATACCCTCGACCACGATCGGATGTTCGGCCGTTCCGCCCCAGGAGGCGTTGAGGCCGACGCGCTGGAGCTCGGCGACGACCGCGCTGCCGACCCGCTGGAATGCCTCGGGGTCCTCCTCGATGCACCCGTAGGCCATCAGCAGCTGTCCGGTCTTGATGGCCCGCTCGGTGCATTGGAGGTGGTAGAAGACGTACCCCTCGACCGGGCGCCGCTTCTCGGCCTCCGCGACCTCGTCCCAGATCTCGGCGAACCCGCAGTTGTTGCAGCAACTGAAGTCCTGCCGGGCGACGATGCCCCGCGCATCGAGCGCGGCGAACGCTTCGTCCAGGCGGTCGCAGTCCGTCGTCGGCCCCCACCCGGCTTGCTCGGCTCGGTGCGCCGCCAGCGCCTCCGCCGTGAGGCGCTTGATTTCCGGGAGGAGGTCGTCCCGCTCGTACTTGTCGTAAGCCCAGTCGTGGGCGTTCTCAGCGATCTCGTGCGCCGACTCGAAGCCTTCCTGCACGCGATGGGCGATGAACTCGCGGAGTTCAGCAAGGGCTTCCGCCACCACGTGCCTCCGGGGCCGAACACCAAGCTCAGCAGCGGCCGCCGTGGGCGCTGCCCGCACGAATCGCCATTGAGGCGGCCGTCTGCTGCAGTGACGGGTTCGGCCCCCTGCCTACCCCTTGCCGAGTACGAGGTCCACCACCCAACAACCCCGAACGTGCGGGCCGGCACCTCGGCAGTGGGCAAGAATATCGGGGTCCGTGCAGTCGGCGTCGTCGAGCGCATCAGCGAGGACAGGCATCTGAGTAAAGTCTCGCGCCTCGTACATCCCGCGTGCAAGGGCCACCACTGCTTCGGTCCGCCACGCCGTAGCGAAGACAACAGGGCGGAACGGATTCCCGAAGATATCGTGTAAGAGCGGGAACTCTGATGCCACCTCAGCGGGCGAGTAAGGTCTACCCGCCGCGATGCCGGCCACGGTTTCTGACCACCCTCCGATCATCTCCCTCACTCGCTGGTCCAAGTCAAACCGCGTCGGCTCTGCAAGGTTGGCCGCCAACTCTAATCCTGCTTCGATCAGTGGGTCCAAAGGGGGCTTCGGCGGGCACTCAGGCGGGGGGCCGTACCGTTTCAACTCCTCGTAGATCTCGGCGTAAATCGGAAGGTCAACGCCTGCCAACTCTCTCGGGGCGTCGGCCGCGGCTTCGGCCAGATCGATCGTCCGGCGGCTCAGTTCGCTCGACAGCAAGTGGGCAACGCGCCGGGCACATGCCACCTCGAACAGTGACACCTTGCGTAGTGAGATCAAAGAGCAGCCTTCGCGCACAAGGCTCTGCAGCCCCTGACCGATGGAGAACGCATCGGTCGAGGTAAGCCACACCTCCTCGGTGAACCAGTCAGCGGGGATCCATTTTTCCTTTGCCACCACGCGGACTCCAAAGCCGCCGAACATCGAGCTCAGCAGCGGCTGGGGCCGAGTGAGCGATGCGTCACGAAAAGCCTACATGCCCCCGCCGTCTGCTGCAGCGCCGGGTTCGGCCCAGCGTCAGAACACCCACCCGGAATAGACACCCATCCCCGACGCGCTGTGCGAGGCGTTATAGATCAGGGCGAAGTAC
>JAFKFQ010000545.1 GCA_017308215.1 bacterium | reverse complement strand
GGCGAGTCTTCGGTCAGCACCTCGTCGCCGCGGTCGCCGTACCAGCCGAGCGCCGAACCCGATAGGAACACCCGTGGTCGCCGATCGTCCGGCAGCTTCGCCACCGCCTCCGCCAGCAGGCGAGTCGGGATGATGCGGCTGTCGCGGATCGATCGGCGTTTCTTCTCCGTCCATCGGCCGTCGGCAATGTTGTCGCCGGCGAGGTGGACGATCGCGTTGCACCCCGCCAGTGCCGCCGGATCGACCGGTGCCGTTGGGTTCCACGCCACCGACTCTGTGCCGTCGTCGAATGGCGGCCTCTTCGCCTCTCCGCGGACGAACCGCACGACCGTGTGCCCGCCGCACGTCAGAAACGGGACGAGTTCCGACCCGAGCAGCCCGCGCGAGCCGGTGACGGCGACGCGCAGCCGCGGCTGGCCGCGGAACAGGGCGTGGCGGCGAAGGTCGCTTGCCGTCAGCACGTGGCGGTAGGCGAACATCGCCTCTAGCCGGCGCCGCACTGTTCCGCTCCCGAATAGCCTCCCGACCGGCCCGAGCGGCAGGCGGTACTCGATGTGGTCCTCGAGGACCGAGCGCTCGTCGCCGTCCGGGAGGAAGCGGTGGGTGTGCTCCCAGCGGGCGAATGGGCCGGTCAACTGTACGTCGCGGAACTCGTGGCCGGGGGTGAACGTCGGGTGCTCCACGAGCATCGTCGTGCCGACCGGCCCGAGGAGCGTGGTGCGGACGCGCACGCGGTAGCCCGGTGTACCAAACGCGCCCTCGGCGCCGATGACCTCCGCGGTCTCCCACGGCGGTGTGAGCCGTCTGAACGCGCCGGGGTGGGCGTGCCAGGCGTACACCGCATCGGCAGACGCCGGCACCGCGGCGCGGCGGGTGAAGGTGGCGTTGGGCATCGGCGGCCTGCGAGTTGGGGCGGACACACGATTCATAGACCGCCGCCGCCCGGTTGGGTATGCTGCCCGCCGTTCTGGCTCACGAGCACCGGAGGCTCACATGTTGCGTGCGACGGTCGCGGTGGCAGTTCTCACGGTCTGCGGGTCGGCGAGCTCGGCAGATCCGATTACGTTCAAGGAGTACGTCTACCAGACGGGTGACCGGGTCCGCGTGACGAACATCACGGACTCGGACTGCACGACCACGAAAGACCAGGCGGGGAAAAAGGACGAGCGGGTCGAGCGGACGACCCGCACGATCGTGTACACCCAGGACGTGATCGCGGCAGCCGACGGACGGGTGTCGAAGTACCGCCGGGTGTACGAGCAGAACTTTGAGGTCAAGGGAGAGGCCGTCAGCCGGTCGCCGCTGGAGGGCATGACGGTGCTGATCGAATTCGGCGGTGGTCGGTTCGGCTTCACCCGGCCGGACGGGACGGTCGTACCCGGGCCGGGGTTCGAGGAACTCGACCGGGAGTTCAACACGAAGCGCGAGGACGCGCCGGGCGGCGGCTTGCCCGGCTGTCCGAGCCCACGCCCGCCGGGACCGGTGACACCCGGCCAGTCGTGGAAC
Source organism: bacterium (assembly GCA_017308215.1). Taxonomy (GTDB): domain Bacteria; phylum Planctomycetota; class Planctomycetia; order Gemmatales; family Gemmataceae; genus Urbifossiella. The sequence goes on along the minus strand of JAFKFQ010000545.1, from coordinate 9,211 downwards.
CTGGCCGAGAAACTGTGGCCCTACGTGCTCCCCGCGGATGAGTTCGGGTACGACCGCGGGCGGGCGAAAGCATCCGGGAAGTTGCTGGCGGTCCACCGCAAGGGCGGGGCGGTGTATGCGGACGTACTCGTCCGGGCCGAGGCCCCGCTCACGGTCCTCCACGGCGTCCCGCCGTTGAGCCTGCGCGGCGACAGTTCGATCGGGGTCGTCATGCACGACGTTTCGTGCGTAGATGGGTCGAGCCCGGACTACGCCGGCGCGACGACGATGCGGATGATCTTGGACTACGAGGCCGAACTCCCCAACGGAGCGTTCCGGTGGCGGTCGCGAACGGATACGGTCACGTCGCTGCGGGTCGAACGACTTCCGCCGGCCACCGGGGCACGGTGACTGCGCCGGTCGGGCCGGCCGCTGGGGCATTTTCACTTCCGGGCGAACGGGCGTGGGGGTAGACTTGAATCGATCGGAGTCCCACCCCCACCGCGCCTCCCGCCTCCGTCGGTCCGCTGCCTCGGAGCCTTTCCCATGCCCCGTCTTGTGGCCGTGCTGGCCGCCGTCGCGCTCGTCGTCGCCGACGCCCGCGCCGACCTCGCGCCGCGGATCGACGCGCTCGTCGACGCGAAAGCGAAGGCCGACGGGGCTCAGGTCTCACCTCCGGCCGACGACGGCGAGTTCCTGCGCCGTGCCACGCTCGATCTCGCCGGCACGATTCCGACGGCGGCGGAAGCGAAAGCGTTCCTCGCCGACCCCGCCCCGCGGAAGCGCGACAAACTGCTCGACAGGCTCCTCGCCGCGCCGACGTATGCGGAGCGGATGACCGACCTGTTCCACGGCGCGCTCATGGAACGACTCGGCGACCACCCCGAATGGACGGCGTACCTCAAGAAGTCGTTCGCCGCGAATACGCCGTGGGACGCGATGGCCCGCGACATGCTCCGCGCCGACCCGAAGAACCCGGACACGCTCGGGGCGGCGTTCTTCCTGGCGAAGCGGCTCGAAAACTACGGGCAGAACCCGGTCGATCACTCGGCGCTGACGCGCGACGTGGGGCGGCTATTCCTCGGCAAAAACTTCCAGTGCTGTGAGTGCCACGACCACCTGTTCGTCGAGGACTACAAGCAGCAGGACTTCCAGGGGCTTCACGCCTTCTTCCGCAACGCCACGCTGGTCAACGCCGCCAAGCTGCACGTCGGCGAGAAGCTGACGACGGAGAAGCTCGCGTTCGCCAGCGTGTTCACGAAGGTGGCGATGGCGACGGCGCCGGCGCTGCCGGGCGGGAAGATGCTGGACATCCCGACGTTCCCGAAGGGTCAGGAGTTCGCCGAGCCGCCGGACCGCAAGACGAACAGCCCGGGCGTACCGAAGTTCCGCACGCTCGCCGCCGCCGCCGACCTGATTCCGCGGGCGGAGAACCGCGACTTCGCGCGGAACATCGTCAACCGCGTGTGGTTCGCGCTGCTCGGCCGCGGGCTGGTCCACCCGCTCGACATGCACCACGCGCGCAACCCCGGCTCGCACCCGGAACTCCTCGACCTCCTCGCCGACGAGTTTGTGACGCACAAGTTCGACCTGAAGTGGCTGATCGGCGAGTTGGTGCGCACGAGGGCATACCAGCGCTCCAGCCGCCTCCCCGCGGACGCGGTTATGAGTGACCCGTGGTACTTCGGCACGGCGATTGAGAAGAGACTGACCGCCGACCAACTGCTGAACGCGACGGTGGCGGCGACCGGCGCCGACGCGAAGGCGGCGGAGGCACTGCGGGCGAAGTTCCACAAGGCGTTCGACAACCCGTCGCGCGACCCGGAGGACGAGATCGCGCCGTCGCTGCGGGCGGCGCTGTTCGTCCTCCACGACCCGGCCGTGCTGAAGCTGTTCGACCCGGCGCCGGGAAGTCTCGTATCACGCCTCGCAGCTCTGCCTGACGAGCAGGTGGCGGATGAACTGTACTTGACGGTGCTGACGCGCCGCCCGACGGCGGCGGAGGCGCAGACCGTGCGCGAGTTGCTGGCGCGGCACGCGGGTGGCCGGCCGGCGGCGGTCGGCCGGCTGGCGTGGGCGCTGGTGGCGTCGATGGAGTTCGGGGTGAACCACTGACCGGTCTGGTCCCACCCGGCCGCGGTGCTTTAGAATCGTCCCGGTACGGGGGGACGCCCACCCGACTCCAGGCCGGAGATGACCGATGCGGACGCTGTGTGGGGTGCTGTTGATCGCGCTGGTGGCGGGTTGCGGCGGGAACGACAAGCCGACCCCCGCAGAACCCAAAACACCGCTCACGCCGACACCGACCCCCGAACCGACGCCACAACCGCAACCCCAGCCGCCCCCACCGACGCCGGCGAAGGGCGACACGACAACCCTGCCGCCCCCGCCCCCAACCCCCGCCGCGTGGGAGCTCGACCCGGCGAAGCACAAGATACCCACAGCGCCGGCAGCGGGATCGCTCGGGAAGGCGGCGTTCGCCCCGCAGGCGGAGTTCCAGGCCGACACGCTCACGTTCCGGGCGTATGGAAAAGAGGGGCCACCGACGCACGTGCTGACCATCAAGCTCCCCGCGGAACTGGCGAAGACCGCCGCCGCCGGCGTGAAGGTGGTCGTGAAGCCGGACGACGCGGCCGGGCCGAACCTGCCGGTCGTGGCGGTCGAGGTGGCGAGCGAGAAGAAGGTGGTCGAGTTCGCCAACGGGTTCGGGCTGACGCTCGAGCTCGGCAAGCGCGAGAAGGGGAGCGTGCCCGGGAAGGTGTACCTCAGCCTTCCCGCGGACGAGAAGGACTCGCAGGTGAAGGACTTCCTCGCCGGTACGTTCACCGCCGACTGGGTGCGCCCGGCGGGCGAACCGCCGGGCGCCGACGAGGTGCCGTTCGTGCAGGGCGCGGTGACGGTCGCCGGCGCGACGGCCGAGACGAAGGTGCGCGTCGGGTACGTCGGCAAGGCGGACGTGTTCGACTCGCTCCAGATGCCGTTCGCGGGGAAGGGGCTGTCCGGGTGGTCGGCGCACCTGAAGCCGCGGGCCACGCAGTACGCCGCGGCCGACGCGCCGGACAAGGCCGGGCGGTACGAGCACACGCGGCTGCCGGCCGGGAAGTACCTCGTGTTCGCCACGGTCGCCGACACCCCGCCCGCCGCCCGCTGGGTGACCCTCCCGGCAGACGGCAAGCTGACCCTCGACTTGGCGGTGGACCCGGGGAAGGCCGGCAAGCTGGCGGTGAAGGCACCGACCGGCGCGACCGGCAAGGTGCTACTCGTCCCGGCCGACGACGCCCCGGTGCCGCCGGAGCTGTTCGGTCTGGCGGCGTCGGTGATCGAGCTGGACGCCGACGTGCGCGACGGCGTGGCCCGGTTCGACCGCGTCGCCCCCGGCCGCTATGAGGCACGCCTCGGCGAGCTGTCGGGCACCGCCGAGGTCAAGCTGAACGAGACGGCGACGCTGGAGCTGGCGCCGCCGAAGAAGTAGGCCCGGAGACGTGTCATGCGCCCGCTCTGCACGCCCGCCGACCACCGCGTCTCGCGCCGCCGCTGGCTCGGGGCGGCGGGCGCCGGGCTCGCGGGGCTCTGCACGCCGGCGGTGGCGCAGGAGCTGCGCCGCCGGCGCAAGCAGGTGCTGTTCATCTGGCTCGACGGCGGGATGAGCCAGCTCGAAAGCTGGGATCCGAAGCCGAACACGCCGTTCGGCGGGCCGCTGCGGGCGATCCCGACCAGCGTCCCCGGCGTCCACATCTCGGAAACGCTGCCGCAGTCCGCCCGCGTCATGCACCGGCTGGCGGTCGTGCGCAGCGTCAGCACGCAGGACAACTCGCACTCGGCCGGCGTGGACCGTATCCAGCGCGGCGACCCGAAGAACCGCGGCGTCGTCTACCCGTACTTCGGGTCGGCGGTGGCGAAGCTCGCCGGTGCCGGCGACAGTGGGCTTCCGCCCTACGTGTGGGTGAAGCCGATGAACGGCGGGTTCATCTACAAGGACGCGGGGTTCCTCGGCCCGCGCTACGGCGCGCTCGCGCTCGGCGACGGCCGCCCGCCGGAGAACCTACTCCGCCCGCCCGGCCTCGACGCCGCCGCGGACGACGAGCGGAACGCGTTGCGCCGACTGGCCGACCAGCGCTACGCCGCCGGCCGCCGCCCCGAGCACACCGAGGCGAACAGCTACGCCTTCGAGATGGCGGCGCAGCTCCAACGGCGCGTCGAGCTGTTCGACCTGTCGCGCCTCCCCGCGCGCGACCAGCAGCGCTACGGCACGCACGACCTCGGCCGTCACCTGCTCCTCGCCCGCCGGCTGCTCGAAGCCGGCGTGACGTTCGTAAAAGTGACGAGCTACGGCTGGGACTCGCACGGCGACCACTTCAACCAGGCGCTCAGCCAACACCCGAAGTTCGACCAGCCGTTCGCCGCCGTCATCGAAGACCTCCACGACCGCGGGATGCTCGACGACGTACTCGTTATCGCGATGGCCGAGTTCGGCCGCACGCCGCGGATCAACGGCCACGTCGGCCGCGACCACTGGCCGGAAGCGTGGAGCGTGTGCATGGCGGGCCGCGGCATCAAGCGCGGCGTGGTCGCCGGCGCGACGAACGCGACCGGCACCGACGTGGCGACGCAGCCGCACGACATCGGGGCGCTGTTCCACACCTGGTGGCGGGCGCTGGGGATCGACCCCGAGACGACGCAGTTCCGCAACGCCGGCCAGCCGCTGCCGATCGCCCACGAGGAGATGACGCCGGTCACGGACGTGCTGGCGTGAGTCGTATATAGCGGCCGGCTTGCCGGCCGTGCGTTGGCATTGCTCCAGGCACGGCCGGCAAGCCGGCCGCTATGTACCGGAGTTCCGCACCATGCCCATGCCAGACCCGACCAAGCCCGTCGAACTCGGCCGTCCGCTGGTTCCGCCGTGCCAACTCACCCGACTCCGGTTCCGGCCGGACGGTCGCGTCCTCGCCGCCGCCGGGTGTGACGGGAAGGTCCGCCGCTGGGACACGTCCGCCGATGCACCGACCGAACTCCCCGCGCTCGACGGCCACAACGGGTGGGTGAGCGGGCTGGTGTTCAGCACCTCGGCGCTGGTCACGACCGACAGCTGGGGCCGGCTCACCGCCCGCGACGCCGATGGCCGGCAACTCTGGACCGTCGAGACCGCGCACGCCGGCTGGGCGCGGGCGGTCGCGGTCACGGCCGACGGCAACCTCCTCGCCACCGGCGGGCGCGACGGGTTCGTCCGCTTCTGGGACGCGCGGACCGGCACCAAGACCGGCGAGGCGAACGCGACCGCCGACGTGCTCTCGGTCGGCTTCGCGCCGGACGGCAAGGCGGTGCTCGCCGGCGACCTGTTCGGCGTCGTGCGCGAGTTCGAGGCACCCGGTGGTCGTGCCGGGCGCACCTTCGAGGCCCGCGAACTCCACCGCCTCGACCGCGTGCAGGACGTCGGCGGCGTGCGCTGCCTGCTCGTCACGCCCGACGGCCGCACACTCGTGGTCGGCGGCGCCGAGCCGAAGACCGGCGGGTTCGTCGAATGTACGCCGCTGATGATCGCGTTCGACCGCCCGAGCGGGAAGCGGCTGTGGCAGTGGAAGGGCGGGGCGCCGGCGGAGGGGTACGTCACCGATCTGGCGTGGCACCCGGGCGGGTACGTCGTCGCCTGTACGAGCGGCCAGCCGGGGCAGGGGAAGGTGTTCTTTCTCAAGCCCGGCGACGCCCAGCCATTCTTCCAGGTGCCGAAGCCCAACGTCCACAGCGTCGCCGTCACCGCCGACGGGACGAAACTGGCCGCAGCACTGACGAACGCCAACAGCGCCGGCAACGGCCGCGTCCGCGGCCAGGGCGGCGACTATCCGCAGAACCATTCGCCGGTACAGTTGTGGCGGCTACCGAGCTGAAGCGGGCAGAAGGCGGCGTACAGAGGACAGTAGAAGCGAGAGACCCGGGGGCATTCGCTCCCGGGTCTCTCTGTTCTCCGACTACCGCCCGCTGTCCTTTGGGCTTACCACCGCAGGATGACGTCGAGGCCGCCGGTGAAGAGGTTCTGGCTGCCCTCCCACACCTGGGTTCGGTTGTTGTTGTCGTACCGGGCGTACGGGCGGCAGATCAGCCCCGGACACGGCTTCCACGCGACGCCGTAGGTCAGCTCGGTGTACAGCCCCTTGAACCCGGTCCGCGCCCCCTGGGCGTCTTCGAACACTTCCGCCCGGAGGGTGCTGGCAAGGGTGTCGGTGTGGGCGTAGATCAGGTAGTTCGCCGCCCCGTACCAGTTCACGAACCCGACCTGGTTGCGGGTTCCGTCGCCGTTGTCGGTCGAGAAGTTCCCCATGTGGCTGTAGGCGGTGTCCAGGACGTAGGTCAGCTTCTCGCTGACCTTGTGGGTGACCACGAACCCGTAGAAGTTGTACAGCTGGAAGTTCTCGGACGGGATGAAGTTCGGGTTCGTCACCACCGTGCTGAACGCGATGCTCGTGTCCCCGTCCTTCGGCGCCCACTTGATGTTACCGAGGAAGGTCGGGCGGTTGGTCGGGGCGTCGAGGAACGTGTCGGTGCCGGTCGCCAGGCCGTAGCCGACGGTCCAGTCGTCGCTCAGCTTGGTCAGCGCCCACACGCCGGTATGGGTGAACGGGTTGTACTGGAACATGTACGACCGGCTCACGAACGGGGTGTCGACCGCCTGCACCAGCTCGTACCCGCAGTGGGTGGCGAACCGCCCGAGCCGGACCGTGGTCCCCTGGCCGATGCCGGGCAGGTACACCTCGCCGTAGGCCTGGAACAGGTCGATCGGGTAGAGCTGCGGGCCGCCGTTGTTGTTGCGCAGCTGCACGTCCCACAGCCCGCGGACCACCGTGGTCCGGGCGTCGGTTCCGGGCAGGATCCAGTCCGTCCGCCAGCCCCACTGGAACTCGTCCTTGGAGCTGTCGATCGCCTTCTCCAACACCACGTAGTTCTGGTTGAGCTGGAACTCGTTGGCCCGGTCGTTCTCGAATACCGGCGCGTTACTCCCGCTCGCCGTGCTCGCGTTGTAGCCCAGTTCGGTCCACCCGTAGATGCGGATGCCCCGGTTGTTGAGGATCTCGCCGAACCGGGTTCCCTCGATGGTCCGCTCGAAGAGGTACTTCTGCGGTGGACCCTTGTCCTCCTCGGCTTCCTTGTCCTGTGGTTGCTCGGTCGGGCTCTCGGTCCCAGGGAAGTCCTTCCCGTCACCTTTCTGGGTCGTCGGCATCGGGGCCGGCTGGGCGGTCATCGGGAGGGTGCCGGGCGGGGTCTGTTGAACCACTTGGTAGGCGCCGCGCGGGGCCATCTGCACCGGCACCGGTCGGGTGGGGAGAACCCCCGGTGGGTAGTAGCCGGCCGGCGGCTGGCCGGCAGATGTGATAGCGGTCGTCAGCAACAGAGACGTAAGCATGGGTCGTCCGTGACCTACAGGTATGGGGCGGCTTAGGCTGTCGCCCACACGCGCTCGCCCACCGGATCGGTGGTGCGGCCCGTGTCAGGAACCCGGCTCCCCCGGGTTCCCGTGGCTGTGTGGTTTTCGACCGGCGGTGTGAATTACCTTGAACCCCCGGACTGCCGGGGCGGCGAAGATGTGGCAATCTGGGGAAGGCGGACCGTAGGTACCGGTCGGGAGTTCGGACGATACGTGGTGAACCACGTGGATTTACACCGGCCGCAGCACCAGCAGTGACACCGAGCGGACGTAGTCCTTCACCCGAACGCGGTAGTCGGCCATGTGCGGCGCGGTGGTGTGCGCCCCGAGCGCCGCCGGGCTCGCCCACTGCTCCACGACCACCACCGCGTCGTCGCCGGCGAAGTCTTGCACGGCGAGGTCGGTGGGCTCGTCCACGGTCGGGCCGTAGGCGAGGCACCCGTCCTCGGCACGGACCAGCGGAACGAGTTCGTGGAACTCCGTGAGGAAGGCGTCCCGCGTGCCGGGGGCGAGGCGGATGGTGGCGATGACGTGGATCACGGGAACTCCCGGTTAATCGGGTGACATCGTAAGTTTCGGTAGCGGTGGCGGGCGTAGTTCGTTCAATTCGGGCATTCTGCCCGATTCCCACGCACGACTGCCGCGGGGACTGCTGCGACGACGGGCGTGGAGAGATTGTAGCCCGGATCGACGCGGACGGTTGTGACGGCAGCACCGGTTATCGCGGCTGATCCGTCGTTGGGAGCGCCCGCCGCATCGCCGCCGCGATTGCGACCGCGTCCGCGCCGCCGGTCGCTTCCAGCGAGCGAATCACCTTCACGCGGCGCTCGGCGGGGTGGTTCTGGTTCAGCTTCCACTTCCCTTCGAGCTTCTCGATCGTGAGGCGGAAGCCGACGATCTGGGAGAGCAGCCGATCGACGAAGGTCGTGCCCGCGTCGAACCGCCACGGCCGCGGCATGCCCGACTCGTACTGTTCGACACTGCGACGGGCGATTTCCAGTAGCGCGCCGCGATCCTCGATCAGCTCGGCCCGCCCGGTCGCGTGGACTGCGACGTAGTTCCACGTCGGCACGACGTTCTCGGCCTCGTACCACGTCGGCGAGACGTAGGCGTGCGGCCCCGAGAAGACGGCGAGTGCCGGCCGGGCGGCGAGCTCGTGCCAGTGCGGGTTGGTGCGGGCGACGTGGCCGACCAGCGTGCCGTACGGGCCGGCGGCGCGGTCGAGGAGGAACGGCAGGTGCGTGGCGAACGGCGCGCCGTCGATTTGCGACACGAGCAGCCCGAAGCTGTGCGCCTCGATGAAGTCGTGCAGCGCGTGCGGGTCGGTCTCGGCGAAGTGCGGCGGGACGTACATGGGGCTCGCTTACCCGGGTGGGAATTCGTCGAAGTCGTGGTAGCCGAACAGTTCGACCTCGTCGCCGTGGTCGCGGACGAGGCGGCGCAGTTCGGCGAGGCCGGCGACGCGCCGGTCGTTGTCGTCGGCGCGCGCCGAGGCGAGTGACGAGACCGGGTGGTCGTCGGTGAACAGCTCGGGGCGGAGGTAGTAGGCGTCGCCGACGTGCAGCATCCACCGCCCGCCGACGCCGACTGCGACCCCGCAGTGCCCGAGCGTGTGGCCGAACAGCGGGACAAGGCGCACGTCGGCGTCGATCCCGAGGTCGAGCGGCCGCGCTTCGAGCCCGAACCAGCGGCCGGCAGACGCGGCGTGCGTTTCCCACCGCGGCCCGTGTACGAAGTGGACCGGCAGGTAGCGCCAGTGCCCGCTCCCGAGTCGGGCGTGCTCCTCGGCGGAGATGTGGACTGTCGCGCCCGGGAAGT
>JAFKFQ010000544.1 GCA_017308215.1 bacterium | reverse complement strand
GAGCGGTTCGTTTATGCTGGTGTCGGACCGGAGACCCCGATGCCGCACGACCCGCCGTCCATCCCGTCAGGCCCCGACTCCGCCGACCGGCTGCTGGACGACATGCTCTCGTTCCTCCGCGGCGGGCCGGTGCCCGACCCGCCGGGGGCGTCGGCCCCCGGTCCGGCCGCGCCCGACCCGCCCGCCCCCGCGCGGGATCCCGCGACCTGGAACGCCGAGGCCGAGACCGCCGACCCCGTCGGCCGCGCCACCCCGTCGCCCGGCGGGGGCGACACCGACCCGGGGAGGGTGATCGGGCCGTACCGCGTCATCGCCGCCGTGGAGCGCGGCCGGCTGGGCGAGGTGTTCCAGGCCCGCCACGAGGAGCTTGGGCTCGTCGTCGCGCTGAAGACCATCCGGGCCGGGCTCGACGGGCGGACGGGGATGCGCCAGCGGTTCCGCACCGAGGCGGCGGCGGTGGCCCGGCTGGACCACCCGAACATCGTCCGCATCTTCGACTTCGACGAGGACGCCGGGCAGTTGTACTACGCGATGGAGTGGGCGCCGGGCGGGAACCTCGCCCGCCGCATCCGCTCCGGGGCGATGCCCGCGCGGGAGGCGGCCGAGTTGGTGGGCGACCTCGCCCGGGCGATGGACTACGCCCACCGGAACAAGGTGCTCCACCGCGACCTGAAGCCGAACAACGTGCTGCTGGCCGCCGACGGCCGGGTCAAGGTGGCCGACTTCGGCCTGGCCCGCCTGACCGACGACCCGGCCACCCGGCTGACCCCCGACGACGCGGTGCTGGGCACGCCGGCGTACATGGCCCCGGAGCAGGCCGCCGGCCGGATGGACGAGGTGGGCGTCCGGACCGACGTGTACGCCCTCGGGGCAATCCTGTTCGAGACGCTGACCGGCAGCCCGCCGTTCACCGGGCGGACGAACCTGGAGGTGCTGGACCGGGTGAAGCGCGAGACCCCGTTGCGGCCGTCGTCGCTGGCGCCGGGACTGCCGTCCGACCTGGAAGCGGTGTGCCTGCGCTGCCTGGCGAAGGACCAGTCGGAGCGCTACCCGACGGCCGCCGACCTCGCCGCCGACCTCGACCGCTTCCTCGCCGGTGAGCCGACGGTCACCCGCCCGCCGACCCTGCTCGGCCGCGCGACGGCGTTCGCCCGCCGACGGGCCGGTCTGGTCGCCGTGGTAGCGAGTCTCGCGTTGGGCATACTCGCCACCCTCGGTGCCGCGGCCTACTGGGGCTCGCCGGCGGTCCCGAACGGCGAGTCCGCGGCCGTCCGCCGGGAGTTGGAGGCCGCACTGCGGGCGGGCCGCCCGGCGGAGTTGGTCGGACCGGAGGGGTGGCCGAAGTGGTTCCGATGGCGGGCCGGGTCGGCGGCCGACCGAGGGGTCTTCCTGGACCGAACTGGGGTGCTGAGCGTGGAGTCGGAGCACAACACCCACGCCGCCCGGCTGGAGCTCCTCCCGGACTCGATGGTCGAGCGGTACCGCGTAACCGCCGAACTCCGCCACGACTGGTCGAAGCGTGCCGGACGAGTGGGGGTCTACTTCGCCAACCAAGCCCAGCCGGGGCCGCGCGAGCCCCAGTTTTTCGCCGCCCTCTGGTTCAACGGGGCCGACCGTCCGACAGTCCTCGTCACCCAACCCGGTGAGGAGAAGCCGGGTGGGTTAGGGGTCGAGCCGGGAACCACAGCCGTGGATTTGGGCGCCGAGTTGACTGCCGACCGGCCGAACGCCACGCCATACGGGTGTGGGATCGCTGCTGTCACCGGGTCGCGTCTAGTAACCCGTGGCACGCGGAGCGGGCACTGGTATAATATCGAGCTGACCGTCACGCCCGATGTCGTTACTGCCGTGTTAGACGGCGACCGTATGACCTTGCCCGTGGAGGAAGTACGGCGGGCCATGCCAAAGGCCCTCGCCCGCTTGCGAGCCCCGTTCGCCGGCGACCCCGGGCTGACCAATTTCACCCCCGACTACTCCCCGCGGGGCGCGCTCGGCCTGCACTTGCACCAAGGGGGAGTGGCCCTCCGAAACGTGACAGTCACCCCGCTACGCGATTGAGCCCCACCGACATCGGAGCCCACGATGCCCCGGATCACGATCCGCCAGCCCAACCGTCGGAACGAGGACGTCAAAAAGCCGATGCCCCACACCTTCGCCGCCGGCGGCATGGTGCGTCGGCGGATCGAAAATCAGGCCATTAAAACTGTTAAGCCCGTACTAAATCGATCATCTGAGCCCGGCATCGATATCGACCCGATCCGGGTGATCATCCTCCCGGATCTGTTCCGGGCACGGCGGTTCCGGTGGATCGCGATCTTCCGCAACGTGACGACCTCGGCCACACCCGAGGCGTTCGAGCTGAAGGTGAGCCCCGTGACTGTCGGCGACGTCGTCCTCACCGGCAATCAGAACACCGCGAGGAAGCCGATCAAGGTGCAACGGGGGGGGGCGATCACGCCCACCGAAGACCTCCCCAACTTCGAGTACCCGCCGGCCAACTACCCGATTGAGGAAGGCGAGCGGGAGTACTTCATGTGTTTCGGGGGAACGGACTCGGTCGTCAGTTCGGTTTCGCTGGGGAACCGGGAAGCGGACTACAAAGAGTCGGTGAAAGACGCGAACGGCCAATATTTCTTCTGGTGGGCCGAGTTCACGAACCTGCTTTCCGACCCCGGCGCGGGGAGTCATGATCTCGAGGTGGGCAACGACTCGGGATTCGCTGCCCCCCGCCCCGTGATTGTTGAAGACTAGAGCCTGTTATGAACTCAGCGGGTCAGCCGCCGCAAGTGGTGTAGTGCACTGGATTTGCGGCTGGGCGCCCTGCCAGATGATGCAGCGCAAACTATGGCTGTGTAAGCAGTTAAAGCGGGTTCATAACAGGCTCTAGTCGCGATCGAATCGTCCGGTACCACACTCGCGGCCGAGCCCGGCAACCGATAGCACTGCCGAGCTCGGCCTGTAGGAGTCGCCTATGCCCGCCCGTGGACGGGGGTTCACGCTGATCGAGCTGTTGGTCGTCATCGCCATCATCGCCATCCTGATCGGCCTCCTCCTGCCCGCCGTCCAGAAAGTCCGCGAGGTGGCGGCCCGGGCGCGGTGCCAGAACCACCTCAAGCAACTCGGCCTCGCGGCACACGGGTATCACGATGCGAAACAGGAACTGCCGCCCGGCGTCCAAGCGGTAACGTTCAACGTCCCGTTCCGCATCCTCCTTCTGCCGCATTTGGAGCAGGCCCCGAGACTCCAGTTGTTCGATACGAACAAGGCCGTCACCGACACGGCGAACCACGCCGCGCGCGGCGCCGGCGACGTCGCCGTTCTGTTGTGCCCCTCCGATCCCTCGTCCGCGACGGTCGCGGAGACGGCCGGATCGCCCGCGGGGGTGGCCGGTCGGACCAACTACTTCGCCAACCTCGGCCTACACTCCAACACCTCGGAAGGGAGCGGGAGTGCGACCAAGCCCGGCCAATTCGCCGGGGTGTTTTCGCACGGGAGGCAGACGCGGTTCACCGAGATCATTGACGGGATGACAAACACGTCTCTGTTCGCCGAAATACGCCGCGGCGCCGGCGCGGCCGGACGGTTCTCGGTCACCCAGGTCAGCCTGGGCTCCTGGCCGGTCGTACCACCGGCGACGGCGTTCTCGACGATCGCGCGGTACACCGACCTACCGGCCGATGCGGCTCTCTCGGCCGTCTGCGATGCGGCGGCAGCTACCAATAATAGCGCCGGACTTGAGTTTCACGCAGGAACAGCCATCAACACATTCTACACTCATACGGTGCCGCCGAACCATTCCGGCCTGGACTGCATCAGCTTCCCGACCACATCGAACATTCACCTCGCCGCCCGGAGCGCCCACACGGGCGGGGTGAACGTGTGCCTCGGTGACGGGAGCGTCCTATTCGTCAGCCACGGGATCGACCGCGCCGGCTGGCGGGCCCTCGGTTCCCGCGCCGGCGGCGAGGTGGGCGCCGGGATCGACTGAGCACCGGCCGGTTTCTCCTTGCCCGCACGGCGGCGGCGGGTTACCCTTCATTCAACCTGTCGTTTGTCCACCCCCGACTCGCACGGGGGCTCTTTGCCCGTTCAGGTGCCCGCGCCATGCCTCCTCCCCGGGTCTCCGCCGGCGCTCGCGTCGCGGCGCGCTCGCTCGTGGTCGTCGGCCTCGTCGCGGGCGCCGGGTGGGCCGTCGCGCAGCCGCCGCGACCCGTTCCGATGGCCGGGCCGATGGCGGTCCAACCGCCGCGCGGCGGCGATCAGCAACAGCAGCCGCCCCAAGCCCAGGCGCGGGCGCTCACGCAAGCGGTCATCGACGAGGCCGTCGACCGCGGCGTCAGCTTCCTCCGACAAACACAGCACCCCAACACCGGGTCGTGGGGCAAAGGGACGAACGTCGGCCCGGGCGGCGGGTGGGTGGTCGGGTACACGGCGCTGTGCGGCATCGCCCTGATCGAGGCCGGTATCCCGCCGTCCGACCCTGGGCTTCAGAAGGCCGCGCAGGTCGTCCGCCTCGCCTACCCGAAGATCGAGCACACCTACGAGGCGGCGCTCGCCATCCTCCTCCTCGACCGGATGGGCGAGAAGAAGGACAAGCAAATGATCCAGGGGCTGGCGCTGCGCCTCATCGCCGGCCAGACCGGCACCGGCGGCTGGTCGTACAAGGTGCCGCTCGTGGACCAGTCGTCCGCCACGCAGATGATGGCCACGCTGAAGCAGTTGAACCCGCCGGCGACCACGATGACGCCGAGCTTCCGCGAGCGACCGGCGGGGCTGGCGTTGTGCATCAAGGCGTCCGACGACGTCCGCCCGCGCCCGCCGGCGAAGGGGGCCAGCGAGCCGGCCGCCGACCCGGGGAAGGTGATCGGCAAGCTGCCGCAGGGGCTCCGCGGCCTGCCCGTGTACGTGGACCACGGCCGCCTGCCGACCGCGGACGTGGAGAAGAAGTCCGACGCCGCGATCAACGGCACGACCGACAACTCGAACACCCACTTCGCCACCATCGGGCTGTGGGCGGCGCGCCGCCACGAGGTGCCGACCGAGCGGTCGTTCGCACTGCTCAACCGGCGCTTCAAGACCAGCCAGGCGGCCGACGGCAGCTGGGGCTACACGTACTCGTCCGAGGGGAAGTCGGGCGGGTCGAGCGCGCTGACGTGCGTCGCCCTGCTCGGCCTCGCCATCGGCCACGCGCTCGACCTCGACAAGAACGAGAACGCCCGCCCGGAGCAGGACCCGAAGATCCTCAAGGCGTTCAAGGTGCTCGGCGGGCGGGTCGGGGCGCCGACCGGGTTCGTCGGCAACCGGCCGACGCACAAGGAGGTGGGCGGGTTGTACTACCTGTGGGCGCTGGAGCGCATCGCGGTGCTGTACGACGTGAACACGCTCGACGGCAAGGACTGGTACAAGTGGGGCGCCGAGGTTCTCTGCACCCACCAGCAGGCCGACGGGAGCTGGCTGGAGGGCGGCTACCACGGCGAACACCCGGCGCTGAACACCGCGCTCGCCGTCCTCTTCCTGAAGCGCGCGAACCTGACCCCCGACCTGTCGCGCCGCCTCATCGTGGACCCGACGGCACTGACCGCCCGCGTGGCGCCGAGTCCGCCCCCGCCCTCCCCTCCCCCGCCACTCCCGCCCGAGCCGACGCCGGCCCCACCGCCACCCGAACCGACACCGAAGGCGGAAACCCCGCCGCCCATGCCGCGTACGCCGGCACCGGCCCTGGCGCCCGACACACCAACACCCACGCCGGCGCCGAAGGAGTCAAACCTCGGGCTGTACATCGGCATCGGGTCGGGCGTGCTGCTGCTGCTCGGGCTGCTGGCGATGTTGCTGCTGCGGTCGCGGCCGGAGGAGAAGCCCGCCAAGAAGGGGAAGAAGGGCAAGGCCGCCGCCCGCCGCCGGGCCGACGATGACGACGAGGAGGAAGAGGAGCGGCCGCGGAAGAAGCGGAAGTGACGCCCCACTCGGGCGACCGGCGGGCGTGATCCCGCCGCTCGCCTTG
Organism: bacterium; assembly: GCA_017308215.1. Classification (GTDB taxonomy): domain Bacteria; phylum Planctomycetota; class Planctomycetia; order Gemmatales; family Gemmataceae; genus Urbifossiella. Next base: position 4,761 of record JAFKFQ010000544.1, on the reverse strand, counting down.
CCCGACTACACGCCCAACATCTCCGCGATCCCCTTGAGCACCTCGCGGTCGCTTTCCGGTCGCGTCGCACTCCGCGGGTGGGTGTCGTCACAGGCGATCCACCCGCGGAGCTTCAGGAACATCGCCGCCGAGTGCTTGTAGGCCGGCACGGGCGAGCGGAATGCGAAGAACCCCAGGTACTGCAACACGTCGTTGAGCCCGTGGAACCGCGGGTCGCCGTCCTTCCAGTAGCGGTCGCGTTTCGCAAACAGGTCCGGCGCGAACGTGCTCAACCCGAGCAGGTAGTCGCTGCCGTAGGCCACCATGTCGATGGCGAGGTCGTTCCCGGTCAGCACCAGGAAGTCGGGCCGTACCGCGTCGCGCAGCCGCAGCCGTTCCCACTCCTGCCCGCGGTCGAGCGACGAGTGCTTCGCCCCGAGCACCTTCTTCACGCCGAGCAGGCCGCGGTAGGCGTCGAGCGAGTAGATCTTGCCGAACGGCGCGAACACGGTGCCGAGCTCGAACCCGATCAGCCCGTCGCAGTGCTTCCCCAGTGTCTCGTAGGCGGCGACCAGTTCCGCGTCGGGGAGCGACGTGAGCCCGTAGCTCTGGAAGACCACCGGCGTGCCGCCGCGGTCCACGACCGGCGCCATCGCGCGGGCGTAGGCATCGGGGTCGAACGCCGCCCCCGGCGCGTCACCGACGAACGCCCCGGCGACAAACTTCCCCCCGCCGAGGACCGCGTGCGTGCGGTCGAGCGCGTCGCGCTTGGTCGCCTCGTCGAGGAGGTTGCCGAACCCGGTGTCCATGTTGACCGCCGGGATCAACCCGGCGGCGGCGGTGCGGGCGACGTGCGCGTCGAACCCGGGCCAGTCGATGTCGCCGGCGTCGGTGAACGGGAGCAGAATCGCCGACATGCCGGTGACGGCCCGGCGCGGGCGGAGCATGGCAATCGGGTCGAGCATCGGACGGCCCACGGCGGAAGGAACCGCGGGACATGATACGGACGCGGCCGGCGCTCAGTCCTTCTTCGCCCCGGCGGCGAGCCAGGTCGTAGCGTCGTAAATCGTCACCCTGTCGGGCGGAAGGTCGCGGTTGTCGTAGGGCGTGCCGGTCACGACGGCGACCGACCGCATGGACGGGTCGAAGACGAAGGTCTTGACCCCGCGCAATCGTCGTACCAGACGTCCGTCTCGCGTGAACAGGGCTGACCACACGAGAGGCCGGATCCGGCGGGGTGAGTTGTCCTCCGAGTACACCACGACGTACCGCCCGTCCGGGGTAAAGCGGGCGGGTGCCCACTGCTCCGCGTCGAGCTCTGACCCCTGAAAGGCAACACGCTCGGCCCCGGTCGTGGTGTCCCAGATCACCACGCGGCCCTTTTCCGCACTCGCAATCACCTCGCTCCCGTCCGGCGACAACGCGGCGTCATAATACGTGTCGCCGGCGCGGCCGAATGCCCGTAGCTCCTTGCCCGCGGTGACGTCCACGAGACGGGGCCGGGCGCTGTTCCGCATCAGAAGTCGCTCGCCGTTCGGCGTGACGATTTCGCTCAGCTGCTGCCCTTGTGCAAAGGAGCCAATTTGGTCTCCGGGCAGCCGGACCGACGCCCCTTCCTTTCCGGTGGCCGGGTCCCAGACTCGTAGGTCGCCCTCGGTGCTCGCGGCCAGGAGTCGGCCGTCGCGTGCGAATGTGACCCAACGGAATTGGTTCTCGCCGGACAACTTCATCGCGTACACCTGCCGCCCGGTTGCAGCGTCCCACACGCGGAGACGGCCAGTGTCGTTACCCGTGGTCGCGATCCGCGTTCCGTCCGGGCTGAAGTGGATGTCGCCCGCGTTGCGCTTCAGCCGCCGGATGTTCTTGCCGGTAGCCGTGTCCAAAATGGCGACGGCGGACTCACCCGCGACCGTGAACCGATTGCTGTCCGGGGAGAACGCGATCGCCAGCCCGTTGGCGTCGGCCCCGCGCAGGGTGCGGACGTGGCGGCCGGTGGCGGTCTCCCACAGGGTCACCACCATGACGTCCGTTTCGTCCTTCGTATCCGCCCCGAACACCGCGACGCGAGTGCCGTCCGGCGAAAACTGCACCAACGACACGAATGTACTGTCGCGTTCCGCGAGAGCAAGTTGCCGTGGTCTTGGCGCCTCGGCAGCAGGCCGCAGCGGGTTGGGTTGCCGTGCGTCGGCGACGGCTAACCCGCCCGCGGATACGGCGAGAACGGTGAGGATCGGACCGACTCGACGGTGCCGAACGGGGTGCACGACTCTACCTCCTCCACACCAGTAGAACACACGGCGCGGCGGAGTGTTAGCCACCGGTCACTCCTTCTTCGCCCCGCCGGCGAGCCACGCCGCGGCGTCGTGGACGGTCACGTCGTACTTCGGCGGTGCGTAGTCGGTCGAGGGGATGCGCGTCACCGCGACCACCGACCGGCCGGCGTCGTCGAACTCCAGATCGGACAGGCCGCGCTCGCGGCGGACGAGGCGACCGTCCGGCGTGTACACCGCCACCCACGGGACCGTGTCCCGCCCGCCGTCGATCGACTGCGACCACTGCGCCAGGAGGTGGCGGCCGTTCGGCGTGGACCCGATGAAGGGCGCGTTCCCCGCGGCGTCGGCACCCGGGACGGTGAAGGTCGCCTTCTGCGTGCCCGTCGCAGTCTCCCACACCACCACCCGCCCGGCCTTGTCCGTGGCAATCACGGTCCTGGCGTCGTCCGAAAAGTTGGCGAACTCGAAGACGTCGCCGTCGTTGCCGAACGTCCGCACCACTCGTCCCGTCGTGCCGTCGAACAGCGTGGGGCGGCCGGGGCGCGTGCCGACAAACCACTTGCCGTCCCGCGCCGGCACCGCGTACCGGCCCGCCTCGCCGGCCAGCGTCACCGGCGGGTCTTCCCGCCCGGTCGCCGGGTTCCACCACCGCAGCCGCGAGGTGTCGGTGACGACCAGGAGGCGGCCGTCCGGGACGAAGAGTGCCCACAGGTACGTCTCACCCTTCACCCGCGCCGGGGTGAACACGCGCTTTCCCGCCGCCACGTCCCAGACGTGGACATCGGTGGACCTCGGCTCCTCCACGCCGCCGGTCGTGGCCAGGTACTTGCCCTCTGGTGAAAACATGGTCGCGTAAACCCCCTCGTGCGCGAACCGGCGGAGTTCCTTCCCGCTCGCCACCTCGCGCACGATCACCTCGCCGGCGTCGGTCACCGGCTGGGCGAGCCGCGTCCCATCCGGGGAGAAGCAGAGCCCGTTGGCCCCGGCGTCGCGGCCGCGGAACGTGTGCAGGTGTCGCCCGGTGGCCGTGTCCCACAGCGTTAGTACGTCCTCGATGGCCGCGTTCGCCTGCTTCGACCCGCTGATGGCGATCACCCTCCCGTCCGGCGAAAATGCGGCCTGCTGCACGTCGGGACAGTCGTGTTTGTCGACCGCCAGGCGACGCGGGGCGGCGGGCGCGGGGGTCGCCACCGGGCGCGGCTGTGCCGCCGGGGGCGGAGGTGGCGGGTCGGCGGGGGGCTGCCGGCCGACCGCCGCGGCGAGCCCGGCACCGGCGAGGACTGCCAGGGCGAGAACCAGTCCAATGGGGCGAAGCTGGGTGAGGCGCATAGTTCGCAGTACTCCCTGGGCGATCGTGACGACGTGAACCGGAACTTCGGGCGGGGCAGCACCGGCGGCGAACGCGGCCGCCGCGCGGGCGATTCCCGCCGCAGTCGCGGCCGACGGCGGGGCGCCGACCGGGAGTGTGAGCAGCGCGGGCACCACGACGCCGCGGCGCGTCAGTCGGGCGCGCAGCAGCTCGAGCGCCCGGGACAGCCGCGACAGGATCGTCCCCTTCGGGCAGCCGAGCCGCACCGCCGCGGCCTCGTTCGTGACACCCTCCAGGTAGCACAGCACGAACGCCCGCCGCAGTTTCTCGGGGAGCCGGTCGATCTCCTCGTCGAGCACCGGCCCGAGGTCGTCGGGCGTGACCGGGTCGGCGGCCGGTTCGGGGGCGTCGGCCGCGGGGCGCTCGGCGCGCCGGACCGCGGCGGACTTCACCCGCAGCGCCGCGCGGCGCGCCGTGCGGTGGAGCCAGCCCGGCAGCGCCGCCGCGGTGCGGATCGACCCGGCTCGGCGGGCAAGGGCGAGGAACGTGACCTGGAAGGCGTCGTCGACGTCGGCCGACCGGCCGAGCACCCGCCGGCATGTCGCGAGGACCATCCCGCCGTGCCGCCACACGAGCAGCTCGAACGCCGCCTCATCCCGATGATCGGCGAACCGGCGCAGCAACTCGGTGTCGTCAGTACCGGCTGCGTCGGGACGGAGTTGGCGGGCGAAGTCGGGGAACGGCGGCATCGATCAACTCCCGACGGCGAACAGCCGTCACCTGGAGAGAGCCTTGCCGAGCAACACCGCTTCCGTGAGATGTGAGATTTTTCCCCGCGCCGTGTGTACTCGGTGCAGAAACTCAATCCAGATCATCAGATACGCGAAAACCGTGTCACGGGTGGCATGACTCCATTCTCTCCCAGACACGTCATCGGTTCCGGGAAGTCGATCGATGTCGGGTGCGAGCCCCCAGCATGGCGGCCGTGCCTCGCCCGGGGTGGCAATCTCGGGCGGGCGCGGGCAGGCAACGGGGCGGGTAGACTGGGGGCGAGGTGTCGGGTGTGGCCCCACCGACTCCGCCGCGGCCCGGACCGCGGCCGAGGTATCAGGATTCGGCGCACACACCCGGACTGTGACTTCCTCCCCAGTCCGTTTGCCGCGCGGGATGCACTGTCATGGTGCGTCCGCGGGGGCGGTC
>JAFKFQ010000367.1 GCA_017308215.1 bacterium | reverse complement strand
CCTGTACCTGTCGGCCCACCTCCCGATCCTCACCGAGGGGGGGGTGAACGTGAAGGTCGGCCGGATGAACACGATCATCGGGTACAACGGGTTCCTGGCCCCGTACCGGCCGCTCTACTCCAGCGACTACCAGTTCTTCTACTCCCAGGACGGCGCGTTCACCGGCGCCCTGGCCCAGCTGGTCGTCAACGACCAGTTGGACATCTGGAACGGCGTCACGCTGGGTGCCAACACGTTCTTCGAGAAGCGGAGCAGCAACTCGGTCTGCTACATCGGGCAGGTCAACTACTGGCTCACGACCGAGCAGCGGACCCGGCTGACGGCCTCGACCTACCTCGGGCCGGACGCGATCTTCGCGGCCCCCGGGCTCAACGGCGACTTCGTCTCGATGGTCGAGCTCCGGGTCCAGCACGCCTGGAGCGAGCAGTTCACACAGGTCGTGCAGTCCAACTTCGGCTGGGACACCAACACCCCCGTCGGCACCGGGTCGTGGTACGGCCTGTACACCATCGGGATCTTCCACCTGACCCGCGAGTGGGACGTCATCAGTCGGGCCGAGTGGTTCCGGGACGTCCGGGGCACGCGGACCGGGGTCGGCACCGACTACTCGGAGGTGACGCTCGGGTGCAACTGGCACCCGGTCAAGTACTTCGAGATCCGGCCGGAGGTGCGCGGCGACTTCGCCGGCGCCCCGGCCTACGGGGCCGGCGGTGCCCAGACCGAGCGGTCGCAGGTGACAGCCGCCATCAGTGCCCTGTTCAAGTTCTAAGCCAGTTCGATTCGTAACGGCGGCCGCAACCGGTTGCGGCTGCCTTACGAATCGAACTGTTCGACCGCCGAGCAGCCGACGGGGCGGAGAACCAGTGGTTAGGGTCCAACCCACCCGGGGCGAGGGAGCCGCCAGTGCGGTGCCCAGGGTGCGACGGTGCCTCCGCCCACTAACGGTTCCCCCATCTCGCCGGGGTCACATGCGTTTCTGAGGTCCGTCGGCATGACCAGAATGTCAGTCGTCGCAGGCGGTCTTGCGGCGCTGTTCGGGGGGGCAATGGTCGCCCGCGCCCAGCAGGTGCTACCCCGGCTCGATGCCCCCGCCCCCGTGCCCGGTGCTGTCCTCGGCGAGGTACCCATGCCGGCGGGCGGCCCCGTCGTGCCCGCCCCCGCCCCCCCGCGGCCGGGGCCTACCACCGGCCTGGAGGCCGAGTCGCTGCCGCGCGAGATCGCCGAGGACATCCGGCCGACGGCGCCGCCCGCGCCGCCCCGGTTCGGGCCCACGCCGGTCGACGAGGTCGGGTTCCTGATGGAGGACCTCGGCCTGAAGCGGCTGTTCGGCGACAGCGGGATCCGGACGTTTGGGTGGGTCGAGGGCGGGTACACCGGCGCGTCCGGCAGCCCCGGCCTGCGGTCCGTCCAGCCCCGGCAGAACCGGTTCGGCGACGAACTTCTACTCAACGATCTCGGCGTGGTACTCCAGAAGCCGCTGCTGCAGGACCAGTGGGACTGGGGCTTCAACGTCCGGTACTTCGCCGGCGCCAACGCCGCGCTCGGCGCGGCCAAGGGTGGCATCGGCGACCCGGTGACCAACCCGCGGTTCGGCCAGGACCTCCGCGACCTGTACCTGTCGGCCCACCTCCCGATCCTCACCGAGGGGGGGGTGAACGTGAAGGTCGGCCGGATGAACACGATCATCGGGTACAACGGGTTCCTGGCCCCGTACCGGCCGCTCTACTCCAGCGACTACCAGTTCTTCTAC
>JAFKFQ010000245.1 GCA_017308215.1 bacterium | reverse complement strand
CGGTGCCGACCGACGCCGAATTGGACACCGCGGCGGACTATCTTGGCCTACGGCTCCCGGATAGCTATCGCCAGTTCACCAAGCGGGTCGGTGCGGGAACGCCGTCCGGGTGGTGCGAGTTCTACTCGTGCGGCTCCGGGGTGGACGTGCGGGAGTGGGATCTGCTCAGCCGAAACCTATTACACACGCGAACCGTCCTCGAGTGGTACGACGCGGCCGATGATCGTATCCGCCGCATGGTGGTCTTCGGCTCGATCTGGTCGAGTGACGAGTTCGGTGGGGAACCCGGCGCGGCAGCAGCCGGCCGCCTCACAGGTGATTTCGGACGCCAAGCTCACCGGGCGGCGGCCGCTGCCGAGCTTGTAGTCCAGCCTCTTCCCCGTTTGCCCTCTGTGAGGTGGTGTTCCATGACCCGGTGGCAGATCGCCTGCGCGATCGGACTCATCACCGCGTCGCTGGTCGCCGCTCAGCCGACCACCGACCCGGCCCGTCTCCGGGAAGAAGCGCACGCCGCCCGGCGGGAACAGGTCGAGTTGCTGCTCCAGGACGCCGCGAGGGGCTGGTGCCATAACCTCCCCGCGGCCGCGGCCGCGGTCCGCCGGCTGGCCGACGAGGCGGCAGAGCGCGGCGGCCCGGCGGCCGGGGCGGTGTGGGCGGAGAAGTGGGCGGCCGCCCTCCGGGCCGATCTCGACCGGATCAAAGCGGCCCACACCCTGGGCGGCGGGATCAAGGGGCACCTGCTCGGGGTCCAGGAGGCTCGGGTCGACGCGGAGATCGATCTGGCCCGCCGCCGGGGTGCCGGTCTGGTCACTCTCGTCCCCCTGTACCGGGAGCGGGTCGAACTGCTCACCGAGGTCGAGAAGCTGACGGAGCTCGTAGTCGAGCGCGGGGGCGGGACGCGGGCCGACGCCCTGAGTCGGAAGGTGGCCCGGCTCGACGCCGCGGCGGAACTGGCCGCCGCGGAAGCGGCGGCCAAGAAGGGCGGCCGGTAAGAGCGCGGCGCCGGGCCGAACCCCGCGCGGCACATGACGCCGGCCGCTGGTACGCGTCCCGTGATGGGCGGCGCCCCCGGCCGGCGGGCAGGTGAGCTATTCGACTACGAAGCCGTGGGCGGGTCAAGTCACGCGCCCCTGGGTTTCCCGTCTGTTATCGCTCACCCGGTGTCTTGGGTTCGGTGGTTGGTCGGCGGCGACGCCCCGCACCCCGGCCTCCCGACCGGGGGTTCCGATCCGCCGCCGACCAACCACGCGAGGACCGCACTCGACTCTCCGGGGGCACGCCGCTCCCGGCGGCCCCCGTCCGATCCGCCGCGCCGCCCCTTCGTTCGACCGGGGTCCGTGACACCGAGATGTCGCCCCCCGGAAAGCTCCGGGCTGACGCGGACGGCCCCCTCGTGTTCGATCGGTCGTCCCCCCCTGGCCTCGGCGCTTGTTACCCGCCGGCCGGTGCCGGGGCGACTGCCGGCACCGGGTGGCCGGCAGCGCGGGCGCGGTCGTGGACCCACCCGGCGTTGGCGCCCGCCGCGACGACGACCACCGCCCGGGGTGGCGGGCCAGGAGCTTGTCCACCTCGGCCGGGGTGGTGTCGACCGTTCGGAACGTGTGGTCCCGGGTCCGCCAATCGTACGCGCACGCCACGCTCTTGTACCGGCCGAGGTCCACCGCGAGAATCGTGTCGGTGGTCATCGCAAGCCCCCGGAGCGTGAGGGGCGACCACCCCTCACGGCAACACCCACGGCTTGCACGGATTCTTTCGGTGGTAGCGGGGAAGGACAGCCGGTAGGTGCGAGTGCGGTGAGCCGGGCCGCCCCCGTGGGGGTGCCGTTCAGACCGGCCGGCGCCGATGAGGTGGCCGGGCGGATGTGGACCGGCCCGGGTCGCCCGGAGGTCAGCGTGGGGGGGGCGTCGCCGCCAGCTCCCGGTCGATCGCGGTATCGAGGTTCCGGGTCATGGTGTCGACCTCGGTGAGGTGCCGCGGCCGGGCCTGGTCGTCGTGCCACCGGACGCGGCCGTCGGGACCGAGGATGAAGATCGTGGGGGTGACCTCGTACCCGGGGTTGTAGGCCGCCGACATCCGGTCGGCGGAGTACGCCCCGAACCGGGCGAGTGACTCCAGCGTGGCCCCGTACCCGCACGGCCAGGGGATGTCGAACCGGTCGGCGAACGCCTGGACGTCGTCCCGGTCGTGGCCGGCCAGGCTGACGAACGCGACGCCCCGGTCCTTGTACTTGTGGTACGCCGCGAGAACCCCCGGGGCGGTCGCCCGGCAGGACGGACACCACCCGGCCCAGATGTCGAGGACGACCAGCCGGGCGGTCCGGGCGTCGGGACCGGGGTAGGGGCCGTTAAGCCAACCCGCGGCTTCCAGCGGGGGGGCGGGGGTACCCGCGGCCAGCGGGGCGTCCGGGTAAGATCCCGGGGGGAGCGGGGGGCGCACCAGGGGCGGGGCGGACGGGGTAGACGGATCGGCGGACCGTGCGAGGGCCAGGTAGGCTGCCCCGACCCCCACGGCCACCGCCGCGACCAGGGCAGCGGCGGCGACCGGGGGAAGGGGACGGGCCCAGACGGACGACGACGGCATTACGTGGTCCCCGGAGTGTCAGGGCCGTGGTGCGGGCCGGCGCCTCCGGCCCGCACCACGGCCCCGGGACTGGGTCACTCGGCCCCAGAGCGGGGGCCGACCCGGACGCACTTTCGGCAGTGGCAGCGTCTCGTTCCCCTGCGATGTCCTGGCTCGCTAAGTCGGGAGATCGACGTGGTTGCTCACGAAGCGGATGCTGCCGTCGCAGCGAGCCACGTTCACCCCGCCGGTGATCACGTCAATCGAGCTGCCTCTGTTCGGCAGTTGGTAGGTGGTGAACCCCGCCAACCCGTCCCACCACAAAAAGCCGCGGCAGTCGCCCGACCCGTCCGGCGCCCGGGGGATCTCCGACGCGGCGGGCGTGTTACCGATGCCGTCGAGGGGCCGACTTTCCCAGCCGTCGCCGGCCGGGGATGTACTTGGTGCACGCCTCGGCCGGTGCCCGTTCGCCGATCTGATGGAGTCGTCGCCCACCCGAACCACATTGGCGGAGGTGTTCTGCTTCCCCGGCGGCTCGGACCGAATCACTCCTTCCGCGAGGGGAACGTCCTTCAGCGCGACGCCGCCGGATACCGCAACTCGGCCGGAAGACTTGTTGTGGCTGGGGCACCCGACGGACAGAGACAGGGGAAGGGGGGGGCCGACCAGACAGTGCAACCCCATATCGCTCTCAGTATTCGCAGACAATCTAGTCGGCTAAACGGCAGCTCATAGCGGGCATAGTGTACGGCGCAAAGTCTGAGAAATAGATGAAACGCGGATCGCGTGGTCGGCCCAGTATGCGATGGAATTTGTTTCGCCGGCCTCTTGCCGAACAAAGTCCTGCAACCGTCTATGCCAGGAAGCGGGCTGGGCCGTGGCTCGGCCACACCCGACGCTGCGGCAGGCCGCGGCCTCGATAGCAAGTAGCATTGAATCAGCGCTCACAGCCACGGTTGCGGAGCGGTCTGTTCGGTCACAGCAGACGAGGGGCGGTGGGTGCGGGGCTCGTGGGGTTCCCGATCGAGTTCGTCAGCGCGGCCTGGGCGGCCGCCGGCCTGTACGAAATCAGCCCCGACGACTTCTGCCGGCAGTTCGGGACTGTCTGCGTCGAGAGCCGCGTCGGGGTGACCGCCCAGCGGTAGTCCGCTCACGACCGGGGCCGGAGCACCAGTTCCCAGGAGGATGAGATGACCGGGGCTCTGATCGCGTTACTCGCCGCCGCCGCCCCGCCGGTGCCACCCGCCCCGGTCCCGCTCCACACCATCCGCCTGGGCACGTCCGGCAGGGTTTCCGCCGAATGCGCCGCGTTCACCCCCGACGGGAAGACCCTTGTGGTCGGGGGTGGGGCGTTCATGGGGCCGGGCCAACTGCTGTACTGGGACGTGGCCGCGGGGCGCCCCGCCCACACCCACTCCGACCACACCCTCGCCGTGAAGTGCGTGGCCGTCAGCCCGGACGGGAAGCGGGTAGCGACCGGCGGCGGCTACGGGGAGGTCAAGGTCTGGGACCGGGACGGCCGGGTCGTCGCCCACCTCGACGGACACGCCGAGTACACCTACTCCGTCGCGTTCTCCCCGGACGGCCGCTACCTGGCCCACACCGGGAGTCACCTCGTCGTCCGCGACACCGCCACGTTCGAGCCGCTCCCGGGGCTGACCGGGGCGGTGCCGACGGGCCCGGCCGTCGCGTTCTCGCCCGACAGCAAGTCGGCGGTGGTGACGTTCCCGTACGGAAAGCTAAGGCTCCTGAGCGTCCCCGGAGGGAAGCAGGACGTGCTCCACCAAACGGCCACCCCCGGCCTGATACACACCCGCCCACAATACGCCCCGGACGGCAAGACGTTGGCCGTCGGGACGTATGTCCCGGCCCCGCCCCCACGCCCGTACGTGTACACGACAGATCTGTGGGAGGTATCGGCGGACGGCCTCGGCCGGAAGCGGTGCGTGTTCCCCGGCCACCACCTCGGCCGGGCGTTCACCCCCGACGGCAAGTACCTGCTGCTCGGCGAGGCGTCGCTGGAGCGCAAGAACCGTGTCCTCGTGCGGGACGTGGCCAGCGGCAGGCCGGTGGCGGCGTGGGAGGTGTCGGGCCCGGGTGAATGCGTCCGCTGCATTGCCGTGTCGCCAAACGGCAAGCTGGCCGCGACGTGCGTGGACGGTCATCCGGCCCGGGTCTGGGATCTGGAGAAAATCCTCCCCCGAGCCCGGTAGACGGACACCTGCGATTGCCAGGTTCCGACCCGGGGCAGCAGCTTGTAGACAGGGGGTAGACGACACTGCCCGCTTCAGGCTCGCGCCGCCCGGACTCTGAAGGGACTGCGGTATCGCTGACCGCCCCTTCATCGCAGTACACTGGGTGGCGGCGGTCGTGGCGATCACGGCCGCCCGACACGGATCGACTCGAGCCCCGCGCCCCAGCAGACCGCGCCTCGATAGCAAATCCGAGTGACACCGGTCACACCGGCCGCGGCCGCGGAGCGTATCGTTCGGCCACGAAAGAGGGCGTAGCGGATGCGAAGCGTAGTCGTGACGACTCTGTTCGCGTTGCTCGTTACGGGTTGCCAACGCGACCCAACCGCGTCGCCCAGCGGCCGCACTCAAGGGGAGAAACCCGCCGCGCAGGGGAACAGGGTGATCAAAGTCAAGGTGACGACCGGCGGAGACATCACCGCCGACGGTCAACCCGTCACACTGGAGCAGTTGGCGAGGAAGTTCGCGGACCTGAAGAAAGCGGACGGGGAGGTCTGGTATCATCGTGACAACCCGACGGGCGAGCCGCACCCGAACGCCATGAAGGTGATCGAGTTGGTGGCCGAGAACAGCCTCCCGGTCAAGTTGTCGTCCCGGCCGGATTTCACCGACGCGGTGGACGACTCGGGCGTGTCTCACCCCAACAAGCGGTAGGGCCGAACCCGGCGCGGCACCTGACCGCGGCGACCGAATTCGTTTCGTGCTACTCACGGGCCTGTTGTTGTCGCGCGGTGGTGTCGCGGCCGGACCGGTGAGCGTCCTGTTCGTTCGGCGAGGGAGGGGCGCAGGGGCGTGCGGTATGCGGTGAAGCTGTCGGCGGAGGAGCTCTACGCCCTGGCCGCCCTGATCGGGAAGCCCTTGGATCGGGTCGCGGCCGACGGCTGGGCCGCGGAACTCTGTAGCGGGGCATCGGTCCTCGCCGTGGTCCCCGAAGAGGTGCCGACCCCCGACGCCGAACACCCGCACGGCGACGTCGAGTGCCCGCTGGTCCGACTCGGCGGGGGGCCGGCGCGGGCCGAGTCTTGCTCCGTCTTGGGCGAGCATCTGGGACTGGTCCGGGCGGTGAACGTGGTTTCGATCCTGGTCGGCTTCACCCCGATGGTTGATTGCCCGGCCGAGGAGATCCGGCCCGGCGTGGTGCTGCCGCCGAGCCGCGGGTACGGCCGGACCTACTTTCCGCCGGGGCAGCGGGGGCAGGCCGAACGGGAGGTCGGGGCGGGCGCGCTGGTTGATCTGGATGTCGCGTTCGAGTTGGTCTGCGACGGGTGCCCAAGCCTGGTGGTGTACACCCACGGGTACTTCATCCGGGTCAGCCTGGAGGGGCTTCCGGCCGGCGCGGACTGGGTGGCGTTCGGGACGTACGCGCGTCGCCCGGTCGGGGCGGGTGATCGTGCCGAACCGCCCGGGGCGGCAGACCGCGGGGGTAGGTAAGCTTTCCCGGACGTGTCGCCCACCGAGCCCCCGCGGCTGCTGAGTTGGGTGCCCGACCACCGGGGGCGACTCGGTGGCGAAGGACTGGTTCCGCCGGACGACGTGGACGCCCGCCGATCGGGAGGCGTTCTTCGCCCGGTTGCGCCGGAGCCGGACCACCTTCCACAAGGCCCAATACCTTTGCCTCCAGGCGGGAACGTTCCTGGGATGCCGCACCCCCGAGGGGACCGCCGCGGCGCTGGAACTGACCGAGGTACTCTTGCGGGACTACCCGGACCCGTTCGAGCTCGCGTCCGCCCACCTGATCCGGGCGGAGTACCTGGAGTCGCAGGGCGATGTCCCCGGTGCCGTCGAGGCGTACCGCCACGCGCTCCAGGCCCAGCGGGACCACCCGAGGGTGCGGACCACCGCTCCCCAAGGGTTCGCCTGGCTGGTGGCCACCCGGCCGCTGCCCGACCTCTACCGCGAGGCGCTGGCCGGGCTGGACGAGTTCGGCGAGACGGACGGGTCGTACCGGTCCCGCGGGGCGCGGGCGCTGATCCAGTTTGCCCTCGGGGACCGTGCCGCCGCCGGGCGATCCGCGCGGCTCGCGCTGGAGGCCGCTGCGGGCCGCTCGGGGTTGCGGGCCTCCGACCGCCGGGTGCGTGAGCGGCTGGCGGAGGTCGCCGCGGCCGAACCGGTCGCGCCACCTGACCCGGCCACGGCATCTCATTCGGAACACCCCGCCGACCCGGGTGCTCGGACTTGTCATTGGCGTCCGTCCGGCGAATCATAACAGGTCACCTACCGCTCCGGAACCCGCACTACGTGATCTCCCCTCTCCGGCTCGAACCCCTCGAAGACCGCCTCACCCCGGCGACCTACACCGTCGACACCACGGCGGACGCGGGGCCGGGGTCGCTCCGGCAGGCGATCCTCGACGCCAACCTCAATCCCGGCCCGGACACCGTCGCGTTCGCGATCGGGGCGGCGGGCAGTCTCCAGTCGATCGAACTCGTCGGCGGGCTGCCGCCGGTCACCGACTCGGTCGTGATCGACGGCTTCTCCCAGGGCGGGCCGGGGTACGCCGGCCCCCCCTCGTGGTGCTGCACGGCAGTCCGGTCAACGGCCTGAACTCCTCGGCCTGCGTGACGCTCGCGGCGGCCGGGAGCGTGGTCCAGGGGCTGGTGATCAACGGGCGGTGGCGGACCGGCGTCCTCGTCGCCGGGCCGGGCGCGACCGGCAACCTGATTCGCGGGAACTACCTGGGAACCGACCCGACGGGTACGACCCTGATCGGCGACGACCCGTCCGGGATTCGGAACGTGACCCTTTTCGCGATTCGAATCGAATCCGCCGGGAACACGGTCGGGGGGGCCGGCCCCGGGGACCGGAACGTGATCGGCGCCCCGGTCGAGCTGTTCGGCCCGGCCGCGACCGGGAACACCTTCGCCGGCAATTACATCGGCCTCACCGCCGCCGGCGACGCGCTCCCGACGCGCGCGGACATGATCCCGGGCTTCGCCACCCTCCAAATTGCGTACGGGGCGTCCGGGAACATCATCGGCGGAACGGAGCCGGGCGCCCGGAACTACTTCGGCTTCCCGGACGGGCGGAGCGGCGAGACGACCGGCGGTGTGCTGCTCTTCGAGGGCGCGTCCGGCAACCTGATCCGCGGGAACTACTTCGGGGTCGACGTGACCGGGGCGCGGGCGCTCGTCGAGTCGCCGCTCGGGGTCACCACCGCCGTCACCGTCCGGGCAGGGGCGGCGGGGAACGTCATCGGCGGGACGGAGCCGGGTGCGGGGAATCTGATCGCCGGCGTCCTCTTCGGGGTCAGGGTGGATGCCGACGACACCGTGGTCCAGGGGAACCTGATCGGGACGGACGCGACCGGAACCCGCGACCTCGGCGAGACGCGCTACGGGATCGACGTCCAGGGCGGCGCGAACACCCGGATCGGCGGCCCGGACGCGGGCGCCCGGAACGTGATCGCGGGCTGCTGGATCGCCGCGGTCGGCATCCACGGGGGGGACGGCGCAGTGGTCGAGGGGAACTACCTCGGCCTCGACGCCACCGGCCTGGCCGTCCCCGGCGTGCAGGCGGTGTACGGCGTCGAAGTCGGGGACGGCTCGGGGTCCGTGATCCGGAACAACGTGATCGTCGGCGACAACCCGGTGATCATCGCGAACAGCCGGGGGAACACGGTGGCGGGGAACCGGATCGGGACGGACGCCCTCGGAGGGCCGGTCGGGGATCCCCCGGCCTACGGGGTCTTCCTGTTCGGGGAGGCGTCCGGGAACGTCATCGGCGGGACCGCCCCGGGCGACGGCAACCTGATCGGGTTTTACCAGGTCGGGGGGGTGGTGATCGGGGACAGCCTGACCGACCTGAGCGTGGCCAACACGGTGCTGGGGAACCGCTACCGGGGCGGGTCCGGGCCGCCGATCGACCTCGGCCTGGACGGGGTCACCGCCAACGGCATCACCCGTGTCGGCCCGAACCGGCTGGAGAACCACCCGGTCATCGAGTCGGCCGTCACCGACGAGACGGCGACCCGCGTGACGGGGACGCTCAACAGCCGCCCGGACAAGCCGTACAAGATCCAGTTGTACGCGGAGTTCCCGGCCGGCGCGTTCACCGACCTCGTCCTGGTCGGGGAGTTCGACGTGACGACCGACGCGGGCGGGGCGGCCGCGTTCACCTTCGCGGTCGCGCCCCTCGCCGTCAGGACTGTGGTGCGGGCCACGGCCACGGACGAGACCTCGGAGTTCTCGCCGGGGCGGACGGTCTCGCGCGCCGGCTCGCTGACGGTCGGCGGGACGCCCGACGGCCGGGGACTGGTGTTCACGCCGGACATCTCGACCGGCCAGTTCGCCGACAGTCCCGCCGCCGCCCTCTCGCCGTTCGGGACCGTCCCCGCCGTCACCCGCGGCGCGACCGGGGACGTGAACGGCGACGGCGTCCCGGACACGGTCCTGGTGACCGGGCCGGGCGTTCCGATCCGGGTGGCCGTGGTCAGCGGGGCGGACAACAGCACCCTGTTGGTGGCCCCGTTCGACCCGTTCGGGGGCGACTTCCTCGGCGGCGGGTACGTGGCGGCCGCCGACCTGGACGGCGACGGGCGGGCCGAGTTCGTCGTCACCCCCGACCAGGGCGGCGGCCCGCGGGTGAGCGTGTTCGGCCTCAACCCGGACGGGAGCACCGCGGCCCGGGCCAACTTCCTCGGGATCGACGACCCGAACTTCCGCGGCGGCGCCCGGGGCGCGCTCGGCGACGTGAACGCCGACGGGGCGCCGGACGTGGTCGTCGCGGCCGGGTTCGGGGGCGGCCCGCGGACCGCCGTCTTCACCGGCCAGTCGGTCCTCGCCGGCGCCCCGGCGCGGCTGGTGGCGGACTTCTTCGCCTTCCCCGGAGCGGACGCCCAGAACCTCCGCAACGGGTCGTTCGTGGCCGCCGGGGACGTGACCGGGGACGGGTACGCCGACCTCGTGTTCGGCGGCGGCCCGGGCGGCGCCCCGCGCGTCTTCATCCTCAGCGGGGCGATGATCTCGGCCGGGGACGTGGCCGGGGCGCAGGCGGCCCCGGTGGCGAACTTCTTCGTCGGCGGCGACCTCGACGACCGGGGCGGCGCCCGGGTGGGGGTGACGAACTCGGACGGCGACGGGCGGGTCGACGTGGCCGTCGGGAGCGGGGCCGGCCGCCCGGCCCGCGTCCGGGTGTACCTGGGGAAGGATCTGGCCGGGGGCGGGGAGCCGGCCGCGTTCCAGGATCTCACTCCGTTCGGCGGGGCGGTCCTGGCCGACGGGGTGTACGTCGGCTGACCCGCCGCTGGTAGTCGGACGTCATGTGGGAGGGCGGGGCCGAACCCCGCACCGCGGCAGACCGCGGCGCCGGTAGCGAGTAACATCAGGACAGCTCGCACCCGCCGCGGCCGCCGAGTGACCGGTACGGCCGCGGCCCCACACGGATTTGCCGCCCTCACGGGCGGGAACACGAGTCGGAGACCGACATGCCGACCGACGTCGAGTTGAAGCACCTCCGCCGCTGCGTCGCGCTGGCGACCGAGGCCCTGGAGGCGGGCGACGAGCCGTTCGGCTCGGTGCTCGTCGCCGCGGACGGGCGCGTCCTCGCGGAGGACCGCAACCGCGTGGCCTCCGGCGACCGGACCCGACACCCGGAGTTCGAGCTGGCCCGCTGGGCGGCGGCGAACCTGACCGCCCGGGAACGGGCGGCGGCGACCGTGTTCACGTCGGGCGAACACTGCCCGATGTGCGCCGCCGCGCACGGCTGGGTCGGGCTGGGCCGGATCGTGTACGTGAGTTCCTCGGAGCAACTGGGTGCCTGGCTCGCCGAGCTGGGGGTTCCCGCGTCCCCGGTGCGGCCGCTACCGATCCGAGAAGTCGTCCCCGGGCTCTCGGTGGAGGGACCGGTTCCGGACCTGGCGGAGCAGGTGCGTGCCCTGCACCGCCGCTTCTACGGCTCACGGGGCGGTGATCACTCGGCCGACCCGGTCGCGGCACCGGACCCGGCCGCGGCGTGCCGCGCCGCC
>JAFKFQ010000366.1 GCA_017308215.1 bacterium | reverse complement strand
AGGCGGACAACGTGGGTGACCGATCGCCCTCGCAGGTATCAGTACCAACGACCAGCCGGCTCACGCCGGCCGTTCGCCCGGGCCGGGGCCTGGGTCGGGAGCGCCACCCCACGCGGGTTCCCTCCTCGTTCCCCCGCAGAGCAGGGGAACGAGGAATCGGAGGAATCACCGATCCGGGTGCGGTGGCTCGGCCTCGGGCGCCTCGGGCGCCTCGACCGGGGCGGGCCGGCGGCGGAACGGGAAGACGCCGTGCCGGTGCAGGCGGAACGCGACCACCGACAGCACGACGAGCCCGGCCGCCGCCATGAAGCCGTACTCGGCGACGGCCTTCTCCGGTGTCACCTCTGCGGGCCGGGCCGCGGCCGGCACCTCGGCGGGGGCGCCCTCGCGGTACGCCTTGCCCTCCTCGTACAGCTTCAGCCGGCGCCGCGCCGCGTCGCCGGTCTCGCCCTTGGCGTAGGCTTCGGACTGGAGCGCCCGGGTCTCGAACCGGATCGCCTCGGCGAACCGGCCGCACTCGGCCTCGGCGGCGGCCAGCGTGTCGATGTAGTCGGGGTTCGCCCAGTTCGTCAGGTCGCACGCCTTCCGGGCGTCGGCGACGGCCAGTTCGCCGTCGCGGGCGCCCGCGTCCGGGTTTGTGGCCCGGACCCACGCCCGCATGTGGTACGCGGGATGGTGGTCCGGGGCGAGCTGGATCGCCTCGGTGTAGTCCTGGATCGCCTTCGGCGCGTCGGGCACCTTCAGGTAGACCGCCGCCCGGTCCATGTACACGGCCGTCGTCTTCGGGCGGAGCCGCAGCGCCTCGGCGAAGTCGGCGAACGCCTTGTCGAACAGCTTCATCCGGCCGCGGGCAATCCCCCGGCCGCGGTACGCCTCGACGTAGTCCGGCTGGAGGCGGATGGCCTCGTCGAAGTCGAACGTCGAGCGGTGGTTTTCGCCGGCGAACACCCGGGCGAACCCCCGGCGGGCGTACCCCTCCGGGTCCGTCGGGCTCATGGCGATGTACCGCGTGAGGTCCGCGTCCGCCCGCTCGGAGTCGTGCTTCCGGGTGAACACCTCCGCCCGGTACATGAAGTTGTAAGCGCTCCCCGGGCTGAGGCGGATGGCCTCGTCGAAGTCGGCGACGGCGCGGTCGTCGTCCTTCTTCGCCGCCCACACCCGGCCGCGCCCGGTGAACGCCAGGCCGGACCGGGGGTCGAGGTCGAGGGCCGTGTTCAGGTCGGCGAGCGCCCGGTCGAGATCCCCCTTCTGGCGCCACACCCCGCCGCGCGCCACGTACGCCTGGGCGAGCCGCGGGTGGGCCCGGATCGCGTCGTCGTAGTCCTTGAGGGCGCCGTCGAGGTCGCCGGCCGCCTCGCGCCGGTTGCCGCTGAGCAGGAGCGCCCCCGCGCCGAGCCGCTCGAACGTGTCCTGGGCGGCGAGGGGCGCGGCGAGCAGGGCCAACAGGGCGAACGCGACGCGGCGGGCGACGGGCACGGGCGGGTCTCCGGCGGTTCGGTGAGTGTACCCGGGCGCCGGCCCGCGGGCGAGCCGCCGTCAGTCGACGGCGCTGCGGTACAGCGGCGGGTCGCGATCGTCTTCTCGTTCCCCCGCAGTGCGGGGGAACGAGAAGACCCCGGCCTTCGTCATTGGTGGGGCATTCGTCATTCGTCATTCCCGATAGGCTTGCACCCGCCCGTGTCGTCGGCGATACTCAGGCGTCTGTCCCGCCCCCGCCGCACAGCCCCGCCATGATGCCCTTCACCCACCCCACC
>JAFKFQ010000244.1 GCA_017308215.1 bacterium | reverse complement strand
CACCGGGCAACCCGTGCTCGGTTGCGAGCGCGAGATGGCGAACGCGGTCCCCGCCCCCACCCTGTTCGACATCCTCGCGACGCTCCCCGACCCCCGCGGCAGGCACGGCCAGATCCACCCGCTCCCGGCCATCCTCGGGCTGGTCGCCCTCGGCCTGCTCCTGGGGCGCACCAGCCTCGCCGGGATTGCCCGCCTCGGCCGGCAGTACGGCCCGCCCCTGGCCCACGCCCACGGGTTCCGCCGGGGGAAGACGCCGTCTACCTCCACCCTCAGCCGCACCCTCCAGACGCTCGCCCCCGACCACCTGGAGGGCGCCCTCGCCCGGTGGGGCCGCGGCCAGCACCTCCTCGCCGCCTACGCCCCCGCGGCTCAGGCCGTCCTGGCCCAGATGCGCGTCGACGCCACGACCAACGAGCACAAGGCCGCCCTGCGGCTCGTGGGCGTCCTGCCCGTCGCCGGGAAGGTGGTCCTCGGGGACGCCATCCTCTGCCAGCGCGACCTGGCCGAGCAGGTCGTGGACTCCGGCGGGGACTACGTCCTGATCGCCAAGGACCACCAACCCGCCCTGGCGGCCGACGTGGCGGCCGGATTCGCGTTCGAGGCCGCCGCCCGGGGATCGCGGCGGCCACTTCCCCCTGCGCCCCCGCCACCGCCGCCGCCGGGCCGCACGGCCACCACGGTTGACAAGGGGCACGCCCGGATCGAGCGGCGGCCCCTCCGCACCACAACCCTCCTGACCCTGGGCGGGACGTGGAAGGGGTTGAGGCAGGGGTTCGCGCTGACCCGCGAGCGGAAGACCCGGTCGGGCACCACGGCGGAGGTGGTGTACGGCATCACCCGTCTCCCGCCGGGGCGGGCCGACGCCGCGACGTTACTGAGCATCATCCGCGACCACTGGAGGATCGAGAACGAGTTGCACGACGTCCGGGACGTGACGCCGGGCGAGGACCGGTGCCGGGTGCGGAAGGGGTCCGCGCCGCAGGTGCTGGCGGCCCTGTGGAACGCCGTCGTACACCTGTTGGCCGGGGTGAAGGCCCCCACCCGCCCGGCCGCCATCGAATACCTCCAAATCCACTCCGACAAGGCACACGAACTTATCGGGATACCCCAGACTCAATAACGGAATGGCCCTGCCCGGTTGTGGCCGCGTCGGCGGATTTCCCTTGCGTCTGGCGGGCCGGCCGCTATGGTCCCCCGCTCCGGGGTCGGCGCGGGGGACCGTGCGCCACCCGGGGTCGGGGGACGACGTATGACGTGGCTCGCGCTGGTCGGTACTCTGGTCGCTGGGTACGCCGCGACGACGGCTTCACCCCCCGCAGCCGTAGCGGCTGTCGTCCCGGGCGTCGGGCCGGTGCCCCCGATCGACATCCCGTTCCTGCTGAACCAGTTCACGGTGCGGCTGGGGACGGTCCCGGTGATCGACTGAACCGGCTGCTTCCCCTCGGACACTCAGGCGGGTACAGTACGGTCGCGGGGGGTGGGCCGCTCCTGGCCGCGCCTCCGCCGTCCGTCCCCGGGGGTTCCATGCTGTCCGCCCGTCGTCGGTTCGCGCTGCTCCTGTGTGCCGTACCCCTCGCCCTCCCCGCCGCCCGCGGCGAGGACGACCCGAACGCCGCGGCGCTCGTCGAAGTCCAGACCGGCACCCTGCCGATCATCATCACCGCCCCGCAGGGCGGCTCGGAGAAGGTTCCCGGGGTGCCCGAGCGGATGGGCGTCGGCGTGAAGAACTTCGCCACCCTCCGGGATAACGGGACCGACAAGCTGGCGAAGGCGTTCGCGGCCGATCTCGAGAAGCAGCTCGGGAAGAAGCCGTGGGTGGTCATCGCCAGGTTCGACCGGAAGTACATCGACGCCAACCGGGCCGCCGACCAGGCCTACGAGGACAAGGCGGCGAAGCCGTACTACGACGCCTACCACGACCCGCTCGTGAAGGCGCTGAAGGCGGTCAAGGAGAAGTTCGGGTACGGCATCCTGCTCGACATCCACGGGCAGAGCAAGTACCCGGACGCGGTCCTGCGCGGCACGCAGAACGGGAAGTCGGTGGTGCTGCTGCGGCAGCGCCACGGGTACGCGGCGGTGGCCGGCAAGAACAGCATCCTCGGCCGGTTCGAGGCCGCCGGGAACAAGGTCTTCCCGACCGCCGCCGCCGGCGAGAAGGCGAAGGAGGAGACCGGGTATTCGGGCGGCTACACCGTCTCGCAGTACGGCAGCCACACGACCTACGGCATCGACGCGATGCAGCTGGTGGTGGGCACCAAGCTCCGCTCCGCCGAGAGCCTGCCGAAGACGGCGAAGGATCTCGCCGACGCCACCGTCGCGTTTCACGACGCCTACTTGAAGAAGTAGAGGACAGAGGGCAGAGGACAGAATGAAAGCCCGGGGACGACCCCGGGCTTTCCCGTTTCCTCCGTCTGTTTTGTCCTCTGCCCTCTGTTCTCTGCCCTCTGGACAAGTGGCGCAGACACGGGAAGAGGGGGGTGCTATCGTCCCGCCGCGTTGACCCGGGCAGGTCGGCCCCCGCGGCACCGGAACGCCGCGGGTTCCCCCGTCCGACCCGCCCGCGCAGGAGACGAGGCGATGACCCTTACTCGCTACAAGATTATGGCCGGCATCCTGGGCGTGTCGATCGGCGGCCTGGCCGCCGTCGCCGGCCAGTGCCCGCGTCCCACCACGCACCGCAGCGACGCCCCCCCGGGCGACCCGAAGGTGCCCAACGCCGGCTCGAAGCCGTCCCTGCCGGCGGTCCCATCGATCGACCTGCCCCCGCCGGCTCCGACGAGCCCGGTGGGCGTGGACCTGCCGGCCCTACCGGTGCCGTCGCTCCCGGCCGTGCCGGCGAACGCCCCGTCGAAGCTCCCGGAACTGCCCCCGGTCACGCCGGTGAAGGCTGAAACGCCGAAGACCCCGCCGGTCCCGACGCCGGTCGTGATTCCGGCCTCCGGCAACACGCTGCCCGAGGTTCCGCCGGCGCTGCCGTCCGTCGCCGTGCCGGAGAAGGCGCCGGCCGTCGTGCCGGAGAAGGCACCGACCGTCGTCCCGCCCGCGCCGCCGATGCCAAAGACCGCCCCGGCCGCGGTCGTCCCCAGCACCCCGACGATCGAGCCGATCAGTGTTTCCCCGACCACCGCGCCGACCACGCCCGCGCCGGCGGCGCTGATCCCGGCCCCCGCCGCGACCCCGCCCGCCGCGGTGCCACCGACGCCGGCCATCGACTCGGTTCCCGCCGCCCGTCCGGCGCCCGCGCAGGCGGTGCAGCAGGCCGCGCCCGCCGCGAACCGGTTCCGCATCCTGCTGCGGGTCGGCGAGGGCGAGCCGACGTTCGAGGTGAAGAGTGGCGACGACCTCGTGATGCGGGTCGTGTGCGAGAAGGTGGACATCAAGAGCCCCGATAAGGGCACCGGGCCGTCGTCGGTGATCGCCACCGGCAAGGTGCGGTTCGTCGGGTTCGGCGCCGAGGGGTCGTGCGAGAGCCTGTCGTTCCTGGCCGGCACCGGCGAGGTGGCGATGACCGGTAGCGTCCGCGTGCAGGTGAAGGACAAGATCGGCCGGGTCGAGTCGGAGCTGACCAGCGACCGCCTCCAGTATCGGCTCGACGCCGCCAACCTGCCCGGCGTCATGCGGCCGTAACAGGCCAGTTCGTCGAGTCGTGGAAATGGACAGGATAACAGGATGAACAGGATACAGAGCCAAAGACACGGATTTGGCTCGGTATCCTGTTCATCCTGTCCATTTCGCTTTTCAGAACCGGGGCTTCGGCCGCTCCCAGCTCGGGTCGTAGGTCAGCGAGAAGATTTGCTGCACCCGTTCGGCCCGCCCCGGCTCGTCGCTCAGCAGCACCTCCAGCGCCTGCCGCAACAGCTTCGCCCGCGGGTCGTTCTCCGCGACCGCCGCATCTGCGCCTCGGCCGACCCGGTCGAGCGTGGCGGCGAGGTCGAGCACCCGCGAGCGGGCGTCGAGGAAGAACTGGTCGAGGGCGCGGGCGGCGGGGAGCGGCGTCATGGCTGCTTCGCGGTCGGGGTGAAACGGGCCTTCAGTTCCAGCGGCACCAGCTCGTTTAGGCTTCCCGAGCGGAAGCCGTCCAGGTCGAGCGTCACGAACTTGAACCCGAGGCGGTGGAACTCGCGCGTCAGGTCCGAGCGCACGGGTCCGGCGGCGATCCGGGCCACGTCGTCGGCGGGCACCTCGACGCGGGCCAGGTCGCCCTCGTGGTAGCGGACGCGGCAGTCGCGCAGGCCGAGCGAGCGGAGGAACGCTTCCGCCTCCTCGACGCGGCGGGTGCGCTCGGGCGTGACCGCGAGGCCGGGGGCGAGGCGGCTCGACAGGCACGGGGCGGCGGGCTTGTCCCACGTCGGCAGGTTCCAGTGCCGGGCGACCGCCCGCACGTCGGCCTTCGTGAACCCCGCCTCCTGCAACGGGTGCCGCACGGCGTGCTCGGCGGCGGCGGCGAGGCCGGGGCGGTAGTCGCCCCGGTCGTCGAGGTTCGCCCCGCTGGCGATCACCGGCACGCCGAGCTCCGGCAGCAGCCGGCCGACGCGCGAGTACAGCTCGCTCTTGCAGTGGTAGCAGCGGGTGCCGTCGTTCTTCAGGTAGTCCGGGTTGTCGAACTCGTCGGTCTTTACGACGACGTGGCGGATGCCGATGCGCGCGGCGAGGTCGCGCGCCGTCGCCAGCTCGGAGCGCGGCACGCTCGCGCTGTCGGCCGTGACCGCGACCGCCTTCGTGCCCAGCGCCAGGAACGCGGCCTGGGCGACGACGGTGCTGTCGATCCCGCCGCTGAACGCGACCGCCACGCCGGGCAGCTCGCCGAGCACGGCGAGGAGTCGGTCGCGTTTTGCTTCTTGTTCGGGCGCCAAGTCTGTGTGCATCGCTACCCCCGGGGTGTTGCCCCGGGCTATCGAATCTCACCCCGTTGGGGCGAAAACCAACAAGCCTTCTGCACCCCGAAGGGGTGGGATTCCAGAGCCCGGGGTAACGCCCCGGGCGGCGTCGGTGGGGTCACTTCGCCGGCGGCCGCACGGTCAGCACCGGGCACGGCGCGTGGCGGACGATCCGCTCGGCGACGCTGCCGAGGAGGAAGTGGGCCAACCCGGTCCGCCCGTGGGTGCCGATGCAGAGCAGGTCGGCCTTCAGGTCGGCCGCGGCGGCGACGATCTCGGCCGCCGGCGCGCCGATCCGCACCTCGGCCTTCGGGTGCAGCGGTTGCAGGCCCAGCTTCTCGACGAACGTGGCGATGCCGGCCTTCGCCCCCGCCACCATTTCCTCCAGCGCCGGGGCGGGCGTGGGGAGTGGCATCATCACGTCGGGGACGACGAGGTTCAGATCCTGGACGACGTGGACCAGCGTGAGTTCGGCGCCGAACTTCGTCGCCAGCTCGGCGGCGTAGCGCACCGCGGGGGCCGACGAGTCGCTGAAGTCGGTCGGGGCGAGCACGCGGCGGATGACAATCACGGGGCACCTCCTTCCCCGAGCATTGTATCCGACCCGCGCGTCAGGTCGCGGTACGCCTCCCGCACGGCGCGGGTGACCGGGCCTTCGGTGCCGGTACCGATGTCGCGGCCGTCGGTGCGGGCGACGCCGATGACGCCGCACGAAGTTCCGACGAGGAACACCTCGTCCGCCGCGGCGAGGTCGGGGGGGCGGACGGACTCCGGGTGCCGGACCGGGAACCGGCGCTGCGCGAGCACCTTCGCCGCGCGGGCTTCCACCGTGCTCGTCGGCGGGACCGCGAACACCGTGCCCTCGCGCACCAGGAACAACTCCCCCTCGGTGGTGCCGATCACGCCCCCGGCGAGGTCGGTGAGGACCGCGTCGAGGCAGCCGGCCTTCAGCGCATGGCGGCGGGCGAGGACGAGGTCGGGCCGCCCGAGCGCGAACTGCCAGAACGCCGGGTTCGCGGTGTTGACCGGGTGCGGGCAGGTGACGACGTGCAGGCCGTGGCTGTAGAGTTCGAGCGGGAACGGGCAATACTCTTCGGCCGTGATGAACACCTGCGGGTCGAGCTTCCGCGGGTCGGGGCCGATGGTGCCGGGGCCGCGCGTGACGACGACGCGGCAGTAGCCGTCGGTCCGGTGGTTCGCGCCGACCGTCGTCTCGACCGCGGCCCGGAGCTCGGCTTCGGAGTACGGGATCTCGATGTCGAAGAGTGCCGCGGCGGCAGCGAGGCGGGCGAGGTGTTCGGCGGGGCGGAACAGCCGTCCGCCGAACACGCGGAGCGGCTCCCACACGCCGTCGCCGTAGAGGAACCCGTGGTCGAACGGGTTCACCCGCGCGTCGGCCTTGTCCACCAGCGTGCCGTTGACCCAGACGAGTGACATCGGGACTGTGGGATAAGGGGAATGTGGGACAGGATACTGGATCCCAGCCCCACAGTCCCCCTGTCCCGACGCCTAGCGGGCCGCGATCCCCTCGGCCGCCTTGTGATCGACGTGGTAGAAAACGATCTCCTGCGCGAGCTTGTTGACGAACTCGATGCGGAACTGCGCCGGCGGAATCGAGTCAGCCGACCGCGGGAATCCGGGGTAGTTGAAGGAGTGGACGTAGTGTTGGGGTGGCGCGGAAGCGTCGGCGGTGGCGGTCACGTCGACGCTCACCACGGCCTTCCCCTCGTAGATGTTGTTGAGCGCGCCGGGCTGGTACATCTGGAGGCCGGACATCGACAGCTCGACCACGTAGTCGGCGCCGAGCCGCTTGCCGATCGTCGCGGCGTGCATGCTCCGCCAGCTCGGGTTCTGGGTCTTGAACGTGTCGAGCTGGCGGCCGGAGATGACGGTGAACGTCTCCTTGTTCGCCTTCCCGACTTCGGGGAGGAGTTTGGCGATGGCGGCCGATACCTCGCGGTCGGCGCCGGCGAACTCGCTCGTCATCGCACCCGGCGCCAGGCTCGCCAGGACGAGTACCTTGATCTCCTCGTCCTTGTCCTTCTTCGGCCCCTCCTTGGGCCGGAGTGGGAACTGTGCGGGAGTTTTGGTCTCCGACCGGAGGAGGACGGAGGTGAGGGTGATCGGGTTGCACCCGATGGTCAGCACCGCGGCCAGGGTCAGCCACACGCCGCGCTTGGCCCACTTCCCGGTCGCGTCCATGCTAACCCCCCTTGGGGGAAGGATGAAGGGGGAAGGATGAAGGGGGAATCGAAGACCGGGCACCGCCCGATTCGGCATTCATCCTTCATCCTTCATCCTTCATCCTTCCCAAAGTATTGCGGCCCACCGCCCCAATGCTAGTACCAGGAACAGGGCGACGCCGGCGGTGGCGGCGGCCTCGCCCCGGCCGGGGCGGATGAACCACAGCCGGCCGGCGATCAGGCACGCCACCGCCCACACGAGTAGCCCCGCCCAGCCGACGGCCAGCACGGTGCCGACCCAGTTGGCGTTCAACGACGCCCGCACGTCCCCCCGGACGAGCAGGGCGAAGCTGGTCGTCATCCCGCAGGTCGGACACGGGTGGCCGGTCAGGGCCACCATGTTGCACTGCGGGAGGCCGAGCTGGGTGTGCGTCGCCATCGTCCGGGCGGCCCCGTCGGGGCCGTAGGGATTCAGGTACGCCGCCACCCCGAACACGCTCGCCAGCGACACCGCCACCGCCACCAGTCCGACCCGCACGCCCCACTTGAGCCGGTTCCCGGGGCGAACCGGGACGGCGATGGGGAGCGGGGCGGGCGGCACCGGGGTCGGTTCCTGTTGTGGGCTCTCGGCGGGCACGGATAGCCTCCGATCGGCGGCGAATCAAGCGGAAGTCGCGGCCGGGTGCGGTATAACGGGGAGGGCCGCGGGGGCCGGGGGCATTGTACCGGGGGCGGGGGATGGGGGCGGCGCTGCCCGACGCCGTGCGGGCCTTCTTCGCCGCGCACGCGCTGCCGCCGGGGCCGGGCGTGGTTGCGGTGTCCGGCGGCGCCGACAGCGTGGCACTACTGCGCGCGTTGCACGCGGTCGGCGCCGGCCCGTTGCATGTCGCGCACTTCCATCATCACTTGCGCGGTGCGGAAGCGGACGCGGACGCGGCATTCGTGCGCGCGTTGGCGGCGGAGTTGGGGTGTGAGTTCCACTTCGGCGGGGCGGACGTCGTCGCCGCGGGCGGGAACGTGGAAGCGACGGCGCGGCGCCTCCGTTACGATTGGCTGAGCGCGGTCGCGCGGACGGCCGGCGCCGCGTGTGTGGCGACGGGGCACACCGCGGACGACCAAGCCGAGACGGTGCTGCACCGGCTCGTGCGCGGGACCGGCCTTCGCGGGCTGCGGGGCATCGCGGCCGTGGCGCCGCTCGACGGAACCTACGTCGCCCGCCCCCTCCTCGCCGTCACGCGGGCCGACGTGCTTGCGTTCCTTGCCAAGCTCGGGCAGCCGTTCCGCACCGACTCGTCGAACGCCGACCCGTGCTTCACCCGCAACCGCATCCGCGCCGACGTGCTGCCGCTGTTGACGACGTTCAACCCCGACGTGGTCGCCGCGCTGAACCGAGCCGCGGGGCAGGCGGCGGAAGCGTTCGACCTCGTCGACCGCCTCGCCGCCGATCTGCTCGCCCGCGCCGAATGGCCGCGCGCCGGCGAGCTCGTCATCCTCGACGCCGCCACGCTCACCGCGGCCGACCCGCTCCTGGCGCGCGAAGCGGTTCGCCGGTTGTGGGAGCGCGAGGGGTGGCCGACGAACCAGTTCCGCGCCGCGCACTGGCACCGCGTCCTCGCCGTGGCGACCGGCCACCCGCCGGCGGCGGACTTCCCCGGCGGGGTGGGCGTGCGGCGGGTGGGGCGGGTGGTTCGGCTCGGGCGGCGGTCATAGATCAACAGTTCATCGCTCCCGCCGAGGCCGCCATGCTCCGACCGATCCGCCGCGCCCTGCTCAGCGTCTCCGACAAGACCGGTCTCGTCGAGTTCGCGCGCGAACTGACCACGGCGTTCGGCGTCGAACTCGTCGCCACCGGCGGCACGAAGAAGGTCCTCGCCGACGCGGGGCTGGCGGTGAAGGACGTGAGCGAGCTCACCGGCTTCCCCGAGATCCTCGACGGCCGCGTGAAGACGCTCCACCCGGCGCTGTACGCCGGCCTCCTCGCCCGCCGCGACAAGCCCGAGCACCTCGCCTCGCTCGCCGAGCACAAGCTGGTGGAAATCGACCTCGTCGTCTGCAACCTCTACCCGTTCGAGCAGACGGTGGCGAAGCCCGACGTGACCGAGGCGCAGGCGATCGAGAACATCGACATCGGCGGCCCGTGCATGGTCCGCGCCGCGGCCAAGAACTTCGACGCCGTCGCCATCCTCACCGCCCCGGAGCAGTACGACGACTGCCTCCTGGAACTCAAGAACCACGACGGCCAGCTCCCGCGCGACTACCGCAAGGAGCTCGCGTTCGCCGCCTTCCAGCGCGTCACCGAGTACGACGCGGCCATCGCCGAATACTTCCTCAACCAGCTGCCGGACGCCGAGGAACCGGACGACGCGGAGTCGGGCGGTGCCGCCGACGAGTGGGACGAGGAGATCGACCCGCCGTTCGACCTGCGGCAGGTGCTGCGGTACGGCGAGAACCCGCACCAGCAGGCGGCGTTCTACGCCGAGCCGGACCTGGACCGCCCGTGCGTGGCGACCGCGGAGCAGCTGCACGGCAAGGAGCTGAGTTACAACAACATCCTCGACCTCGACTCGGCGCTGAACCTGGCGCGCGAGTTCGCCGGGCCGGCGGCGGTGGTCGTGAAGCACAACAACCCGTGCGGCGTCGCCGCCGCGGCCACGCTCGCCGAGGCGTTCCAGAAGGCGTGGCACGGCGACCCGCTGTCGGCGTTCGGCGGCATCATCGCGTTCAACCGGCCGGTCGACGCCGACACCGCGTCTGCCCTGATGGACCCGAAGGCGAAACGGTTCGTCGAGTGTGTGGTCGCGCCGGGGTACGACCCGCACGCCCTCGACGCGCTGCGGAAGTGGAAGGAAAACGTGCGGCTCCTGCGGACCGGCGAACTCGTCGGTGGCCCGCAGGGGCTCGACTACCGCCGCGTGGACGGCGGCCTGCTGGTGCAGACGCGCGACACCGGTGCCGACAACCCCCACGCGTGGAAGACGGTGACGAAGCGGAAGCCGACGGAGGCTGAGTTCCATGCGCTGCACTTCGCCTGGCTGGTGTGCAAGCACGTGAAGAGTAACGCGATCGTGCTGGCGAGCGGCACGCAGGTCGTCGGCGTCGGGGCGGGGCAGATGAGCCGCGTCGTGTCGGTGGACATCGCGGCGAAGAAGGCCGGCGACAAGTCGAAGGGGAGTGTGCTCGCGTCGGACGCCTTCTTCCCGTTCCCGGACAACGTCGAGCTCGCCGCCGCCGCGGGCGTCACCGCGATCATCCAGCCCGGCGGCTCGGTGAAGGACGCTGACAGCATCGCCGCGTGCGACACGCACGGCATCGCCATGCTGTTCACCGGCGTGCGGCACTTCCGTCATTGATCCGTATATAGCGGCCGGCTTGCCGGCCGTTCGTGAACCATTCCTCAAGCACGGCCGGCGAGCCGGCCGCTATATACCCGACATGGAACACACGTCCCACGACTTCCTCCGCCGGCTGCTCGACACGCCGAGCCCGTCGGGGTTCGAGCAGCAGATTCAGCAGGTCGTCCGCGACTACGCCCGCGACTTCGCGGACGAGGTGACCACCGACCGGCACGGTAACGTCTTCGCCAACCGCTACCCCGAGGGCCGCCCCGCCGACGCGCCGCGCGTGCTCCTCGCCGGGCACTGCGACCAGATCGCGCTGATGGTGCAGCACGTCGACGAGAACGGCTACCTGTACGTCCAGCCGATCGGCGGGTGGGACATGCAGGTGCTCCTCGGCCAGCACCTGACCGTGTGGACGAAGACCGGCCCGGTCCCCGGCGTCGTCGCGCGGCGGGCGATCCACC
>JAFKFQ010000243.1:5616-26731 GCA_017308215.1 bacterium | reverse complement strand
GACCTGCTCCATCGTCAGCCCGGCGGCGTTGACCGCCCGGCGGATCGTCTCGCACATCGTCTCCAGCCCGGCCTCCTGGCCGCGCTCCGGGTTGGTGTCCATCACCACCGGCTTCGAGCGCGGGGCGCCGTGGTCGTCCACCACGGCCGCCTTCATGGTGGTGCCGCCCACGTCCAGCCCGACGTACATCTGGCCCTCGGCCATGATCGCTCCCCGGAAATGGTTTGCCCGCTGTTGTACCGTGGCACGGCCCGCGGGGCAGGATTCGGGATTCCGGATTCCCGGAAGAACCAAGGCCCCGGGCCGGGGTTGATACCGTGTGCCCGTTCTCCCCTGAACCCCGAGTCCTATTACTCAGGCCGTGGCGGAATTCCGGGGGCCGGTTATTCGGTTCGGGCAAAATCGCGCGGCCGGGGCCGACCCGGGGCTGTGGGGTGAGCTAGTGTAGCGCACCCGCGGCGCCCCGACCGGCCGCCGCCCCGCCCCCCGCGACCGACCGCCATGGAACCGCTCACGCCGCAGGTGATGCACAAGCTCGTGTTCACCATCCTGGTACACGGGCTCCCCGACGCCCAGACCGGGATCGCACTGGACGTGCTGACCGACGCCCAGAAGAACCCGAACGGGCAGGTGCGCGAGCTCGCGGTGGTGGCACTGGCCGAGTTACAGGTGTCGCCGTCGAAACGGGTGGCGGCCCTGGCGACCGCGTTGAAGGATCCCTACGCCCGGGTCCGCCGCCGGGCCGCCCGGGCGCTCGGCGACTTCGGCGGCCACGCCGTCCCGGCAGTGCCGGCCCTCGTCGCCTGCCTGAGGGACCCCGACCCGAGCGTCCGCCGCGACGCGGCCGGCGCCGCCGGGCGGATCGGCGCGGCGGCCCACGCCGCGGCGGCCGGGCTGGTGACGATGCTCGGTGAGCCGGAGACGCGCACCCGGGTGGTGGCCGCGGCCTCGCTGCGGCGGATCGGGCGGCCGGCGATCGGGGCCGTGGTCCAAGGGCTCGGGCACGTCGATCCCGAGCTCCGCGGCCGCTGCGCCACGCTCCTCGGCCAGATCGCCCCGGACGACGCTCAGGTGGCTGCCGCCCTCCGCCTCGTCACAGAGGACGACGACGCCGAGGTCCGCCGCCGCGCCGGCGAGGCGCTGACCCGGACCCCCGCCCCGGTCGAAACCCCTGCCCCGGCCGTGGCGCCGATCCTGGCGATGGCCTGACGCATCGAACTCGAAATCCGAAGCACGAAACTCGAAATCCAGACCATGCGGTCGTTCCGAACTTCGTGCTTCGGATTTCGAGTTCGATCAGGTTCGTTTCTGCTGCATCCACCGCACCACGCGGACGACCGTGCTTCGTGGGGCGACGCGCTGTAGCGCGATCAGTAGCTTGTTCCGCCAGCCCGGGATCACCAGCACCTTCCCCCACTTCATCCCCGCCACGCCGGCCTCCGCGACCGCCCGCGCCGTCATCCGGTGGCCGACGCTGAACACCTTCGTCTCCTGCATCCCGGCGACCGCCGCGAACTCGGTGTCGGTCGGCCCCGGGCACAGGCACGTCACCGTCACGCCCGTCCCCTGGAGCTCGTTGGCGAGCGCCTGCGACAGCGAGACGACGTACGCCTTCGTGCCGTAGTACGTCGCCATCAGCGGCCCGGGCTGGAACCCGGCGACCGACCCGACGTTCAGAACCATCCCGCGCCGCCGCGCCACCATCCCCGCCAGGAACCGGTGCGTGAGGTCCGTCAGCGCCGTGACGTTCACCTGCACCATGCCGACGAGCTTGCCGAGGTCCGCCTTGGCGAAGAACCCGAGGTCGCCAAATCCGGCGTTGTTGACCAGCACGTCGATCGGTCGCCCGCCCGCCTCCACGGCGTCGAACAGCGCCTTCGCGCCGCCCGGGTCGCCGAGGTCGCCGAGGATCACGCGGCAGTCCGCGCCGAGCGGGCGGAGCTCGGCGGCGAGCGCGTCGAGCTCGGCGGCGCGGCGGGCGGAGAGGATCAGGTCGTGGTCGCGGGCGAGCGCGCGGGCGATCTCCTTGCCGATCCCGGCGCTCGCGCCGGTCACCAGGGCCAGGGGGCGGGTCATGCGGGGAACCAGCTCGGGGAACGCGAAAGCCCCGGGCGGTCCCGGGGCCGAGGGTCAGCATACGCGGTCAGCGCGTGAACAGCACCGCCCCCGGGCCGAGGAGCATCTCCAGCTCCTCCGCCCGGAGCGTGGTCGGGTTCACCGCGAACTCGGCGCTCACCTTGAGCTGCACCTGCCGCCCGTTCCCGTCGCGGACGCTCAGGAACACCGGCGTCTGCCCGCGGTTCCGCTTCAGCACCAGGCTCACCGCGTCGAGCTTCCGCAGCACCTCCTCGTCCTCGCTGTACGGCAGCTTCAGCAGCAGGCTCTTGGTCATCTCCTTGCGGGCGTCGTCCACGGTCAGCACCTTGCGGACGATCAGGTCGCCGGTGCTGCCGCCCTCGCGCCACTCGACGGCGCCCTCGAACAGCAGCACCGCGTCCGGCGTCACCACGTCCTTGAGCCGGGCGTACTCGTCGCTCCACAGGATGCACTTGCACTGGCCGGTGAAGTCCTCGAGGTAGAACATCGCCCACCGCTTGCCGTTCTTCTGCACCGTCCGCACCTGGAGCTGCGTGACCATGCCGGCGGCGAGCACCGGCGTGTTCGCCGGCAGCTTGACGATCTGCGCCGCGTCGGGGGTGCGGAACCGCTTGAGCTGCTCGTCGTGCTGGGCGAGCGGGTGGCTGCTGACGTAGAAGTCGAGCGCCTCCTTCTCGAACTTCAGCTTCTCCGCGTCCGGCCACTCGGGCACGTCGAGGAGCCCGTGGTCGCCGCCCGCGGGTCCGGTCGGGCCACCGTCCTCCTCGCCGTCGCCGAGCATGTCGAAGAAGCTCTTCTGCCCGCGGCGGCGGTCGGCGGCGCGCTCGTCGGCCGACTGGTACGCCTTCGGGATGGCCTGGAACAGCGCCGCCCGCTTGCCGAAGGCGTCGAACGCCCCGGCCATCACCATCTTCTCCACCGCCGCCTTCTGGACCGCACGCCGGTCCACGCGCTCGGCGAAGTCGAAGATGTCCTTGAACTTCCCGCCGGCCTCGCGGGCGCGGACGATCTCCTCGGCGGCGCCGCGGCCGAGCCCCTTGATGGCGGTGAGCCCGAACACGATGCGGTTGTTGTGGACGTTGAAGTCGGCCATCCCGCGGTTGACGTCCGGCGGCAGCACCTCGACCCCGAGCCGCCGGGCGTCGGCGATGTGGTCGACCATCACGTCGCGCTTGTTCCCGTCGTCGATCTCGCTCGACAGCAGCGCCGCCATGTACTCGGCGGTGAAGTGCTTCTTCAGGTAGGCGGTCTGATATCCGATTTGCGCGTACGCGGCGGTGTGCGACTTGTTGAACCCGTACCCCCCGAACTTCACGATGAGGTCGAAGATTTCCTGCCCCTTCTCCTCGGTCAGCCCGTTCGCCACGCAGCCCTTGACGAAGTCCACCTTGCGCGCGTCGATGATGTCGTGCTTCTTCTTCGAGATCGCCTTGATGCACGCATACGCCTTCGCCAGCTCGATGCCGCCGAGCTTGTTCAGGATGCGCATCACCTGCTCCTGGTACACCATGACCCCGTGGGTCTCGCCCAGGATCGGCTCGGTGACCGGGTGCGGGTACGCGGGCTTGCGGCGGCCGTGCTTGCACTCGATGTACTCGTCCACCATCCCGCCCTCCAGCGGGCCGGGGCGGTACAGCGCCAGCACCGCGATCAGGTCGCGGATGTTGTCCGGCCTCATCCGCTTCAGGAGCTCGCGGATGCCCTCCGACTCCAGCTGGAACACGCCCTTCGCGTCGCCCTTCTGGAGCAGGTCGTAGGTCGGCCTGTCGTCGAGCGGGAACGTCATCGGGTCGATGTCGAGCCCGCGCGTCCGCTTGATGAGCTTCACGCAGTTGTCGAGGACCGTCAGGTTGCGCAGCCCGAGGAAGTCCATCTTGAGCATCCCGACCTTCTCGAGGATGCCCATCTCCCACTGCGTCGTCATCGTCGCGTCGGAGTTCTCGGTCCCGTCGGCGCCCTTCTTCGGCGGCCGCTGGACCGGCACGTAGTCGGTGATCGGCCCGTTGGCGATCACCACCCCCGCCGCGTGCGTGCCGACGTTGCGGTTGGTCCCTTCCAGCTTCATGGCGATGTCCACCATCGCCCGCACCTGCGGGTCCTGGTCGTACTCGCGCTTGAAGTCGGGCGACGCCATCGCCTCGTCCAGGTCGGCCGCGATGGCCCCCTTCATCGGGACGAGCTTGCACATGAAGTTGACGCGTTCGAGCGGCACGTCGAGGACGCGCCCCACGTCCTTCAGCGCGGCCTTCGCGGCGAGCGTGCCGAACGTGCCGATCTGGGCGACGCTCTCGGCGCCGTACTTCCGCTTCACGTACTCGATGACCAGCCCGCGGCGGTCCTGGCAGAAGTCGATGTCGATGTCCGGCGCCTCGCTCCGGTTCGGGTCGAGGAACCGCTCGAACAGCAGGTCGTACTCGAGCGGGCAGACGTGGCTGAGGTAGAGGACGTAGGCCACGACCGCGCCGCAACCGGAGCCGCGGGCCGTGCTCGGGATGCCCTCCGACCGCGCGAAGCGGACGAAGTCCCACACGATGAGGAAGTAGCTGGCGAAGCCCATCTTGCAGATGGTGTTCAGCTCGTGTTCGAGCCGGGCCTTCACGGCGTCCGACGGGTTGTCGCCGTAGCGCTCCGTCACGCCCCGCGCGCACAACTCGCGCAGGTACTCCTCCGGCGTCAGGTTCGGCGGCGGCTGGAAGACCGGGAAGTGGCGCTTTTTGAAGTCGAGCTGGATGTCGACGCCGTCGGCGATCTCCTGGCTGCGGGCGACCGCGTCCTCGAACCCGGGGAACAGCTTGTACATGTCGTCCGGGGAGCGGACGTAGTACGGGTTCGGCATCCGCTCTTCGGGGTACTTCTTCTTGCGCGGGTCGCGCTTCTGGCCGGTGTTGATGCAGAACAGCACGTCGTGCGCCTCGGCGTCGGTCGCGCAGAGGTAGTGCGCGTCGGCCGTCGCCACGAGCGGCACGCCGAGCTTCTTCGCGATGTCCGCCGCGACCGGCGTGCACTGGTCCTGGAGGCCGATGCCGTTGTTCTGGATCTCGACGTAGAAGTCCTTGCCGAACAGCTCGGCGAACCACTCGGCGAGCGCCTTCGCCTCCTTGGGCTTGTCGGCGAGGATGTACTGGTTGAACTCGCCGGCGAGGCAGCCGCTGAGGCAGATGAGCCCCTCCTTGTGCGCCTCCAGCACCTCGCGGTCGATGCGCGGGTGGTAGTAGAACCCTTCGAGGAACGCGATGCTCGACAGCTTGATGAGGTTCTTGAACCCTTGCTCGTTCTTGGCGAGCAGCGTGAGGTGGCTGTACGCGTCGCCCTGACGCGCCGCCTTCTTGTCGGTGCGGGCGCCCGGTGCCAGGTACGCCTCGTAGCCGATGACCGGGTTGATCCCCTTCTCGCGGCACTTCGTGTAGAACTCGATCGCCCCGTACAGGTTGCCGTGGTCGGTGACGGCGACGGCGTTCATGCCGAGCTTGGCCGTCTGCTCGACGAGCGTCGGGATGCGGTTGAACCCGTCGAGGAGGCTGTAGTGGGTGTGGAGGTGGAGGTGGGCGAACTTGCGGTCGGCCATCGGGTCGTCATCCGGCGGTGGACGGGCGTGCGCGAAGTGAAATCATAGCCGCGCCCGGGCCGGCGCGAAAGGCGAACCCGAGCGGGCCGATTTTTGACGGGACGGACAGGACAGACAGGACGAGAGCAGTCGGCAGAACCGGCCGCCGTCTTTCATCCTGTCCGTCCTGTCGATCCCGTCAAAATCGGCCGCGTTTACCCGCCGTAGCGCTTGCGGATGGTGGGAATCAGGTACGACCCGAACGCCGCGTCCAGGTCGTACTTCGGGGCGTGGCCCCAGTCGCGGCGCGCCGCCGCGTCGTCCACGTCCGCCGGCCAGCTGTCCACGATCCCCTGCCGCTTCTCGTCCACCGCGGTCGTGATCTTCGCCGCCGGGAACGCCGTCCGCACGATCGCCTCCACCTCGCCCGCCGTCGGGGCGAACGCGCCGATGTTGTAGACCGTGCGCGTCAGCGCCGCCCGCGGGGCCGACACGAGCCGCGTGATCGCGTCCACCGCGTCCGGCATGGCCATGAACGGGATGCGCGTGTCCGGCCGCACGAAGCAGGCGTACGGCTTCCCCTCCGCGGCCGCGTGGATCAGTTCGGGGGCGTAGTCGCTCGTCCCGCCGCTCGGCACCGTCACCGCCGAGATCAGCCCGGGGAAGCGGATGCCGCGGAAGTCCACCTTCGCCGCCGACGGGCCGGCGGCGAGCTGCTTGTAGTGGCGGGCGTAGTAGCGGCCGAGGTGCTCGCAGTACAGTTTGTTGGCCCCGTACATCGTCGTCGGCACGTTGAACAGGTCCTCGGCCACCTTCCCCGCCGCGGCCTTCGTGCGCAGGTCGGGCAGGCCGTAGGCGGCGATGCTCGAGGGGTAGAAGAACACCACCGGGCGCCCGTGACTCTCGCCTTCCTTCTGCGCGAATTCGAGCAGGTTCAGCGTCCCCTCGACGTTGACCTTGTGCGCGAGCGCCGGGCTGAACTCGCTGCGGGTGCTCAGCAGCGCCGCCAGGTGGTAGACGTGATCGACCTCGTACTCGGCGTTGATCCGGTCGAGCACCTCGCGGTCGAGGATCGAGCCGATGATCTGCGCCCGCACCTTCGGCGCGACTTCCGGCGGGAGCGGGTTCACGTCGAGGGTGACGACCGGGCGGTCCGGGTCGGCAGCAGACAGTCGATCGATGAGCCCGTGCCCCATCTCCCCCGACGCGCCCGTGATGAGGACCGACGACTTCCGCGACATACCCCTGCCCCCGTGTGGTGACGGGGGCAGGATACGAACTGTTCTTCCCGCTCGGGCTGGTATGGCGCCGAGATAGTGGTATAGAATTGTCAATAACCGGTGGGGGGCGGGCGATGAGCGTCGACGCGATCTTGCAACAGATCGAGAACCTCTCCCTCTCCGAGCGCGCCGAGCTCTTCGCCAAGCTCCGCGAGCGGTACGGCAAGTCCGAGTCCGGCGCGAGCAGCAACCCGCGCCCCGACCAGACCGGGGTTTACAGCGTGGACCAACTCATCGACCGCGCCCGCCGCTCGTCCTGACCTGCACAGATTTCCGCCGCAGCCGCTGGCCGCCACGCACGAAAACTGATCCGGCGCTGTGAACGTGTCCTAGGCTTGGGTCACCCCAGCCCCCGTTCCGGCGTTCGCCCATGGTGTACCCAGCTCCCGACAGTGGGACAGCCCTCCCCGCCGCCCACGCCGAACCGTCATACGCGCACGCGCGCGGCGACGTGCCCCTGCCCGGCTACACGCTCACCGAGCCCCTCGGCCGCGGCGGGTTCGGCGAGGTGTGGGCGTGCGTCGCCCCCGGCGGGCTCAAGAAGGCGGTCAAGTTCGTCTCCGCCGGCGAGGACGGCGACGGGGTCCAGTTCCGGCAGGAGCTGGCGGCGTTCGAGCAGATCAAAGAGATCCGCCACCCGTTCCTCCTGACGCTGGAGCGCGTGGAAGTCGTCGGGAACGAGCTGGTGATGGTGATGGAGCTGGCCGACGAGCAGCTCCTCGACCGGTACAACACGTGCCGCGCCGCCGGGCTCCGCGGTGTGCCGCGCGACGAGCTGCTCGGGTACATGGCCGAGGCCGCCGAGGCGCTCGACGTGATCTCGGAGCGGTACGGGCTCCAGCACCTCGACGTGAAGCCGGCGAACCTGTTCGTCACCGCCGGGCACGTCAAGGTCGGCGACTACGGCCTCGTCAGCCGGCTCGACGCGGGCGGGAGCGACAACCGTGGGCTGACGCCGAAGTACGTCGCCCCCGAAGTGCTGCGCGGGACGGTCCACCTGCGGTCGGACCAGTACAGCTTGGCGCTCGTGTACGCCGAGCTGCTCACCGGCGCGTTCCCGTACCCGGCGCGCACCCCGCAGCAGATGATGCTGGCCCACGTCTCCAGCACGCCGGACGTGAGCGCGCTGCCGACGTGCGACCAGGGGCCGGTGTTCGCGGCGCTCCAGAAGCGGCCCGAGGACCGGTTCCCGACGTGCCGCGAGTTCGTCCGCGCGATGGCGGACGCGGTCTACGTCCCGGCGGAGGAGCCGCCCCCGCCCCCGGCCCCGCCGCACGCCGGCCGCAGCACCGTGCTCCCGCGGATGACCCGGGTCGAGACCACCCCGGCCCCGGGCGGCGAGCAGACCCGCCCGCTCTCGCCGCCGGAGCGCCGGTCGGGCGCGTCGGCGTTCGTCACCCCGCGGCCGTGCGGGTCGGGCGACGGCCCGCGACCCGGCGAGGTCACCAGGACCGGCGACGGGAAGACGGTGCCCCGGCTCATCACCCCCAACTCGCGGTTCCTCACCCCTGGGCCGCAGACCCCGCCCCCGCCGGCGCCCGACGAAGACCTGCCGGCGGCCGAGCCGGAGGGGGCGCCGCGGGTGCGGGTGAGCCCGATCCGCTCGGTCATCCCCGCCGGCCTGCTGTGCGGCGAGAGCCAGCCGCGGGCGGCGTTCACCGGCGAGGACTTCGCCCTCGCCGTGGTCCGCGGCGCGGACGGGGCGGGGCACGTCCCGCAACTGCCGGGCGACCTCGGCCGCACCGCCGACGGAGCGTGGGTGTGCCGGTTCCCGTCCACCGTGCCGCCGGCGGTGGCGGCGCTGAAGCTGGGCGTGCTGAAGGAGTCGTGGCGCGTCGCGGTAGACGTCCCCGAGCCCGGGCGGATCGTGCTACGTCGGACGGCCGGTGGCGGCGGGTGGTTCTCGGCGAAGAAGGTCGGGTTCGAGGTGACGGTGGCGATGCCGAAGCCGGGCAAGTCGTCGGTCTGCGAGGTGACGCTCACCGGCGGTGTGTTCGGCACCCCGGACCACCAGTTCGTCCAGGCCGCGCAGGACGCGATCCCGCGGCTGTTGGCCGACGTGCGGCGCGAGCTCGGCAACGTCCAGGACCGCCGCCGCTCCCCGCGCCTCGCGGCAGCGTTCCCGCTCACCGTCCACCCACTCCACTCGGACGGCACGGCCGACGAGCCGGTCCGGGCGACGTGCCTCGATGTGTCGGCGGGCGGGGCGGCGTTCACGACCCGCGGGCGGCTCGACACGAAGTACGCCTACCTGGAGTTCGACGGCGTGCCGGTGCTGGCCGGGCTCGCGGTGCTGGTGCGCGTCGTCCGCGCCGTCACGCCGCTCGCCAGCCCGGACGCGGTCTACGGCGTCCAGTACCGGATCGACCTGTAGAATCTGCGGCATGTCCGCCGCCGGCCGATTGGCCCCGTCGCCGACGGGGGCGCAGCACCTCGGGAACGCCCGCACCTACCTCGCCGCGTGGCTCTCCGCCCGGTCCGCCGGCGGGCGCGTCGTCCTCCGCATCGAGGACATCGACTCACCGCGTATCAAACCCGGCGCCGCCGCGCAGGCGCTGGACGACCTGCGCTGGCTCGGCCTCGACTGGGACGGCGAGCCGGTCGCGCAGACACCGCGCCTGCCGCTCTACGAGTCGGCACTCGACCGGCTGAAGCAGCTCGAACTGGTCTACCCCTGCACCTGCACGCGCTCGGACGTGGCGGCGGCGGCGAGCGCGCCACACGCCGAGCACGAGGGGCCGACGTACCCGGGGACGTGCGCCGGGCGCTCCGCGCGCGACATCCCGGTCGGGGTGCCGTTCGCGTGGCGGTTCCGGGTGACCGACTCGCCGGCGTTCGTCGACCGCTTCCGCGGGCCGACTGCGATCGACCTGCGAACCGCCGGCGGCGACTTCGTGGTGTGGAAGGCGGCGGGGACGCCGGCGTACCAACTCGCGGTCGTGATCGACGACGCCGCGCAGGGCGTGACGGAGGTAATCCGCGGCGACGATCTGGTCTCGTCCACGCCGCGCCAGCTTTTGCTGTATCGGGCGCTGGGGTTGGCGCCGCCGGCGTTCGCGCACCTGCCGCTCGTCGTGGGTGAGGACGGTCGGCGGCTGGCGAAGCGGCACGGCGACACGCGGCTCGCGGCGCTGCGGGCGGCTGGGGTGAAGCCCGAGGCGGTGGTCGGGCTGTTGGCGTGGTCGTGCAGGTGGATCGCGGAGGTGCGGCCGGTCACGCCGCGGGAGTTGCTGACGGCGTTTCGGTTGGACGCGATCCCGCCGCGGCCGTTCGTGCTGACGGCAGAGCTGTTGCGCGGGATCGGGTACGCCCCGTAGTGGTGCGTCGACCGATCCCCGTCGGCCCGGGCGACGCGCCACTACGAATGCCGGTCCAGTTGCCCCGCGTCGAACGCGGCCGGGAGGAGCTCGCGCATCGTGTAGCGGATCACGTCGCCCTTCAGGTTGGCGAGCAACACCACCGCGTCCGGGGCGAACTCCCAGAGCAGTTGCCGGCACGCGCCGCACGGCGGCGTCGGGGTGTCGGTGTCGGTCACGACGGCGACCTTCACGAACCGCGTGTGCCCCTCCGACACGCCCTTGAAAATGGCGGTGCGCTCGGCGCACATCGTCAGCCCGTAGCTGGCGCTCTCGACGTTGCTGCCCATCACGATCGTCCCGCCCTCGGCCTCGAGCGCGGCGCCGACCCGGAACTTCGAGAACGGCGCGTGCGCCCGCGCCCGGGCGATGGCTGCGGCGGCGATCAGCGGGTCGGGCATGGGACTGTGGGACCGAGGGACTGTGGGACCGGGGGACAAAGACAGAATACGGAACGCGCTTCGCCCGATGTCTGCTGTTCCACGGTCCCAAAGTCCCAAAGTCCCAAAGTCCCAAAGTCCCAAAGTCCCAAAGTCCCAAAGTCCCAAAGTCCCAAAGTCCCAAAGTCCCAAAGTCCCAAAAAAGTCCCAAAGTCCCAAAGTCCCAAAGTCCCAAAGTCCCAAAGTCCCAAAGTCCCAAAGTCCCAAAGTCCCAAAGTCCCAAAGTCCCAGTCCCTCAGTCCAAACAGCACCCCGCGCCGGCACCGCCGCCGAGCAGCGGGAGGATGCGGCGCTCGAACGGCAGCGCCAGGTAGTCGGCGCGGCGAAACGCCACCCGCCCGCCGACGACCGTGTGCGTCACGTGCGTCGCGTGCTCGAACGGGTCGCCGTCGTACAGCACCAGGTCGGCGGCCTTCCCGGGTTCGATCGTACCGAAGCGATCGGCGATGCCGAGCAGCTTCGCCGGCTCGACCGTGACCGCCTTCAAGGCGCGGTCGTGGCCGAGGCCGTTCGCCGCCGCCATCGCCGCCTCGAACCGCAGTACCCGCGTCTTCGGCACGTACCCCTCGTAGCCGGTGCAGAGCGCGATCGGGATGCCGGCGTTCGCCAGGAGCGCCGCGTTGCCGGTGTGGGCGTTCATCGTCTCGATGCTCGACGCCGCCCGCTGCATCGTCGGGTGAACCACGACCGGCACGCCCGCCTTCTTCAGTTCGGGAACCAGCCTGTACGCCTCGGTACCGAGCGCGAGCACGGGCGACAGTTTGAACTCGTCGGCGAGGCGCAGGGCGGTGGCGATGTCGTCGGCCCGGTGGGCGGCGAAGAAGACCGGCGCCTTTCCGGCCAGCGCCGGCAGCAGCGCCTCGTGCTTCGCGTTCAGCGCCACCTTCGGGTCGGCGGCGCGCTTCGCGCCGTACACCTTCGCGTCGCCGAACGCCTTGCGCACCAGCCCGGCGACGGCCATCCGCGTGCCCGGCCCCTTCCCCTTCTCGCCCTTCGCGCTCTCGCCGAGGTTCACCACCACCGCCTTCACGGGCACCAGCGCCGCGCCGTCCACCGTCACGCCGTCGGAGCGGAACACGCCGCTGCGGCCGGCGATCGGGTTGACGCGGCCGGGCGTGGCGTGGACGACGGTCGTGCCGTTCGCCCGCAGGAAGTCGAGCAGCGGCTCGTTCGGGTTGAACCCGTCGAGTACGCGCAGGTCGGACTGGTTCGGGTCGGACGGCTCGTCCTGGTCCTGGTCCTGCGACAGGTTGTACGCCCCGCTGATCCCCGCCGTGGTGAACGGGTCAATGAGGCCGGGCGTCACCTCGGTAGCAGTGACGATCTCGGCGTCGGCCGGAATCTGAAAGCCTGCCGCCGGCAGAACAGCTGCGATCTTGCCATCCTTCACCACCACCGCGCCGCGGTCGATCGGTGGCCCGGCGGCGGTGTGGACGCGACCGGCCAGGATCACCAACTGTTTTTGATTATCGGGCGGCCCGCCGACCAGCAGCTTCGGGGCGGGCACCGCCTTCGGCGCGACGGTCGGCGCGAACGGCGGCGGCAGTTCCTTCGCCGCATCGGGCAGCGCGAAGCCGCCGGCCTGGTACACCCAGTCGGCCTTCGCGCTGCGGTCGAAGCGCTTCACGCCGTCGATGTGGGTTTCGAGCACCTGGGTGTACGTCGAGAACGGCGGGCCGGAGAGGACGGCGAAGTCGGCGTCCTTCCCCTTCTCCAGCGAGCCGAGGCGGTGGTCGAGGTGGAGGAGCTTCGCCGCGTTCGACGTGAGCGCCCGCAGCGCGTCCATCTCCGACAGCCCGCCGCGCACCGCGATCGCGCCGGTCCGCAGGTAGAACCGCGACTCGGTGATGCTGTCGTCCGTGTTGATGGTGACGGTGACGCCGGCCTTCGCCAGCACCGCGGCGTTCTCCTCGAGTAGCCCCATCGTCTCGGGCTTGCCGCCGGGGCTGTCGATGAGCGTCAGCGACACCGGAATCCGCTTCTTCGCCAACACGTCGGCGACGCGGTAGCCCTCGGTGGCGTGTTGCAGCACGAGCTCGAACCCGAACTCTTCCGCGATGCGCACCGCCGTCATCAGGTCGTCGGCGCGGTGGGAGTGGAAGTGAACCGTGCGCTTCTTGTCGAGCACCTCGACGATCGGTTCGAGCGCGAGGTCGGACTCGACCTTCTCGCCGGCGTCGCGCTTCGCCTTGTACTCGCGGGCCTTGACGAACTGCTCGCGCTGGAGCGCCGCCACCTTCATCCGCGTGAACGGCGCCGCGCTGCGACTGCGGCCGTAGCCCTTCGGGTTCTCGCCGTTGGCCATCTTCAGCCCGCCGAGGACGATCGAGCCGTCGGGAAGCCGCCCGAGGATCACCATCTGCTCGACGGTGCGGCCGCGGAGCTTCACGTACAGCGTCTGCCCGCCGATGACGTTGCCGGACCCGGGCATGATGTTCGCCGTGGTGACGCCGCCGGCGACGGCCATGCGGATGCCGGGGTCGTCGGGGTTGATCGAGTCGAGCGCCCGCACGCCGGGCTGGACCGGGCCGCTCATCTCGTTGCCGTCCGAGTTCGCGCCGACGCCCGGGCGGCCGAACAGGCCGATGTGCGAGTGCGTGTCCACGAGACCGGGGATGACGAACGCCCCGCCGAGGTCGCGGACCTGCGCCCCGTCCGGCGCCGCCGGCGCCCCGTCGGTCGGTCCGGCGTAGACCACCTTCCCGTCGGCGACGATCATCACCGCGTTCGGGATCGGCCGGTCGGCGCCGGCGGCCGCCGTGTAGAGCGTGAAGTTGCGGTACACGACCGCGGCCGGCTCCTCGCGCGCCGGCGGCGCGGCCGCCGGTTGCGGTTGCACGGCGCGACCCGGCGCGGGGACGAACACGAGTGACAGTGCGACGACACCGACGGCGGTCGCGGGCGCGACCGACCGGATCAGGCGGGGCATTCGGGCCTCTCGGGTGGGCGCGGGTGGCTGCGCGGGGAGATTCCAAGAACGTACCCGTTTCCAACCCCCGCCGCCAGGGGTATCATCCCGTGATGGGGCCGGAACGCGGCCCCGAGGAGTACCTCCGATGAGCTTCAAGATGCAGCGGGTCCACGTCTTCCACGCGGAAGTCGAGGACAAGCCGGGCGGGATCTCGGGCAAGCTCAAGACGCTCGCCGAAGGCGGGGCGCACCTGGAGTACGTCTACAGCCAGCGGTCGGCGACGAAGGGCGGGATGGGCGACCTGTACGTCGCCCCGCTCCAGGGCCAGAACGTGCTGGCGGCGGCGAAGAAGGCCGGGCTGCACGAGGTCAGCGAGCCGATCGTGATGCGCGTGGAAGGGGACGACAAGGCCGGGCTGAGCGGCCGGCTGACGCAGGCGTGGGAGCTGGCCGGGATCAACCTGCACGGGCTGGTGATGTCGGTCATCAGCGGCAAGTTCGTCGGCTACGCCACGTTCGACTCCGTCGCCGACGCCAACAAGGCCGCGACCATCCTGGCGGAGCTGGGGACGGCGTGAAGTCGTGTTCGGTGTTTGGTGTCGCGTGTTCGGCCCGATTCCCGCGACCGCGGCCGTTGTCCGCCGAAACACGCAA
The DNA here is from genome assembly GCA_017308215.1 of bacterium. Classification (GTDB taxonomy): domain Bacteria; phylum Planctomycetota; class Planctomycetia; order Gemmatales; family Gemmataceae; genus Urbifossiella. The sequence continues at coordinate 12,450 of JAFKFQ010000243.1, read as the reverse complement.
CGCCAAACACCAAATACGAACTCAACCGACACTGCACGCCGCCGCCGTGGGCGGGTAAGCTTCCCCCATCAGCCACGTCGGGGGAGCGGCCATGCTCGGGGCGATCGCCGGCGACGTCATCGGGTCGGTCCACGAGAAGGCGAATACCAAGACCACCCACTTCGACCTGTTCCACCCGAAGGCCCGGTTCACCGACGACACGGTCCTCACCGTCGCCGTCGCCGACGTGATCCTCAACGGCGGCGACTACACCTCCGCGTTCCACGACTACTTCCACCGCTACCCCGCGGCGGGCTACGGCGGCACGTTCGTGAAGTGGGCGTCCGAGCGGCAGCGGTCGCCCTACGGCAGTTGGGCGAACGGCTCGGCGATGCGCGTCGCGCCGGTCGGGTGGGCGTTCGACGCGCTCCCGGACGTGCTGCGCGAGGCCGAGCGGTCGGCGGCGGTCACGCACAACCACCCGGACGGCGTGAAGGGGGCGCAGGCGGTCGCGGCGGCGGTGTTCCTCGCCCGCACAGGCCACTCGAAGGAGCACATCCGCGCCGACATCCAGAGCGTGTTCGGCTATGACCTGTCGGGCACGGTCGCGGCGATCCGCCCCACGTACAAGTTCGACGTGTCGTGCGCCGGCTCGGTGCCGCAGTCGCTCGTGGCGTTCTTCGACTCGGCGAACTACGAAGACGCGGTACGGCTCGCCATCTCGTTCGGCGGAGACGCCGACACGATGGCGTGCATCGCCGGGGCGGTGGCGGAGGCGTTCTACGGGGGCGTGCCAGCGGCGATCGCCCAGCCGACGCTGGCGAGACTCGACGACCCGCTACGGCAGGTGGTGACGGATTTCCGGGCACGCTTTGGCGGGTAACAGGTGGAGAGATCGCCACAAAAAAGCACAAAAAGCCACAAAATGAAGAGGTCGATCGACCCGTTTCTACCCCCGATTTTTGCAAGTTCTTTTTTGTGACTTCTGTGCCTTTTTGCGGCCATTCTCCGTTCCGCGCTGAACCCTCGCCTCGCGGCCGGTGTCGGGGACGACAACCGACCCGCCGGGGACAGTGTGATGGCGTCCGACAAGCAGAAGCGGAAGGCGGCGAAGAAGCCACCGGCGCCGGGGAAGCCGTTCGTCCACCCGGACGGCGACCGCCGCCGGCGCGGCGGGCCGAGCGCCGACCAGGCCACCCGCGACAAGCGAGCGCGGCAGGCGTTCATGGGTGGCGTGCCCGAAGACCTTCCGCCGCCGAAGCCGCAAGCAGCGAATGATGAGTCAGATGAGTAATCGCAAAAACAAACCGGCCGGGTGACCACCTCTCCCTTGGTCACCCGGCCGGCGTTGGCTCTCGCCGCACATCATCAATGCGATCCCGGTGCCGTGTTGGTTCGGCCCGCGGGCTCGCGACGCAGCCGCGCCGCAAGATCAACTCTCAACAACAGTTGCGAGAACACTGATCAGGCAAGTCGCGGCGAGCGATCGGTCGCGATGCGCACTCTTGCAGCACGCGCTGCCCACATCGTGAGCGACTGTGCAACGAAGCGATGCACCTACCGCTTCAATTCGATTCGATACTCCTTCAGGTTGGCGGATACGGTCATTCGGAGCGGTGACTCCGCCGGCGTTTTGTAGAGCGGTGGGATCGGTCGGTTCTTCAGCGTCTTCAGGTACGCAGACAGCTCCTGGCGGGCGCTTTCGGGCGTCAACCGCTCGGGGATGTCCTCGTCCGCCACGGTCACGATCGACTCGGCGGCGCAGGCTCCCGACTGACCGTAACACGTCAACGTGAACCGCCCGTCGGCGTCGGTCACGCCCTGGGCGATGTACTCCGACGCGTTCTCGAACCGGGGGTAGAAGCACACCTTGGCCTTGGGCAGGGGGACGCCGTCGAGCGTCACTACCCCGCCGGCTTCGACGATGGCCGGGGTGCGCGCCGCGCACCCCGGCAGGAGCACGGCGGCCAAAGCCGCCGCGCCGACGGAAACGGTTCGCATGTCGATCTCCAGCGGTGGGAAGGGGTGACGGCGGCGGGTCAGGGGAAGTTGCTGACGACGTTGCCGTCACTCGGCATCGAGGCCCGCTGAAGGATGACGATGTCGGTGCTGTCGCGGAGGAACACCACCGACCCGTCGCACAGGACGAAGTTCGCCCCGCCGGTGTGGCCGCTGCCGAAGTTCGTGCGGCGGTAGTTGGTGCCGGTGGTAGACGCCTTCGAGTTGATCGGGTAGCGGGTGTCGCCGAGCAGGTCCTGACCGGAGTTGTAGTTCGTCCAGGGCCAGCCACGGGTGTCTTCGAGCAGTTGCGAACTGGTGTACGTCTTGTCGAGACTGTACCGCTCGCCGGCGAGGAGCGTGTTGGTGGTGCCGTCGGTGATGTCGGCGATGCGGACCTTGCTGTTGTAATAGAGCACGCCGTTGAGACTCACCACGCTGGCCGAGAGCGGCCACGCGGCCGTCCCGGCGTTGGCGAAGTAGCTGTTCGCGCCGAAGAAGTAACTGGAATACGTGACGACCGACCGCGGCATGTGGTCGGACGGGCAGACGTAGGTGGTCACGACCGTCGCCCCGGGCGCGGTCGAGCTGTTGCAGTAGGTGTAGTCGCGGGCCTGGTAGTTGTTGCTGGCCGTACCGACGGCCGCGTACACGGGCGCCTGCTCCATGTACGGCAGGATCCACATCAGCCACGATCCCCAGGTGTTGGGGACCGGGGGCTGGAGGATCTTGCCGGTCGGCCAGTCGGACGTGTACGCGCAGCCGGAGCAGGTGCCCACCGGGACACTGATGCCCGACGGGAACCGCAGGTTGGCGTCGTGGTGGGCGTGGATGGCCAGACCGATCTGCTTCAGGTTGTTGCTGCACTTGATCCGAGCGGCTGCCTCGCGGACCTTCTGCACAGCGGGGAGGAGGAGCCCGATGAGGATGGCGATGATCGCGATCACCACCAACAGCTCGATCAGTGTGAAGGCGCGCGGGGGCTTGGGTCGGTAGGACATGGACGGATCCCCAGGATGAAAACAGCGTTCGGACGGCCCGAGGTCGCTCGGGCCGGAAACACGTTTCCCCGTCGGGGGCCGGGCGGCGGTGGTCGCCTCCGGCGGTACGTCTGATGTCGATTGGCGTCGTGGGCCGGGCGTGACCCAACTCTCACGCGGAGTAGTATCCGCGCTTCGACGACAGGAACCAGTGAATAATTGATAAAGACGCGGAAGGGCGAACTCAGCCACACGCGACCGCGGCGGGACTGTGAGCTGCGACCGTGTTATGTGCCGACGGACTGGCGCGGAGGCTAATGCAGTCGGCCCGGACGAGGCCCGGGCCGGAGTCGAAGTGATGATAAGTCGTGAGCGGCTTTTTCGGCGGAATGAGACTCACCGCCCCAGCGCTGTGAAGTCCACTTCGGTGTGTTCACCGGCCCGGAAGGCGACCTTCTGCGTCAGCTGCTCCGGCTGACCGTTCCGCGTCACCTCGACCCGCAGCAGGTACGCGAACTCGCGCCCCGTCGGCAGCGGCGGCGTCGTGAACTGGCGGACGGGCGTCGTCGCGGGGTTGCGGTTGTTATCGACGTACAGCGTCGCCCCCGCCGGCATCCGCACCGTGATCGTCGCCCGAGCTTCGGCCGTCGAAGCCCCCTGTGGGATGAGCGCGGGGGCCGACACGGGGCCGGGGTTCGACACCGCCACGGCCGGCGCGGGCTCGGCGGGGCGCGGGGACGCGGGGGCCGGGGCGCCGGTGGTCGTGGCGCGGGTCGCGGTCAGGTCGGCGAACTCGATCATCTCGTTCCCGCCCGCCCGCACCGCCACCCGCCGCGTCACCGACACCACCTCGCCGTTCCGCTCGTACTCGGCGGTCATGCGGTAGGTGTACTCCATCCCCGCCGGCAGTTCGGGCGTCGTGAAGCGGCGCTCGGCGCCGGTCAGCCGCAGCGGCATGCCGTCGGCGTAGAGCTTGGCGTCGGCCGGGAGGCGGACGACGATCGCCGCACGGCTACCGCTCGACACGGTCGCGGTCGGCGGGCCGAACCCGACCGCGGGCCGCAGCCCGGACCGCTCCGGCACGACCGTCGGCGCCGGGGCGGCCATAGGGTCGGCGTAGGGGATGCTCGCCGGCGGCGGGGCCGGGAAGGGTTGAGCCGGGAACGGCTGGGCCGGGCCGAACACCGGCGGCGGGGCCGACGGGACCGGTCCACCATAACACGACAGTCCACCGTTCATCACCGGGGTGTACGACACCGCCGGCCCGCCGAAGCACGAGTACGCCGCGGTCCCGCCGCAGCACCCGGTACAGCCGCTCAGGGCGACCGTGCCGCCGCAGCACCCGTTGGCGTTCCACCAGCTCCGCACCCGGTCGCGGATGCCGAAGACCGCGGCCCCGCCGCAGCACCCGGTACAACCGGTGTCGTAGGACGTGGACCCGCAGCACCCGCCGCCGTAGCAGCTGTACCGCGCCGCCCCGCCGCCGCAGCACCCGCCGTCACGGTTGAAGAGGTCGCGGAAGAACCCGTTAAACTGCGGGGCGTCCGGCGTTCCGGCCATCGCGGTCATCAGAACCAAGCTGTACATCGCGGCAGCCCCGTGCGGGGGAATCTGGGGAACCTGCGGCCCCTGTACAACGAGGATAAACGGCTCCGGTGGGGCGGACAAATCGGGCTTGAGCGAAACCCGCCTCAAGTCGGGACCGGCGCGCTGCCGTTCCCGCGTGACCGGGCGCACGGCTATAATCGTTACGTTCAGCTCACCGGTCCGTGGCGTCCGCCACCGCTGCCGAGTGACGGGGTGAAGGGGTGACGGGGCGACGGAGTGACGAATGGGTGCCTTCCTCACCCCGTCACCCCGTCACCCCGTCACCCCTTCGCCGAGACCGGTCGCCTTCCGAGGCGGCGAGTAACCCCGAGCGCAAGAATGTCCCCCCGCAACCTCGTCTGGCTCATCGCCGTCCCGGCGTTCGTGGCCATCGGCCTCGCCATCGGGTACAGCGCCCCGGCGCCAGACAAGGACTACAAGCTCGTCCGCCAGATCGTCGACGTGCTCGCCGAGGTGGACGCCAACTACGTCCGCGAGCTGTCCGACGACGACCGCCAGAAGCTCGTCGAGGACATGATCGACGGCGGCCTCCACCACCTCGACCCGCACTCCGAGTACCTCAACGCCGCCCGCCTCAAGGAGTTCGAGACCACCAGCGAGGGGAGCTTCGGCGGCGTCGGCATCACCCTCGGGTACGACGCCAAGAAGCAGCTGAAGGTGGACAGCCCGATGCCCGGCACGCCCGCGTACAACGCCGGCGTCGTCGCCGGCGACTTGATCGTGAAGGTCGAGGGCGAGTCCACCGACGGGTGGACCATCGAGACGGCCAAGAAGAAGATCACCGGGCCGGTCAACACACCGGTCACGCTCACCCTGCGGCGCGACGGCAAGGGCGAGTTCCCGGTCACGCTCGCCCGCGGGCGGATCGAGATGCACCCGGTCGGCGGCGTGGCCCGGCAGAAGGCCGACCCGCTCAAGTGGGACTGGTTCGTGGACCCGCAGGCGAAGATCGCGCTGGTCCGCATCAGCACGTTCAGCGAGCTGACGAGCAAGGAGCTGCGGGCGGCGGTGACCGAGATCGAAGCGGCCGGCGGCCGCGGGCTCATCCTCGACCTGCGCGACAACCCCGGCGGTCTGCTCTCGGAGGCCGTCGCCGTCGCCGACATGTTCCTCCCCGGCGGGCGGATCGTGGCGACGCGAGACCGCCGCGGCAACGAGCGGGCGTTCGACGCCAAGCGCGACGGCACCGTCTTCCAGCCGACCCCGGACAACCCGCGGCCGATCGTGGTGCTGGTGAACCGCAACAGCGCCAGCGCCAGCGAGATCGTCGCGGCGGCACTGGCCGACCACAACCGGGCGCTGGTGGTCGGCGAGCGGACGTTCGGAAAGGGGAGCGTGCAGAAGCTGCTCCGCCTGCCGCACGCCGACCCGCCGGCGGCGGTGAAGCTGACGACCGAGACGTACTGGCGGCCGAGCGGCAAGAACATCCACCGCTACCCGGACGCGAAGGAGGCCGACGACTGGGGCGTGCGCCCGTCGCCGGGGCTGGAGGTGCCGACGACGGAGGAGGAACGGCTGCGGTACGCGGTGGAGGCGCGGCGGCTCGACTTCGTCGCCGGCCGCCCCGACGTGGTCGGCCCGAACCCGCCCGCCGCCCCGATGCCGAAGACGGCCGACGGTCGCCCGCTGTTCGACGACAGCAAGCCGTTCGAGGACCGGGTGCTCCAGCGCGCGGTGGAGGAGATCCGCGGGAAGCTGCGCTGACCGGTGCGGTCGTCCCTCGTCATTCGTCCGCCGTCATTCGGGAAGAGCACATGGTCATCGACACGAACGGGACGGACGCGCCCCCGGCGGACCGGCCGAATGACGGTAGGCGAATGACGAAGGAGGTCATCCTTCACGAGGACATCTACCTCCTCGCCGTCAACAAGCCGGCCCCGCTGCTGACGCAGGCGCCGCCGGCGGTGCCGAGTCTTGAGGCGATGGTGAAGGCGTACCTCAAGGCCAAGCACAGCAAGGCGGGGAACGTCTACCTCGGCATCCCGCACCGGCTCGACCGGCCGGTGTCCGGCGTCGTCGTGTTCGCCCGCAACACGAAGGCCGCCCGCCGCATCCACGCCCAATTCCAGGAACACACCGTCCGCAAGGTCTACTGGGCCGTCGTCGCCGGCGAGGTGACGCCGGACGCCGGCGTGTGGGAGGATTGGGTTCGCAAGATCCAGGACGAGGCGCGGACGGTGAAGGCGGCGGAGGGCGAACCCGGCGCGAAGCTGGCGATGCTCGAATACCGCGTGATCCGCCGGCTGGAGGGCCGCACGCTGGTCGAACT
>JAFKFQ010000243.1:0-5603 GCA_017308215.1 bacterium | reverse complement strand
TGACGGGCCGGATGCACCAACTCCGCGTCCAGGCGGCGTGGCGCGGCCACCCGGTCCTCGGCGACACCACCTACGGCTCGGACGTGGCGTTCGGCCCGCCGGTGGAGTTGCCGCGCGACCGCGTCGTCGCGCTGCACGCCCGCCGGCTCACCATCACGCACCCCTCGACGAAGCAACCGCTGACGCTCGAAGCGCCGCTGCCCGTCTACTGGGAGCCGGTCATCGGACCGGGGTGATTGCCCCTCGTTCCGCCGCAGAGCGGCGGAACGGGTCTTCGGCCGCTCCACGGCCTGACGTGAGCCCCTCAACCAGCTGAACCGTGTGCGGACACGCGCGGAGCGGCGAAGAAACCATTCCGCCGCAGAGCGGCGGAACGAGGGGAACTCGCCGACCAAGTTGACCCGGAACCCGTTCCCGACGGCGGCGTTCCGGGCCGCCCACGCGACCAACGGAGCGCCCCGGGCCGTTCGCCCCATTCCGTTCAACCCTCCCGACCCCGCCGGCCGATACCGACTACGCCGTTTCGTCCGCCCACCGGGCGGCGTCAGGAGGACACGACTGATGCGGACCTCTCGGATCACCACGCGGGTGCTGGCCGCCCTCGCCCTCTGGGCCGGGTTCGGCGTGGTCGGCCTCGCCCAACCGCCCGGCGCCGACAAGGTGCTGGAGGTGAAGCCCCGCCAGCCGGGCGTCAACATCACCAACCCCACGCCCGAGCAGGCCGCCCGGTACCGGGTGGAGCCGATCCCGAACCCGAAGACGCCCGGCTCGAGCATGGGGTTCGTCGTCCGCGACGCCGACGGCCGCCCGGTCCGCCAGCTCGTGAGCTACGACGGCAAGGGGTACAACATCGTCGCCTTCTACCTGAACGGGCAGGAGGCGTACCGCGAGGTGTACCCGCCGAACCCGGCCGAGCCGTACCAGTTCCGCTGGCTCGGGCCGAACGGCGGTAAGTGGGGCGTGGACCGCGACCGCGACGGCAAGATCGACGAGTGGCTCGTCATCTCCCCCGAAGAGGTGAGCCAGGAGCTCCTCGCCGCCGTGATGACCCGCGACTCGAAGCGGCTCGAGGCGCTGCTGCCGACCGAGGACGGTCTCAAGGGGCTCGGCCTGCCGGCGGCGGAGCTGGCGCGCATCAAGGAGAAGGCGACCGCCGCGCAGAAGCGGCTCGTCGAGGCGGCGGAGAAGCTGAACCTGTCGCCCGAGGCGCGCTGGGTCCACCTCGAACTCGGCGTCCCGCAGACGACGCCGCAGGACGCCTTCAACGGCAAAGCTGACATGGTCGTCCACCGCAACGGCACCGTGCTCGTCGAGGACAAGGGGAAGACGCACTTCCTCCAGACCGGCGAGCTCATCCAGGTCGGCAACACGTGGAAGGCGGTCGAAGGCCCGGCCGCCGGTCCCGGCGTGGTCACCGCCGACGGGAGCCCCGCGGGCAGCGGCGGGCCGGTCGTCACGAAGGAGATTGAGAGCCTCGTCGCCCAGCTCGACCTGCTCGACAAGGAGGCGCCGAACCCGCCGGCGCAGCCGGCGCTGAGCAACTACTACGGCAAGCGCGCCGGGGTGCTGGAGCAGATCGTCCAGAAGCTCCCGGCCGACAAGCAGGCCGACTGGACGCGGCTGCTGATCGACAGCCTCGCCGCGGCGAGCGAGGGCGGCCCAGCCGACAGCTCGGCGCACAAGCGGTTCCGGCAGTGGAAGGACCAGCTCGTCGGCCTCGGGCCGCAGAACCCGCTCGGCGCCTACGCCTCGTTCCGGTTCCTCGTCGCCGAGAACAGCATCGCACTGGCCGGCGCCAAGACCGGGCCGGAGCTCCAGAAGGTGCAGGACGCCTGGCGCGCCGGGCTGGAGGGCTTCGTGAACGCCCACCCGACCGCGGACGACGCCGGCGAGGCGGTGCTGCGGCTCGGGATGGCCAACGAGTTCCTCGGCAAGGACGGCGAGCCGAAGGCGAAGGAGTGGTACACCAAGCTGACGACGACGTACAAGACCCACCCGCACGCGGCCAAGGCGGCGGGGGCGGTGCGGCGGCTGGAGAGCGAGGGGAAGGCGCTGGAGCTGACCGGCACCACGCTCCAGGGCCAGCCGTTCTCGGCCGCCGGGGTGAAGGACAAGGCGGTCGCGGTGTACTACTGGGCGAGCTGGAGCACGACGCTCGCCGACGACGCCCGCAAGCTCCGCGACCTGGAGAAGGCGTTCGCCGGGAAGGGGTTCGAGATCGTGACCGTGAGCCTGGACGACGACGCGAAGGCGGCGGCGCAGGCGGCGCAGAACGCCAACCTCCCGGGCAAGCACCTGCACGCGGCCGGCGGCCTCGACCGCAGCCCGCTGGCGGCGCACTACGGGATCATGGTCGTCCCGCACATCATCCTCGCCGGCAAAGACGGCAAGGTGACCAACCGCAACGCCCAGATCGCCACGCTCGAGGACGAGCTGCGGCGGCTGCTGCCGTTCGCCTGTTACTTCTTCAGAATCGCCGCGTGCCACTCGGCCTCGAACGCCGGCAACGCCTGCCCGACCAGCTCCTCGAACGCCCGCCGCGGGTCGCCCCCCGTGTTGACCGTCACAAGATACGTGCGGAACGCCGGCGACCCGACGGCGCGGCGGTCGAACGTCAGGTAGTGGGCCAGCGCCCAGCACGTCAGGTACGCCCGGTCGGCGTCGGCCTTGCCGTCGGCGTGGTGCGCCAGGAACGCCTGCGGCCCCGCCGCCAGCAGTTCCGCCAGCGGCATCAGTCCGGCGCCCTTCTTCAGCCGCAGGTCGTCGTACACCCGCACGAAGCGCTTCTGGTCGGGCGCGTCGGCGCGGACCTCGCCGGCCTCCACGACCGCCCCCTCGAACACCTGCGCCAGCCCCTCGTTCAGCCAGCGCGGCAGCTCGCCGGTCCCCTCACCCGCCCGCACCCTCTCGGGCGCCAGCGGCGGGTACGCGAACGCCGCGGCGTAGGCGTGGAACGACTCGTGGTACAGCACCGCGAACAGCCGTGCGGCGTGCGCGTCGAGCTTCGCCATGTTCGCCCGGTCGGCCGCGAACACCCGGCGCCGCTCGTGGGTGATCGGCGTCAGGTAGCGCTCCAGCTCCGGCCGGCGGTACAGCTTGCGGACGCCCTCCTCGTACCGCGCCAGCGCCGCCAGCTGCTGCGCGTGGTGGAGCTTCGCCACCTGCAACTCCTCGCCGATCCGCCCCAGGTCGGTGCCGCACAGGATGCGGTTCCCGGCCGGGTCGAACACCGCCGGGTTGAGCAGGTCGGCGCGGCCGAGCGGGCCGAGGAGCTGGCGGTACTCGGCCGGGTTCGGGGCGAGGTAGATCGTCGTCGGCCGGGCCGTCGGCACCGCCGGTGGGAGGAAGCGGGTGAACGCGGTGTAGAGGTGTTCGAGCCGCACCGCGGCGCGGCGCGTGACTTCCTCCGGCGCGTCGGAGACGAGGGTGAAGAACTCGCTGTCGTAGCGGCGCGCGGCGTCGGCTTTGCCGAGCCACTCGGCGGGGGCGAACTCGACCGCCTCCATCCGCTTCCGCTCGCCCGAGCCGTCGGGGTCGAGTTCGGCGATCCGCTCCTTGAGGAACTCGCGGTCCTTCTCCGCAAGCTTCTTGACGGCCGCGATCTCGCCGCGGGTGAAGCGCGAGGTGAGCGTGAACGTCGGCTTCCCCGGCGGCCGGCGGACGCTCTGGAACGTCACGTCGGCCGGGGTCTCGGCGAGGATGAGCCCCTGGAAGACGGCGCCGTTCTTGAGGATGAGTTCGTCGAACGGCCACGGGGTCAGCCCCGGCGGCGGGGCCGGCGGCTGGGCGAGTGACAGGAGGAGGATAGCGACGAACATCGGCGGCCCCGGACGGCACGGTTCGTCCGAGCCCGGAGCGTGAGCGACGGGGTAGCGGTCCCGGCCTTTGTCGAACGATTTCGACCGGTTCGACCACCCCGTCGCGCACGCCCCGGGCTCGGACGGGCACCATCCACTTTACCCGCCGGCCGCCTCGGTTTCCTGGGGTTCCTCGGCGAGCCTCTTCGCCACCGCCGCCCGCAGCCGCTCCTCCAGCGCCGGCGGCAGCGCCGGCCGCGGCAGCAGCCGGGTGATCCTGACCGTGTGCGTGTAGCTCTCGAGGAAGAACGTGCAGTGCGCGCACGTGACCTTGTGGCGCTCGAACTGCTCGCGGACCTCCACGAGGAGTTCGTTCCCGAGGTGGTCGGCGATGAGGGTGCGGAACTCGGTGCAGGTCATCACGAGGCGATCCCCCCCTCGAAGTGCGGGGCGAGGGCATCGCGCATCCGCAGCCGGGCCCGGTGGAGCCGGCTCTTGACCGCCGGCACGCTCAGCCCGAGCAGGTCGGCGATCTCCTGGTTCGGCAGCCCCTCCACGTCGGCGAGGACGTACACGTCGCGGAACGGGGTCGGGAGGCCGCCGATCGCCCCCTCGATGACCGCCGCCTGCTCGGCCGCCAGCACCGGCTCGTCCGGCCCGACGTTCCACCGGTTCACCGGCCCGTCGGCGGCCTCGATCGCGTCCGTGTCGGCGTCGTTCGTCTCGCGCTTCTGGCGGTTAGCCCGCTTCTGCCGGAACGCCAGCGCGGCGTTGACCGTGACCCGGTGGAGCCACGTCGAGAGCTGCGCGTCGCCGCGGAACGTGTCGAGCTTGCGGATGACCTGGACGAGCACGTCCTGGGTCACGTCCTCGGCGTCGGCGTCGTTCCCGAGCATGCGCCGGGCGATGTGGTAGATGCGCGGCGCGTACTCGCGGAACACCAGCTCCGGGGTGACCGGCTGGCCGGGGTCGGGGGGCGCGGCGGGAGGCGGTAAGGCGGCGGTCATCGGCAACTCGCGGGGCGGCCCTGTTGATACGATAACCCGGCGAAACGGGGGAACACACCCCCGCCCGGTCCGCCCGAGCGAACCTCATGCCGTTCACCGCCGCCCTGTTCGACTTCGACGGCACCCTCGCCGACAGTTTCACCGCCATCACTAGCAGTACGAATTACGTCCGCGGGACTTACGGCCTGCCGCCGCTGCCGGAGAGTGTTGTCCGCGAGTACGTCGGATTCGGCCTGCCCAACCTGATGGAGCAGCTTGTCCCGACTGCCAATATGGCAGAAGCCGTGGCCCGCTACAGTGAACACCACACGGGCGCGATGCTGACGGACACGCGGCTCATGCCGGGCGTGGCGGACGTGCTCCCGAAGCTGGTGGCGCGCGGGCTGAAGCTCGCGGTGTGCAGCAACAAGCGCGTCAGCTTTACCCGCGAGTTGGTGAAATCGCTCGGGCTCGCGTCCTATTTTACCGCGGTACTCGGCCCGGAAGACGTGGGCGGGCGGGCGAAGCCGGACCCGGCGATGCTCCACGAGGGACTGACGCGGGTCGGCGCGACCACCGCGACGGCGGTGTACGTCGGTGACATGGCGATCGACGTTCACGTCGCGCGGGCGGCGGGGGTGACGGTGTGGCTCGTCCCCGGCGGCGCGACCGGGAAGGAGCCGCCTGCGGCGGCGGGGCCGGACCGGATGCTGACAGGGTTCGCGGAGCTGATCGAGTTGCTGCCGATGCCACCGCAGCCATGAAGGGGCGAGCGGGTGAACGGGTGACGAAGACAGCGAGGCATCACCCCTTCACCCGC
>JAFKFQ010000242.1 GCA_017308215.1 bacterium | reverse complement strand
GTGGGGCATTGGCCCTCGGTCCCCGTCGCAGGTGGTGCCCCCCACCCCGCGGCGAAGCGCAGCAACCCTCCCCCTCAAGGGGGGCGGGTGGGAGTGATTCGTCCGCTCGGCATCGCGGCAGCGATGCCAATGCGGGCCGGCGACACCGCCCGCCGTATTCTACATCCGCTCGACGACCCGGATGCCGAGCAGCCCGAGCGCCCGGCGGATGGTGCGGCCGACGAGATCGACCAGCAGCAGCCGGCTGTCGCGCAGCTCCGGCGTCGGCGCCTTCAGCACGTGACACTTCTCGTAGAAGACGCTCGTCGCCTTCGCCAGATCCCAGAGGTAGCCGGTGACGAGGTGCGGCAGGTAGTCCGCCGCCGCCGCCTCGACCGCCTCCGGGAAACGGAGCAGTTGCAGCACCAGCGCCCGCTCCGCCGGCTCGGCGAGTACGACGGCCGGCGGAGCGGTGCGGAAGCGGGCGTCGTCGATGTCGCCCTCGCGGAAGATGCTGCGGCAGCGGGCGTAGGCGTACTGCATGTACGTCGCCGTGTTCCCGACCGTCGCGGTCATCTTGTCCAAGTCGAACACGTAGTCGGTGGTGCGGCTCTGGCTCAGGTCCGCGTACTTCACCGCCCCGACGCCGACGACCTCGGCGATCTCGCGCTTCTCCGCGTCGGTCGCCTCGTACACCTTGTGCCCATTCTCACGGCGGTCGGCGACGCTCGCCTCGTACTTCTCCAGCCCCAGTTTCGCGGCGTCGTCGAGCAGGTCCATCAGTTCGACGACGCCACCCTTGCGGGCGCCGAACGGCTTACGGTCCGCCCCGAGCATGGACCCGAACTGGACGTGGACGTAGTCGGCGCGGTCGTAGCCCCAGCGGCTGGCCTGGGCGAACAGCGTCTTGAAGTGCAGCGCCTGCGGGGCGCCGACGACGTACAGCATCGCGTCCGGCTGCCACGTGTCGGCCCGGTGGCGGATCGTGGCGAGGTCGGTCGTGGTGTACGTGAACGCCCCGTCGCGCTTGCGGAGGATCGCTGGCGGCTCCTCCTTCTTCATCTCTTCTTCGGTCCGCGGCACGATCCCCTTCGCGTTCGGGATCACCACCGCCCCCTTGCTCTCGAACGCGATCCCCTTCGCCTGCATGTCCTCGACGATGCCCGGCAGCATCGGGTTGTAAAAGCTCTCGCCGAGCGCGTGGTCAATCTTCACGTCCAGTCGCTCGTAGATCGGGCGGAGCATTTCCAGGCACGCCGGCATGAACTGCTTCCACAGCGCCAGGTTCTCCGGGTCACCGGCATGGAGCTTCGCCGTCTCCTCCTGGCACGCCTTCTTCAGCGGGTCATCCGTCGGTGCCTCGTCGTCGTCGTCGGCCTTCTTGAACTGCTTGTTGATGTAGACGTAGAGGCGAGCCAGTTCGCGCACCGGGTCGGCCTGGAACGCCGCCTCGTCCCGGAAGTGCTTGTAGCCGTAGATGAGGATGCCGAACTGAAGCCCCCAGTCGCCGAGGTGGTTGTCGCCGACGACGGTGTGGCCGAGCGCGCGCAGGATGCGGACGAGCGCGTCGCCGATGATCGTGCTGCGGAGGTGCCCGACGTGCAGCGGCTTCGCCACGTTCGGGCCGCTCAGGTCGATGACGTAGGTGCGCGGCGCCGCCGCGAGCGGCAGGCCGAGGCGCTCGTCGGTGGCGAGGTCGCGGACGGCCCGCGCGAGGAAGGCGGACGTGAACTTGAGGTTGATGAACCCGGGGCCGGCGACCGTCGGCGGCTCGATGTCGGCGGTGGCGGGGAGGGCGGCGACGATCTCCTTCGCCACCTCGGGCGGCTTCTTGCCGGCGGCCTTCGCCAGCGCCATGGCGAAGTTCGCCTGGTAGTCGCCGTGCTCCGGGTTGCCGGCGGGCTTGACCGCGGCGAGGTAGTCGGGCACCTTCGCCGGGTCCGGCGCCGCGGCCGCGACCGCCGGGGCGAACAGGGTGCGGAGGTGGGGTTGGTGTGGGTGCCCGGGACAACGACCAGCCGGCTCACGCCGGCCGTTCGCCCGGTAAACGAACACGTCGGCCCCGACCGACTCCCCGGAAGGAGGGCCGGCCCGGCCGACGGGTTCGTTATACGGACGGCGCTACTCCGCCGCCGCCTCGCCGTCGTCGCGTGACTCCTCCGCCTCGACCAACCCCTCGTCCTCCCAGTCCACCGACTTGGCGTCGGCCCAGAGCTCCTCGAGCTTGTAGTAGTCGCGGGTGTCGGGGTCGAAGACGTGCACCACCACGTCGCCGTAGTCCTGCACTACCCACTTGCTCGCCTCGTACCCCTCGATCCCCATGCGGGTGTCGCCCATGCCCCGTAGCGCCTCGTCGATCTCCTCCGCCAGCGTGTGGATCTGGCGGCGGCTCGTGCCGGTGGCGATCACGAAGTAGTCGAACAGCGGCGTGCACGGCCGCATGTCGAGGACGAGGACGTTTTGGCCTTTGTTGTCGGCCGCGACGCGGGCGGCCCGGCAGGCCCGGGAGAGGGCGGAAGGAAGGGTGGGGGTGGCGGACACCGCAGGAGCGGTCAGCGTGGCGGTGGCGGCGTTCAAGTGGCCTCCTCAGGGGATGGGTCGTGCCCCCAGAAGCGTGAGCCGCGCGGAAACAGGTGTGATGGGCCTGTGTCTCGTGGGGAGCGCCTCCGGGATGGTCGTTCGACCGGGCCTGCCGACGGGTCGGGTGCGGACGTTCCACACCCGTTACCCCATCGTCGCCCGGGTTCTGTCAAGAATCAAGCGGCACGTCGTGTTTCCTTCGCCCCGGCGTGTACAGGTTCGGGTCGGGGGCGGAATACGCCGCCCGGTCGTTATAACCGGACCGGGCCGGGGCGGGTTCTCGCCCGCCGCAGCCCGGTGTGGGGTTGGCGATTGGACACCGGCCACTACCGCCGGGTTCGTTTCGCCCCACGTCCGTATTCTACCCGGACCGACCAGCCGCGCGGTGAACAACTGGTGTACACCCGGACCGGTCCACCGCCTACCACCTTTCCCGAAACCCGCCCATGAAGCCGCGCGTCCTCATCGCCCCGGCCCCGCTCAAGGACATCCGGCACGTCTACGGCCCGGCGATCACCGCCGCCGGCGCCGAACTGGTGTTCCCGAAGCGGGACGTGCAGATGACCGAGGCCGAGCTGATCGAGCAGCTGCCCGGGTGCGTCGCGTCGCTCGCCGGGTCGGAGCCGTACACCCGCGCCGTGATCGCGGCGGCGGCGCCGAAGGGGCTGAAGGTCATCGCCCGCGCCGGCGTCGGGTACGACGCCGTCGATCTGCAAGCGGCCACCGACCACGGCGTCGTCGTGACGTTCGCCCCCGGGACGAACCAGGACTCGGTCGCCGAGCACACGTTCACGCTCATCCTGGCGCTGGCGCGGAACCTGATCCAGCAGCACAACCCGATCGTCGCCGGGCAGTGGCCGCGGCGGGCGAACCTGCCACTCCGCGGGACCACGCTCGGCGTCCTCGGCCTCGGCCGCATCGGCAAGGCGGTGGCGCGCGTCGGGCAGGGGTTCCAGATGACCGTCATCGCCCACGACCCGTTCGCCGACGCCGCCTACGCCGCCGCGAACAACATCACGCTGCTGCCGATGGACGACGTGTTCCGCCAGGCCGACTGGGTGAGCCTGCACATGCCGATGCTGGCGGAGTCGAAGCAGTGCGTGAACGCCCGCACGCTCGGGCTGATGAAGCCGACCGCGTTCCTGATCAACACCGCCCGCGGCGGGGTGGTGTGCGAGCCGGACCTGTACGAGGCGCTGAAGACCAAGCGCATCGCGGGCGCCGGGCTCGACGTGTTCGAGGAGGAGCCCCCGGGCGCCAACCCACTGCTGACGCTCGACAACATCGTGATGACGGCGCACACCGCCGGCGTGGACCTGAAGAGCCGCGACGACATGGCGCGGGCGGCGGGGCTGGCGATCGCCAAGCTGATCGGCGGCGAGTGGCCCGCCGACTGGGTGGTCAACCCGGCGGTGAAGGAGAAGTATTTGGCGCGGTAGCGGGCGGTGAAACGAATTCCGATCGTCAGGTCATGTGAAATAGGTTCCGATCGTCAGGTCACATGAAAAGGGGTATCCGATGACGCGAACCGTTGCGGTCGTCCTGTTGTTCGGGACGGCAAGCCTCGTCGGCCGCGCGGACGTCGCCGACGCCGCCAAGAAGCTGGACGGAACATACGCCGTGGTGTCCGCGGTCGTCGCGGGTCAGCCGGACGCGGAGCGATTCGCCAAGGCCGAACTCACCTTCAAGGGCGGAGCGGTCACCATGTCCGAGAAGGGGCGGATCATCCAGGAAAGCACGATCAAGGTAGACCCCGCCAAAACCCCGGCCTGGATCGACGTGGCGGACAAGCGCGGGGGTCGGTCGGGTGATGTCCGGAAGGGGGTTTACCAGACGCGGACGACTCCGGACGGGTTTGAGTTGACCCTTGCGGTCAGGCTCGACGACGCCAAAATGAAGGACCGACCGAAGGATTTCAAGGGCGACGAGGACACGATCGTTCTCAAGCTTATTCGTAAAGAAGCCAAGTGACTCGGACAGCCCGCGGAAGCGCTGCCACCGACGAGAAGCGCCGCCGGGCCTCTTCGGGTGGACCGGCCGGCGTCACACTCGCCCGCGGGTGTTGGGGCGTGGACCCGCCCACCGGGCGGGAATGACCCCGCCCGGTTGACCCCCGGGCGTCTGCTTCCGATTCTGACGGGAGGGGACGGACGTGCCCCTGCCGCCGCGGGGTCGTGCATGGCCGATGACGTGATCGTCGCCGAACGGGTCGTCGTCCGGTACCGCGGCAAGACTGCCCTCGACGAGCTCCACCTGCGCGTCCCCCGCGGCGCCGTCTACGCCTTCCTCGGCGACAACGGGGCCGGCAAGACGACCACCATGCGCATCCTCACCGGCCTCGCCCCCGCCGACGCCGGCCGGGCCGAGATCCTCGGCCTCGACTGCTACGCCCGCGCCATGGAGCTCCGCCACCGCGTCGGGTACATGCCCGAGCGGCCCCGGTTCTACGACTGGATGTCCGTCGCCGACATCGGCTGGTTCACCGCCGCGTTCCACCGCCCCGGATTCCTCCCGCGCTACCGCGAGTGGACCGACCGCCTCGGCCTCGACCCCGGCAAGAAGCTCAAGGACCTGTCGAAGGGCGGCTACGCCCGCGTCGGCCTGGCGCTCGCGCTGGCACCCGACCCCGAGGTACTGCTGCTCGACGAGCCGACGAGCGGGCTCGACCTGCTGACGCGGCGCGAGTTCCTCGCCGGCCTCGCCGACCTCGCCGCCGCCGGCCGCACGATCCTGATCTCGAGCCACTCGATCGCCGAGTTGGAGCGTGCGTGCACCCACGCCGGGCTGCTGCGCGACGGGAAGATGATCCTGTCGGCGCCGCTCGGCGAGCTGCGGCAGAAGGTGCGGCGGATCAGCCTCCGGTTCGCCGACTGCCCGCCGGACCCGGCCCCGCTCGGCACGGTGCTGGAGCGGAACGGGACGGGGCACTTCTGGCAGGCGACGGTGCAAGACCCCGACCCGGCCGCCGTCACCGCGCTGCGGGCGGCGCCGGGCGTCACGGACTTCGAGGACGCGGCGGTGTCGCTGGAAGAGGTGTACGCGGCACTGATGGCGCGGCCGGCGGCGCCGCCGCTGGTGAAGCGCGTGGGACTCGAGTAGGATTCAGGATTTGGGATTCAGGATTCAGGGGGAAGACCGCCTGCCTGCCCTGGATCCCGAATCTTCCCAGGAGGGACTGCCGTGGCCGATGCCGACGCCGTCCGCTCATTCCGCGACCTGGGCGTATGGCAGAAGGCGATGGCCCTCGTCGTCGAGGTGTACCGCGACGCGGACGGGTTCCCCAAATCGGAGCTCTACGGCCTGTCCTCGCAACTACGGCGGGCACTGGTGTCGATCCCGGCGAACATCGCCGAGGGGCGGGGGCGTCGGAGCACGCGGAGCTTCCTCCACTTCCTCGACATTGCCTACGGCTCGATGGCTGAGGCCGAAACCCTTCTCGAACTGGCTACCCGCCTCGGCTTCCTTCCGCCCGACCGCTTGGCCGCCCACGTCGGCCGCCTTGCCGAAATCGGCCGTATGCTCAACAGCCTGATCTCGGCCCTCGAACAGCGTCTCCACACCCAGCCTCCAACCGGCTCGGGACTTCCGTCTTCCCTGAATCCCGAATCCTGAACCCCGAATCCTGGGTGCGAAGTGGTCCGGGCGATCATCTGGAAGGAGTTCCGCGAGCAGGGGCTGATCGGGCTCACGCTCGTCGTCCTCGGGGCGGGGGTGCTCGGGGCCGTCGCCGCGCTCGCCGATTCGTCGCAGCAGACTGCCTCGCCCGGGGACGTGTTCCGCGCCCTCGGCCCGGGGCCGCTCACCACCCTGCTGCTGGCCGTCACCGCCGGCACCGTCTGCGGCGGGGCGCTGTTCGCCGCCGAGCGCGAGGCCGGCACCCACGGGTTCCTCGAAGCCCTCCCGGTCCCCCGCGCCGGCATCTGGACCGGGAAGGTCGTCGCCGGGGCGCTGCTCGTCGTTCTCCAGGCCGGGGCGGTCATCGCCGCCGGGCTCGCCTTCGGGCTCCTCGCCACCGCCGGATGGGCGGTCGCCGTCGCCGTCTACTCGCTCCTCGCCTTCTGCTGGGGCGTGCTCGGCTCCACCCTCGCCCGCACCACCCTCGGGTCGGTCGGCGTCGCGGTGCCGGCGGCCACGCTGTTCGCGGTCGTCTACCTGTTCCCGATCCTCCTCGCCTTCCAGGTGCCCGGCACCGCCCTCCCGCGGCCGGCGGGGGCGTTCCTGTTCCTCGGGCTGATGTTCGTCACCCCGCTGGCGTGGTCGGCGGTCGCCTACACCCGCCCGGACCGCGAGCGCGCGGAGGACGAGCGGGTCCCCCCGCCGCCGGCCGTATACCTCACCGAGCCCGCGGTCGTTGCCCCGACCGCCGCGGTGCCGGCGGCGCCCGCGAAGTCGCGGCTCGGGCTGAAGGCGCTGCTGTGGCTGTCGGCCCGCCAGCTCGCCGGGCCGGCGGTGCCGCTCTCCGGGTTCGCCGTCGCCGCCGGGCTGGTGCTGCTCATGCCCACGATCGAGCCGTTCGTCGTCTGGCCGGCGCTGGCGCTCATGGCCGGGGTGATGGCCGGGGTGACGGCGTTCGCCGACGAGCAGACCAGCGGCGCGGCGCGGTTCTGGGGCGAGCAGCGCCTCCCAGTCGGACGGATGTGGGCGGTGAAGGTCGCCGTCGGCCTCGCGTTCGCGCTGGCGCTGGCGGGGCTGGTGGTACTCCCGTCGGCGATCCGGGCGGCGCTCCCGGGCGGGAGTGGGGTGCGGGCCGAGGCGACGCTGTCGGTCGTGTTCCGGTCGCTCATGTTCGAGCCGCGGGTGCTCGGGCCGGAGGCGTGGAAGTACCTCCTCGCCCCGATCGGGTACGGGTTCGCGGCCGGCGCCGTGTGCGGGATGCTGTTCAAGAAGCCGGTGGTCGGAGCCGGCGTGGCCGGGGTGGTCGGCGGGACCGGGTTCGCGCTCGTCTCGCCGGGGCTGATGGCCGGCGGGGTGTGGCACCTGTGGCTGTGGCTGCCGCCGGCGGCCGGACTGGCGGCCGGGCGGGCGGCGCTGCGGCCGTGGGCGGCCGAGCGCGTCGGCACCCGGCGCGGGCTGGTGCCGCTGGCCGCCGGCGGACTCGCGGCGGTCGCCGCGGCCGGCGCCGGGGCCGGGTTCCGGGCGGTCGAGGTGCCCGACCAGGTCGGGCAGACGGACGACGACGCCTACGTCGCCGCGCTGCCGACGTTCGAGCAGAACGACGCCGGCCGCGGGTTCCGGGCGGCGGCCGAGCAGTTCGGCCGGGTGTCGGGCCTCCCGGTCGTCCGCCCGGGGGTACGGCCGATGCGGATGGCCGAGCGGGTCGAGCAGATCTACCGCGGCGGCAACCCGGCCGACGACAAGGAACTCGGCGAATGGGTCGCCGCGGTGTACGACATGGACCGCGCGCCGGCCGCCCATGGCCGCCGCCGCCGCCGCCGACCCGGCGCTCGCGGTCGGCCTCTTCGACCACCCGCTGCTGACCCGGTCGACCGCCGGCACCCCGACCCTCGAAACCGGCCGGGCGATGGCCGTGGTGATGCTCGGGCACGGGCTGCTCCAACAGGCGGACGGCGACCCGGCGGCGCTCCCGGACGACCTCCGCACCGCGCTGGCGGTCGCCCGGTCGATGCGGAACGGGTCGATCACCGCGTCGCTGCACAAGGGGAACGAGCTGACCGTCCTCGCCACCGCGACCGCGACGAGGTGGCTCACCCGGCTGGGCGACGACCGCCCGGACCTGGTGCGCGAGGTGCTCGACGAGATCCTCCGGGACGAGCGGGCGGTGATGACGCGGGTACTCCCCGGCGGGACGGTCGCGCGGGCCGAGACGCCGGCGACCGGGTGGGGCGAGCCGTTCGACGCCGTCCCGCACCAGCAGGCCGACCGGTTCGTGGTGCGGGAGCAGATGAAGGCGCCGACGATGTGGCTGCCGGGGCTGGTCACCCCGCCGGGGCGGGACCGGGACGCGCCGAACCCCGAGGTGGACGTGGTGGCGTTCGCGTGGAGCGTGCCGTGGGAGCGGGAGCGGACGCGCCGGCTGGTGGCGTTCGGGCTCGACCCGGCCCACGCCGACGCCTACCGGCGACTGACCCGCGGCCGCCCCGGGGCCGGGCTGGCGACCGTCCGCCCGGCCGCGCCGGGCGAGCTCGCCGCGGCCGACCAGTTCGTCCGCGCCTGCCGCCGCGGGCTGCTCGTCCAGCTCGCCGCCCGGCTGTACCGCCGCGACCGCGGGGCGTTCCCCCCGGACCTGCCGGCGCTGGTCGCGGCGGGCTTCCTCCCCGCGGTGCCGCCCGACCCGTACTCGCCCACCGGGGAGCCGCTCCGCTACCGGGTGCCGGCGACCGACGAGACGCTCGCGCCGCACCCGGCGCCGGGCGGCGCCCGCCCGGTGTCGCCCCCGGCCGAGGTGAAGGCCGGGCAGCCGGTGACGTGGAGTATCGGGCCGGACGGGCTCGACGACGGCGGCCGGAGCCACCCTGTCGTCCACAACGCCCCGAGCCGGGCGGTCGACCTGGTGTTCCTCGTCCCGCTCCCGCCCACCGCACCGTGACCTGTTGGTGTTTGGTGTTTCGTTGCCCGCTTCACCGCGAGACGCGCATGCCAAACACCAAACACCAAACACTCACCGCCCGAACGCCTCCGCCAGCCGCTTCAGCCCGTCTTCGACGCTCACCGCCGGCTCGTACCCGAGGTCGCGCTTCACGGCGGTGATGTCGTACCAGTGCGACGTGCTCAGCTGCGCCGCCACGAACCGCGTCATCGGCGGCTCGCCGGGGAGGCGGAACAGGCGGTAGACGCGCTCCAACACCCGCCCGGCCAGCCGCGCCTTCCACGCCGACACGGTCCGCGTCACCGGCGGCAGCCCGGCGGCGGCGAGGACGCGGTCGAGGAACTCCCACAGCTCCACCGGCTCGCCGTTCGACACGAAGTACGCCTTCCCCGCCGGCGCCGTTCCGATGTCGAGCTTCTCGGCGGCGAGGACGTGCGCGTCGGCGGCGTTGTCCACGTAAGTCACATCGACCTTCACCGGCCGCGTGCCGATGCGGCGGAGCTTGCCGGCCTTCGCCCGGGCGAGGACGCGCGGGATGAGGTGCGGGTCGCCCGGCCCCCAGATGAGGTGCGGGCGGAGCGCGACCGTCGCCAGGTCCGGGCCGTTGGCGGCGAGGACGGCGCGCTCGGCGGCCGCCTTCGTCTCGGGGTAGGCGGCGTCGAAGTGCTTCGGGTACGGCACCGACTCGTCCGCCCCTTCGAGGTCGCCGCCGCCGTGGACGACGCTCGGCGTCGAGGTGTACACGAGCCGCCGAACGCCGGCCGCGCGGCACGCGGCGATGACGTTGGCGGTGCCGGTGACGTTGGTGGCGACGAAGTCGGCGTGCCGGCCCCACACGCCGGCCTTCGCGGCGGTGTGAACGACCACGTCCGTGCCGGCGACGGCTTTGGCGACGGCGTCGGCGTCGGCGAGGTCGGCGAACACCTGCTCGACGCCGAGTTCGTCGAGCCACGGGTAGGCGGAGCGGGTGAGCGAGCGCACGTCGTGGCCGCGCTGCCGGAGCCGGCGCACGACCGCCCCGCCGAGGAACCCGCCGCCACCGGTGACGAGCACCTTCATCGGCGCCTCGGGAGTGGTTCATCGGAGCCCGGGGCGTGAGCGACGGGGTAGGCCACCCCGTCGCTCACGCCCCGGGCTCCGACGGACAAGCCGGTCATGCCGTCGGCCTCCAGTTCGGCCCGAGCTTGCGGTCCGCCCACACCGCCAACTGCTCGCGGAAGATCTTCGAGTTGTGCCGCACGTCCACCGGGAAGCGCGGGTGGTCGAGAAACATCGCAATCCCGCGCGTGTGCTCGAACTCAAGACCGCGTGCGATGACGCCCGTCATTGCCCGCTGTTCCGCCCGGAACCCGCGTGCCTCGGGAAGCAGTTCCACGCACAGCACCGGGTACGTCACCCCGCCGCGCGTCACGCCGACGAGCGCCGTGCGGTACACGCCCGGCACCGTGTTGAACACCGGTTCCACCATGTCGGTGAACAGCGTACCGTGCGGCGTCACGACGCGGTGGCTCTTGCGCCCGCAGAACCACAGCCGGCCGGTGTCGTCGTAGTATCCCACGTCGCCCATGCGGTGCCAGAGCGCCCCGGTCTTTGGGTCGCGGATTTTCGCCAGCCGCGTCGCTTCCGGCCGCCCGAAGTACTCCGCCGTCACCACCGGCCCGCTTACGACGAACTCGCCGACCACGCCGGCGGGAAGAACCCGCGCGTCGTCCCATTCGGGGATCGCGTCGTCGGTGATCGGGATGACGCGGACGGTCACGCCCGGCACCGATCGCCCGACGCATACCCCCCTTCCCTGCTCCGTGAGGCGGCGCGTCTCGCCCAGGATTTCCGCGGTGCCGATGTTGGCGACCGGCAGCGCCTCGGTCGCGCCGTAGGGCGTGAACACCTGCACGCCGGGCGCGAGCAGCTTCGTGAACCGTTCGAGCTCGTCCGCCCGCGCCGGCGCGCCGGCGGAGATGACCCGGCGCGGCGTCGGCATCCGCGGCGGCGGGTCGGTTCGGGCGCCCCACCACCCGAGCGCGCGGATCACGGCCGGCGAGCCGAACAGGTTCGTCGCCCCGAACTGCCGCACCTGCGCGGCGGCCCTCCGCGGGTCGATGCGCGCCGGGCGGGCGAAGTTCATGTCGGGGACGACGCACGTCATCCCGAGCGCCGGGCCGAACAGCGCGAACAGCGGGAACGTGCAGAAGTCGGTCTCGCCGGGCTCGATCCCGTACACCGCCTTCAGCAGCTCGACCTGCGCCGCGAAGATGCCGTGCGTGTACACCGCCCCCTTCGCCACGCCGGTGCTGCCGCTCGTGAACAGGATCGCCGCCGTGTCGGTCGGCGCCACGTCCGGCAGCGGGTACGGCCCCCTCCCGGCGCCGGCGGCGCGGAGCGACGACACCGCGGTGTCACAGAAGAACCGCCCGCGGCCGACGTTCACCGTGACGCGGACGGCCGTCTTCGCCCACCCGAGCAGCCGGCGCGCGACGTGCGCCTTCGGAATCCCGATGAACGCCGCCGGCTCGGCCTCCGCGAGGCAGGTGCCGAGGTTCCGCACGCCCATGCCGGGGTCGATGAGGACGGGGACGGCGCCGACCTTGAGTAGTGCGAACGTGAGCGCGAAGAAGTCGGCCGACGGCGGTACCATCAGGGCGGCGCGGGTGCCGCGGGTCACCCCGGTGGCGGCGAGGCCGTGGGCGAGGGCGTCGGTGTCGGCGGCGAGCTCGGCGAACGTGACGGCGCGGTGCGGGGTGTCGCCGTGCGGGCGGACGCGGGCCGCCGGCAGGTGCAGCGCGGCCCGGTCGGGGAAGCCGGCGGCCATCGCCGCGAGGTGAGTCGCGACGTTCGTCGGCGGAAAAGCCATACCCCGATTATGCGGACCGCGGGCGCGCGCGGCTTGCCCCCCGGCACCGCGTTTCCTCCTTGCGTCCGGCGGCGCGGCGTGGTCTGCTGCTTCGCAGCCCTCCCCGGAGCCCACCCGATGCGATTCCTCCCCGCCGCACTGCTGCTCGCCCTCGTCCCCACGCCCGCCCTCGCACAGGCCGACAAGAAACTCGACCCCTACGACCAGTCCGGCGTGCCGATCGAGGTCGAGCCGCCCGCCGACTTCAAGGGCAAGCGCGTTCTCCTCGTCGCCGGCGTCCCGAGCCACGGCCCCGGCGACCACGAGTTCTTCGCCGGCTGCGCGGTCCTGATGAACCTCCTGAAGCAGACTCCGGGCGTGTTCCCGATCATGGCGAAGGGCGGGTGGCCGAAGAACGAGAAGCTGATCGAGACCGCCGACTGCCTGGTCTTCTACATGGACGGCCGGAACGGGCACCCGGTGGTACAGGGGAACCGCCTGGACCTGATCCAGAAGCAGATCGACCGCGGCTGCGGGTGGGTGAACCTGCACTACGCGGTCGACTACCTGCCGAGGCACGGCCGGCGGGTCCTCGGCTGGATGGGCGGGTACTACGAGCCGGACTACTCGATCAATCCGCACTGGGACGCCGACGTCCGCAGCCTGCCGACGCACGCGATCACCCGAGGCGTGCGGCCGTTCACGCTCCGCGACGAGTGGTACTACGGCATGTACTTCCTCCCCGACGACACGAAGGGGCTGACGCCGATCCTCCAGGCGCTGCCGCCGGACGGCACGCGCGGCACCGAGCACACAAAGGGCCGCAAGGGGCAGATCGAGACGATGGCGTGGGCCTACGACCGGCCGGACGGCGGGCGCGGGTTCGGGTTCACCGGTGGGCACTTCCACCGCAACTGGGCGGATGAGAACTTCCGCCGAATCGTGGTGAACGCGATCCTGTGGTGCGCGAAGGTCGAGGTGCCGGCAGCGGGCGCGCCGGTGGCGTTCGACCCGGCCGACCTGAACCGCAACCTCGACCGCAAGGGGAAGAGCGAGTTCCGCCCGATCCTCCCGCCGGCGTCGGCGACGAAGAAGGAGTGAGTGCGGGGCGATCCTACGAGCCGCGACCGCAAGGGAGCGGCTGGCGAACCCGACAGGCCGCACGGGCGGAAGACGGGTTTGACAGCCGCTCCCTTGCGGTCGCGGCTCGTGAGGTCACTCGCCGGACGAGATCGTAGCCGGTGGCCGTATACCAGACCACACCCTCTCCACGTCTTCGACCCGCGCCCCGGACCCCGCATGATCGCGCCCGGCCCCGCCGCCGACGACGACCCCGCCCCGCCACCGCCGCCCGAGCGGCCGCTGCCGCCGACCCCGCCGCTGTGGCGCGCCGGGCTCCTCGCGTTCGCCGCCGCCGTCGGGCTCGCGGTGTACGCTGTCAACGCGCAGCCCCCCGACGGCGCTCGCAGCCGCGTCCAGGCCGGCGCCGGCATCATCTGCTTCCTCGCCGTCGCCGCGGCGGCGTCGAAAAGCCTGCCGTCGGTCAGCCGGAAGACGATCCTGTGGGGCATCGCCCTCCAGTTCGTCCTCGCCGTCGCGGTCATCCACTCGCCGCACGTCCGCGCCGTGTTCGAGGCCGTCGGCGCCGGCATCAAGCACCTCGTGCTCGCGTCCGACAAGGGCGCCGAATTCGTGTTCGGGTCGCTGTCGAAGGTGGACGGGCCGAGCGGGTTCGTGTTCGCCTTCAAGGCGCTGCCGCCGATCATCTTCGTGTCGTCGTTCTTCAGCGTGCTGTACTATTTCGGCGTGCTCCAGGTCCTCGTCCGCCTCATGGCCCGCGCCATGATGTACCTGATGGGGACGAGTGGCGCCGAGACGCTGAGCGTGTCGGCGAACGTGTTCATGGGGCAGACCGAGGCGCCGCTGATCGTCAAGCCGTTCGTCCCGCGCATGACCCGTAGCGAGTTACTGGCGCTGATGGGCAGCGGCATGGCGCACATCTCGGGCGGCATGATGGCGGTGTACATCAGCTACGGCGCCGACCCGGTGAGCATCCTGTGCACATGCGTGATGGCGTGCCCGTGCAGCCTGTACCTCACGAAGCTCGTCATGCCCGAGGCCGGCACGCCGGAGACCGCCGGCGCCGCCCCGGTCCACGTCGAGACGCCCTACGTCAACGCCATTGACGCCGCGGCCGCCGGAGTGAAGGACGGGCTAATGCTGGCCCTGAACGTCGCCGCCATGCTCATCGGCTTCCTGGCGTTCATCGCGCTGTTCGACGCCGTCCTCGGCGGCATCTCCGAGGGGCTGACGCTGGAGGTGATCTTCGGCCGGGTGTTCGCGCCGGTGGCGTTCCTGCTCGGCGTCGAGCCGGGCGAGACCGGGAAGGTCGGCAGCCTGCTCGGGATCAAGCTCGCCGCCAACGAGCACGTCGCGTTCCTGAAGCTGAAGGAGTGGAAGGCGCTCGGTGACGAGTTCCTGTCCGAGCGGTCGCGGATTCTGGCGGTGTACGCGCTGACGGGCTTCGCCAACTTCGCGTCGGTGGGCATCCAGCTCGGCGGGATCGGCGCGATCGCCCCCGGCCGCCGCGCCGACCTGGCGCGCCTCGGG
This sequence comes from bacterium, assembly GCA_017308215.1. Lineage (GTDB taxonomy): Bacteria > Planctomycetota > Planctomycetia > Gemmatales > Gemmataceae > Urbifossiella. The sequence goes on along the minus strand of JAFKFQ010000242.1, from coordinate 4,312 downwards.
ATGACGGCGCTGTTCGTCGGCTTCCTGGCGACGCTCGTCAACGCCGCGGTGGCGGGGGTGCTGATGTGACCGCGCCGGGCGGGCGGGCGGCGGGACAATTTACGGGCCGGACGGCCTCGTGCGGAGGACGGTGATGCTGGTCTGGAAGGGGAGCGGGCTGCTCGTGCTGGTGACGCTCGTCGTCGGGGTGGCCCTTGGCGACGCGGCGGGCGGCTCGGCCGGCACCCGGTCGCTGGCCGGGTACTGGACCGCCGCCCTCTTGACGTTCGTGCTGGGGATCGTCCTGGAAGGCGACCGCTCGCCGCCGCCCGGTCAGACCGAGCGCCCGCCGGCCCGACACCACTTCCTGTTCATCCCGGTCGAGGCGTGGCCGTGGCTGTTCGCCGCCATCGGGGTGGTCAAGTGGGCGGTCGCCGACTGATCGCGTCAGGGCGCCGCCTTCAGCGTCCGCCCGATGTACTGCCGCACCTCGCCGACCGACACGTCCGTCGCCACCCTCGCCGTCGGGGGGCCGGCGGGCTTGGGGCGCACGTCCACCACCAGCATTCCGCGCGTCAGCTCGCCGCGGGCCTCCACGTCGGCGTGGTGGGCGTCGGCCGTCACCACGCCGGGCAGCGCCACCGCCGCCACCCCCAGCACGTCCTTCAGGTGGAACCCCTCGATCCCGTACAGCGTCGAGCTCGCCCGGATGCCGTAGGGGACGATTTGGCGGAGGAACTGGCACGTCCGCGAATCGGGGTTCGGCAGGTCGAGCAGGTCGGACGGGGAGAACACGAGCTTCCGCGTGGCGTCGAGCGGGAGGAGCAGCGGGTTCAGTTCGGCGCGGAGGACGCGCCGGGCCGCTTCGGGGTCCAGCGAGAAGTGGAACTCACTCGCCGGCCCGGCGTTCCCCGGCACCTTCCACGCCCCGCCGACGATGACCGTCTGCTCCAGCGCCGCCGGCAGCGTGGGGTCGCGGTCGAGCGCGGCGGCGAGCGTGGTGAGCGGCCCGAGGCAGACCAGCGTGGCCGCGCGCGGGTGCTCGTGGACCAACTCGACGAGCACCTTGTCGGCCGGGTGGAGGGCGTGGCGGGTGGCGCTCGGGAACGTCACCCCGCCGAGCCCGCCGGGGCCGTGCAGCGCCTGCCCGTCGGCGTCGTACCTGGCCGGCAGGGCGGCGGCGAGCTTCGGCCACTTGGGCGGGTCGAGCACGTCGACGAGCGTGTGGACGTTCGCCGTCGCCTGGTCGGCGGGGACGTTCCCGGCGGTCGGGAGGAGGCCGACCACTTCGAGGGCCGGGTCGGCGAGCGCCAGCGCGACCGCGAACGCGGTGTCGATGCCGGGGTCGGCGACGATGATGACCTTGCGCGGCATGGTGGTCGTCCGTGGGTGGGGGTCACGCCCTCGTGAGCTGCTCCAACACCGCCTGCGGGGTGCCGGCGGCCAACGCGGCGGCGGCTCGCTCGACGCCCTCGCGGAGCGTCGGCACCGCCTCCGCCGCCCACAGCGCCGCCGCCGCGTTCGCCAGCACGATCCGCCGTGCCGGGCCGTCTTCGCCGGTCAGCACCCGGCGGATCACCGCCGCGCTCGCCGCCGGACCGTCCGCCTTGATCGCCTCCAGGGAAACGTTCCCGAGGCCGAATTCCTCCGGGCGCCACTCGCGGGTGTCGTACTCCTCGCCTTGCACAACGCGGACCATTGTCGGCGCCGACAGGCTCACTTCGTCCAGCCCGTCGTGGCTGCACACCAGCACCGCCCGCCGCGTGCCGAGTTCGGCGATGGCGCCGGCGAGCGGGTCGAGGAGTTCCGGCTTGCCCACGCCGAGCAACTGGTACGGGGCGCCCGCCGGGTTGGCGAGCGGGCCGAGGAGGTTGAAGATCGTCCGCACCCCGAGCTTCTTGCGGAGCGCCGCGACGTGCGCCATGCCGCGGTGAAAGTGCGGCGCGAAGCAGAACGCGAAGCCGACCCGGTCGAGGCACTTTTGTGCCCACTCTGGTCCCGCTTCGACCGGGACGCCGAGCTCGCGGAGCACGTCGGCGCTGCCGGACCGGCTCGACACGGCGCGGTTGCCGTGCTTCACCACCGGCACCCCGGCGGCGCACGCGACCAGCGCGGCGGCGGTGCTGATGTTGAACGTGCCACTGTCGTCGCCGCCGGTGCCGCAGGTGTCGAGGACCGGCCCGCTGACCGGGACGAGGCGGACCATCTGCTCGCGGAGCACGAGCGCCGCGGCGGCGATCTCGGGGGCGGTCTCGCCCTTCATGCGCAGGGCGGTGAGGAAGGCGGCGGCGCGGGCGTCGTCGACGCGGCCGGCGACGAGGTCGCGGACGGCTTCCATCGCCCGCCCCCCGGGGAGCGAGTGGCCGGCGAGGAGCTGCGGGAACAGCTCGGGGAACCACGGCGGCGGCGGCAGATCCACGGGGCGCTCCGGGCGAGTCTGGTGTTGCTTTAGCCGCCCGGGCCGGCAGCGGCACCGGGCCGGGGCGATCACCCGCCCGCCGCCGCCCCCGCCCGGGCGCCGAGCAGGCTCTGCGTCAGCGGGCCACCGGCGACGAGCAGCTCGCCCAGCGCCTCCTCGACGTGCCGGTCGCGCACCACGAGTTCGCCGCCGTCCTCGGCCGCGAACACCGCCGCCTTGCGCAGGAGCTCCTTCAGGAACGCCCCGCTCACCCCCGCCGTCCGCGCCACCAGCCCGGCCCAGTCCGCCAGTTCCAGCCTCAGCCCGCGGCCGAACCGCTCCAGCAGCCGGCGGCGGCAGTCGGCGTCCGGCGGCGGCACCTCGATCGCCTGGTCGATCCGTCCCGGCCGGGCCGCCAGCGCCGGTTCGAGCACGTCCGGCCGGTTCGTCGTCAGCACGAACACCACGTCCGTGTCCTCGGCCAGCCCGTCCATCTGGTTGAGCAGCTCGAACAGCAGCGCGTTGGCGCCGATCGACTGCTGGTTCCGCTCGGTGCCGATCAGGTCCACGTCTTCGAGGATGACCGTGGCCGGGGCGAGCATCCGGGCGAGCTTGCCCGCCGTCTCGATCAGCCCGGCCCCCGCCCCGGTGAGGAGCAGCACCGTCCGCCCCGGCATCTGGCTGACGAGGTACATGGCGGTGAGCGTCTTACCGGTGCCGGGCGGGCCGTGGAGGAGCAGCCCGCGCTTCAGGTGCCGGCCGGCGGCCTTCAGCACCTCGGCGTGGCGGTTGAACGTGAGGGTGTGCCGCTCGACGCGGCGGAGCAGCGCCTCGGGCAGGATCAGGTCGTCGCGGGCGACCGGCGGGAGGCGGTGGAACAGGACCGAAAGGCCGCCGTGGCAGTCGGCCTGGAGCGACAGGATGTGCCCGCGGAACGCCTTCCCGTGCCGGACGAGCTTGCCGAGCCGGCGGCTGAACGCCTCGGCCCGGTCGCGGTCGGCGGCCATCACCTCGGTGCCGAAGTTCGGCTGGAACGGGTGCCGCGACTCGGTGAGGAGGACGGCGAGCGGGTGACCGCCGTCGCGGACAAGGTACAGCCCGTTCTTGACGCACGCGAGCTGCCGGTCGCCGGGGAGCGGCACGTCGGCGTACTCGACCGGCCCGGCATCGTAGGCCCGGGCGGACGCGGCCCGGGCCATCCGCGCCAGGCTCGTCGAGCGGTACTCCTCCAGGGCGATGACGCCGACGAGGTCGGCGGTCCGGTCGGATTCGTCGAGGAGCTCGGCGAGGGCGAGCTGGACGTTGGCCCGCTCGTAGGCGGCGAACTCCTGCTCGACGACCGGCAGCGCCGCCGGGTCGCGACCGAAGTGTTCGCGGAGCCGGGCGAGCAGCGCCGGCTCCGCGGCGGCCGGGTCGGCACCAGTCGGGTCGGCCATCGCGCACCCCTTTGCTCGTTACTAGTTCGCGGGTTGCCCGGGTTGTTAGGCCGGGCGGTGGTTCGACTCCGGGAGCGGCGTCCCGTCGGCGCCGCCGAACTGGTCGCTCGAGGGCGTGTGCCGGTCGAGCTCGCGCAGGGTGCGGGCGGCCGCCTCCAGCTCGTGCCCCAGGCACTCGACGCTGATGACCAGCTCGGTGAGCCCGGCGAACGGCAGCCCGTCGCTCGCCGCCACCCACCGGGCGAGGTCGGCGGGCGGCAGGGCGGGGAGCTTCCGGGCGAAGAACGCCTCCCGCAGCGCGGCGTCCGGCGGGTCGATCTTGATGAGCCGGTCGAACCGCCGCGGGCGGGCGATGATCCGCCGGTCGAGCCGCTCCGGGTAGTTGGTGCTCGCCAGGTTCACCACCTTGTCGATCTGGGCGTTCCCGTCGAGGATCTGGAGGAGTTCGGCGTCGCCGTACTCCTTGATGATGGCGTCGATGTCCTCGAACACGCACACC
>JAFKFQ010000365.1 GCA_017308215.1 bacterium | reverse complement strand
CCACGCCGGCATCCGCGGGTGGCTGGCCCCGGACGGCCGGACGCTCGTCTGGCCCCACCCGGTCCACGACCCGGCCACCGGGCGGCACGAGTGGCGGGTGCACGTCACGGACACCGCCTCAGGGGCGACACACGTCCTCACGGCCCGGCCGGACGACCCGTTCGCGGTGCGGTTCGCGGCCGGCGGCGGGTCGGCCGCCGTCCTGTTCGGCGACCGGACGTTGGAGGTCTGGGATCTTGCCTCGCGGAGCCGGCGGTTCACCGCCCCGACGCCCGCGTCGAAGCACGTGGGGTCGTTCGACCTCGCCGCCGACGGCGGGACCGTCGCCCGGGTCGACCCGGAGAACAAGGTCGTGCGGCTGTGGGACGTGGCCTCCGGCCGGGAACTGCCGCGGTTGCCCGATCAGCCCGCGGACCCGTACGCCGTCCTGGCGTTCTCGCCCGACGGGCGGACCCTGGCGTGCGGGGCGCGGGTCGACGACCTCCCGGCCGTGCGGTGGTGGGACTACCGGGCCGGGACGACGCTCGGGGACGTGCCGGCGTACTCCGGGCCGTTCGTGCTCGCGTTCTCGGCGGACGGGCGGCGGCTGGCCGGCGGGTGCGGGGACGGGGTCCGGGTGTGGGACCCGGCGACCCGCCGGCCGCTGCACGACTGGGGCGGGCACGCGTACTCCCCGTGGGCGGTGGCGTGGTCGCCGGACGGCTCCCGGCTGGTGTCGGGGGCGGTGTTCGCCGACCCGGTCGCCCGCGTGTGGGACGCCCGGACGGGGCGGAAGCTCCTCGACCTCCCCGGCCACCGGCTCGGGGTGGGGGCGGTCGCCTACAGCCCGAACGGCCGACTCATCGCCACCAGCGGGCAGGAGGGGTCGGCCCGTCTGTGGGATGCGACAACCGGGGCCGCGCTCCACCGGTTCGACTTCCCGACCTGGGGGGAGGCGGTGGCGTTCGCCGCCGACGGCCGGCACCTGGCGGCGACCGGGCGGGCCGGGGTACACGTGTTCGACGTGGCCGCCCGCCGGGAGGTGCGGGTCGCCCCGCTCGACCGGTCGCTTCGGCTGTGGCCGCTGCCCGGTGGCGACCGGGTCCTGGTGGGGTTGCGGGAGGGCGGGACGCGGGTGTACGACCTGGCCACCGGCCGCGACTCCCCGGGCGGGCTACCGGACGGCCGGGGAACGGTGACCGCGGACGGGCGGTCGGGGCTGACGCGGGGTCCGGACGGGGCGTACCGGCGGTCCCCGCTGGCCGGAGGGCCGGCGGTGGTGGTGACGACCCCGCTGCCGGGGCCGGACGGGTCGGCCGCGCCGGAGGCGATGGACGCGGACCAGTCCCCGGACGGGCGGATGGTGGCGGTCGGGTACCGGGGCGGGGTGACGGTCGTGTACGAGGCGGTCACGGCCGGCGAGCGGTTCCGGCTCCCGGGACACGCCGGGGACGTGCTGCGGGTGCGGTACGCCCCGGGTGGTGACCGGGTGGCCACCAGCAGCGGGGACGAGACGCTCCTCGTCTGGGATGCGACCGGGGGCTTCCTCCCGGCCCCGGTGTCCGGGCTCGCCGACGCCTGGGCCGGGCTGGCAAGCCCGGACGCCGGGGCGGGGTTCGCGGCCGTCCGGTGGCTGGCCGCGCGGCCGGCCGAGGCGGTGCCGTACCTCGCCGCCCGGGTGGCGCCCGCCCCGGTGGCCGACCCGCGGGCCGTCGGCGAACTCGTCGCCCGGCTGGGGAGTCCGGTGTTCGCCGACCGGGAGGCGGCGACGCGGGAGCTGGCCGACCT
>JAFKFQ010000241.1 GCA_017308215.1 bacterium | reverse complement strand
GGGGGGGAACCCCGGGCGGCGATGGGCGGAGTCCGTGGGGCACCGCGGATCGATCTCCGTCAGACGCCCGCCCGGGGTTCCACCCCGGGCTACACGCGTCCCGCCCTCCGGGCTCAAAACAGAAAACTTCCACAACCCGCCGAGCCACACGAGCTCAGCCATGCTCCCCGTCGCCGTCCTGCTCCTGACCGCCGCCGCCCCGGAGAGCCCGGCCGAGGTGTTCCGCCGCGCCGAGGCCGCGCACGCGGCCGACCGGTTCGGCGACGCGGAGCCGCTGTTCCTGTCGCTCACGCGCGGCGACGACCCCTACTTCAAGCGCCAGTCCTACGAGCGGCTCCTGAATCTCTACGTCCGCTCCGGCCGGCAGGACCGCGCGGTGAAGCTCGCCGAGCCGTTCCGGGCGTGGCTGACCGCGGTCGGCGACCGCGCCGCGTTCGCGGAGCTCGACCTGCTCCTCGGCGAGTGCCACCTCGGGCTCGGCTACCCGGACCGCGCCGACGCGCACCTGTCCGCCGCGCTCGGCGCCGCGCTGTCGCCCGAGCGGCGGCTCGAAGCGCTCCGGCTGCGCGGCGAGGTCTCCGCGTACCGGAAGCGCGGCGACGAGGCCGAGCGCTGGGCGGCGCTGCGCGACGCCGCGGCCGCGCTCGCCGCCCGCGTCGAACAGCTGAGCGACCCCGCGCTCCGCGTCGCCGCCACGCGCTACCGCGCCGAGGGGCTGGTCCGCGGCGGCGACGCCGGCGGCGCGCTCGCGGCGCTGGCCCTTCTCCCGGACCTGCACGACCGCCTCCGCGACCCCGTCGGCCGGCGCGACACCCAGCGCCAGCGCGCCAAGCTCCTCGCCGACCGCGGCCGCTACGCCGACGCCGCGCCGCTGTTCGCCGAGGCGCTGGAGCTCCAGCAGAAGCACCAGCCCGGCCGGCGCGTGGCGACCGGCGACATCCTCGCCGAGTGGGCGGCCGCGGCCGCGGCGGCGGGGAAGGACGCCGAGGCCGCGGCGAAGCGCGACGCGGCGGCGGCGCAGTACAAGGCGGCGATCGACGACCCGCAACCGGGCCCGGCGTCCGGCGGGCCGCTCGCCGCGTTCGTGAAGCTGCAACTGCTCACGCGCTCGGCGCGCGACTTCCGCCACGCGCTCGACGTCGCCCGCACGGCGGCCGAGCGCTGGAACGGCGACGCGCTCCTCGACGGCCGGCTCAACTCGGACCGCGGCGGGCTCGAACTCCTCACCGCGTCGTACCAGCCGGCGCGCCGCTTCCTCGGCCAGGCGCTCGCCACGCTCGACGCGGCCGACGTGCCGAACCTCCGCGCGCTGCCGCAGGTGCTCGTCAACCTCGCCACGGCGGAACTCGCCTGCGACGCGCCCGAGCGCGCCGACGAACTGCTCGCGCGCTGCCAGACCCTCTACACGACGCACCACCTCCCCGACGACGCGGTGCGCGCCGAGTGCGAGTACCTGCGCGGCGTGACCGCGGCGCGGCGCGGCGACTTCGCCGCCGCCGTGCGGGCGTTCCGCGCCGGACTGGCGGCGTGCGACCGGGTCGGTCCGGCGGCCGACCCCGTGCGCTTCAACCTCGCGCTCAACACCGCGCTCATCCACAAGGAGCAGGGCGACCTCGACCGCGCCGGCGCCGAGCTGAAGGCCGCCGCCGCGGTGCTGGTGCGCTTCGCCCGCGCCGACGACGTGAGCGCGGCGCTCATCGACGCGGTCCGCGCCGACCTCGCCGTCGCCGCGGGGAAGGTGGCGGAGGCTGTGGCGATCGCGCCGCGGCTCGAGGCGGCGTGCGCGAAGCAGGGGCTCACCGCCGGCTACCTGTGGACGACCGCCCGCCACGTCCGCGCGCTCGACAAGCTCACGACCCGCGACCCGGCCGGCGCCGAGACGATCTGGACGGAGCTCGCCGCCGCCCAGCGCGCCGACGGGAGTCTTCTGCTCGCCCGCACGCTGAACTTTCTGGGCGTGTGCGCCGAGCTCCGGGGCCGCGCCGCGGACGCGCGGCGGCGGTTCGAGGAGGCGCGGGCGTTCCAGGCCGCGCGGCCGAACGCCCCGCCGGTCACCCGCGCCATCACGCTCTGGCGGCTCGCGGTCCTCACCGAGAAGGCCGGCGAGACGGACGAAGCGAAACGACTGTTGACCGAGGTGTTCGACATCGCCGACCGGGCGCGGCTGAACACGTTCGGCGAGGCGGCGCAGCGGGCGCAGTTTTTCGCCCAGTTCGCACCGGCGTTCGAGTTGCTCGCCCGCTGGCACGCCCGCGAGGGCGACGGCGAGGGCGTGCTGCGTGTCGTCGCCCGCAGCCGCAGCCGGACGCTGCTCGACCAGACGCTCGCCGCCGGCGTGGACCCGCGCGACCGCCTCCCCGCCGAGACCAAGCCCGCGCTGCTGGCGCGCGAGGCGGCGGCGCGGGCGGCCGTGTCGAAGCTGCGGTCGCAGGCGCTCGCGCTGACGGGGAGTGCCGACGACCCGGCCGCAAAGCCGGTGCTGGCGGCGCTCGTCGCGGCGCAGCAGGAGTACGCCGACGCCTGGCGCGAGATCGCCAACGCCGACCCGCTCACCCGCGTCCTCACCGACCCGGCGTTCGCCGAGCAGGCGCTGGCCCGCGCCCGCCGCGAGGTCGCCGCCGACGGCGGGGCGCTCGTCGCCTACATGCTCGGCCGCGACGAGAGCTTCGCCGTGCTGTGCGCCGGTGGCGCGCCGGAGGTGTTCCGCCTCACCGTGCCGCGCTGGGCGGCCGACGGGGTGGGCGACGCGGTCGCGTCGGCGGCGACGGCCCGCGTCGGCCTCCGCGGCATCGCGGTGAAGGCGACGCCGCAGCCCGACCGCCCGGTGCCGCGCGTGGGGCCGTCCGTCCCGCTCACGGACGCGGTGGCGGGGCGGCTCGTCGATCACTACCTGCGGCAGATCGCCGATCCGGGGTTCAACCCGACGCGCGGCATCGCCGTGGTGTCGAAGTCGGCGGCCGCGGGCGTCACGGCGGTGCCCGGCGAGGTACTCGGCGAGTCGGTGCTGCCCGCGGCGCTGCGCGGCCGCCTGAAGGCGACCGGGGCGAAGCGCGTGGTCGTGATCCCGGACGCGGCGCTGCACAAGATCCCGTTCGAGGCGCTGCTCGTCGGGGCGGGCGGGACGCCGCGCTACGCGCTGGACGAGCTCCCGCCCGTGTGTTACGCCCCGTCGCCGACGGTGCTCGCGGTCGTGACGGCGCGGCCGCGCCCGGCGCCCGGGCCGGCGACGCTCCTCACCGCCGCCGACCCCGCCTACCCGGACGAGACGGCGACGCCGGTGGGCGTGGGCGACGTCACCCGCGCCGCCGTCGCCGGCGCGCTGCCGCGGCTGCCGTACACCGCGGTCGAGAGCGAGACGGTCCGCCGCTTCTTCCCCGCCGAGCGCGTCACGTCGCTGTTGCGCGAGGGGGCGACGGAGCCGGCGGTGACGGCGGCGATTCCCGGGAAGCGGTACATCCACCTCGCCGCCCACGGGTTCGCCGACGACGCCTTCGGCAACCTGTTCGCGGCCGTCGCGCTGACGCCGCCGGCGCCCGGCACGGCGACGCCGGACAACGACGGCTTCCTGTCGCTGAACGAGATCTACCGGCTGGACCTGAGCGGGTGCGAGCTGACGGTGCTGAGCGCGTGCGTAACGAACGTCGGCCCGCAGCGCCCGCTCGAAGCCGGGGTGACGCTGTCGGGGGCGTTCCTGTCGGCGGGGTCGCGCGGGGTGATGGCGAGCTGCTGGTCGGTGGACGACCGGGCGACGGCGGAGCTGATGGGCGCGTTCTTCGCCGGGGTGAACCCGACGGGCACCGCGCCGGCGGCGCCGGCCGACGCGCTGCGGGCGGCGCGACTGACGGTACGGAACCGGCCGGGGTGGGAGGCACCGTTCTACTGGGCGCCGTTCGTGTACGTCGGTCCGCCGCGGTGAATGGGCGACCAAGTCCCACAAGAGGCACACGGCACAACATAGCCGGCACACGGAGTGTGCCGGCTATGTTGGTCGGCTCACGCCGGCCGGTCACCGGGCGTGATCTTGAGCTCCGAAGGGGCGGCCGTGCATCGCCCGGGCGGGGGTGGGCAGGCAACGGGGCCGGTAGACTGGGATGAGGTGTCGGGTGTGGCCCCACCGGCTCTGCCCGCGGCCCGGACCGCGGCAGTCGATCCCGGGTTCGGGGCATCACACCCGGACTGTACATTCCTCCCCAGTCCGTTTGCCGCGCGGTCCATGCACTGTTATGGTGCGTCCGCGGTGACGGTCGTCCGGGCGACCGAGCAGGGGCAACCCTGCGGCACGAGCGGCCGGCTGGGGCACCGCGCCGGAACCCGACACCCGCCCACCGGCGACCGCCGAACCGTGTAGCAATACGCGACCGACGGCCGCCGCGTGGTGCGTTCTACACCCGTCACGCCGGCCGTTCGCCACGTCGGGGTTCGCACTCGACACCGAGCGAGAGACCGCCCACGACAAGCCCCGAGCCGTCACGCGGCGAGCCGCGCGGGCGGTTCCGCCGTCGCGGCGGCGGGCGACGGCCCAGTCCGCAGCACCCGCGCCACCCCCGCCGCCGCGACGAGCGCGGCGGCGAGCGGCTGGACGCCGAGCGCGATCACCGGCCGGTGGACCGCGTGCGGAAACGCCAGGATCACGACCGCGAAGAGGAAGAGGAACCCGCCGCCCAGCGCCGCCACCCACGCCCACCGCGGCTGGCCGGTCCGGTCGAGCAGCTCGCGCGCGAACACCGGCGCGACGAGGATGAGCGTGCTCGACTCGGTCGCCGGGCCGAACAGCGTCATCCAGCACAACCCGAGGGGCACGGCGTTCGCGGCCACGTCGGCCGGCGCCACGCCGCGCCACCGCTGCCACACCAGCACCGCCGCGCACGCCGCCCCGGTCCCGGCCTGCACGAGCAGGTACGGCTCGCGCGGCACCGTCCACCCGGCGACGCGGAGCAGCAGGTGGAAGTCCTGGTAGCCGCGCCACAGTTCCCACTGCGTACGGTCGTCGCCGGCCAGGTTCGCCCACCAGTCGCGGTACAGCCCGGTCACGTAGTCCGGCGACTGGAGCAGGTACGGCAGCGTCAGCCCGGCCGCGACCGTGGCGACGAGCGACACGAGGAACCGCGGCGGCGCGGCGAAGACGAGGAGCATCCCGAGCGCGAGCGGGTAACCCTTGAACAGCGCGGCGGCGGCGACGCACGCCCCCGCCGCCGCCCACCGCCCGCCGAGCGCGAGCGCCCCCGCGCCCACCAGGAGGCCGACCATGTGCGGGTTCGCCTGGCCGTTGTTCATACTCCCGATCGACAGCGGCAGCAGAGCCAGTAGCGCCGCCGCGAGTAGGACGCCGGGCGAACTCCGGCGGAACCACGCGGCCGCGCCGCCGAGCAGCAGCGCCGCCCCGAGGAGGCGGAACACCGCCCCGCCCGGCCCCCACGGGAGCATCCCGAACGGCACGAACCCGGCCGCCACGACCGGGCTGTAGCGGTAGATGTCCACGTGCGGGGCGGTGACGCCGTACAGCGGCTCGCCGGCCGCGAACCGCTCGCCCGCCCAGGCGTAGGTCGGGTAGATGTTCCCGGAGAGCGGCTGGAGAACCGTGCGCACGCACACCACGCCGAGGAGCACGGCCCACAGGCCGACGGCGGTGCGGAGGACGTAGACGTGCCAGGGCTGGTCGAAGAGGAGCGCGGCGAGGCGGCGGAAGTCCACGGCGGCGGTCTCGGGACGGAGTCGGGCGAGGTTCTTACCACGCCCGCCGCGCCGTGGGCAATTCCAACTCACGCCGCCCGCGCCGGCCGCGCCGCGGCGACCGGCGCCGGGCTCGTCTCCTTCACCAGGTACAGCGGGCGATCCTTCGCCTGTTCGTAGATGCGCGTCAGGTACTCGCCGATCACCCCGGCGGCGACCAGCCCGCCCGCCGCGATCGCGTGCAGCGCCGTCAGCAGGACCAGCCCGACACGGGCCGCCGGGTCGGCGAGCGGCACCAGCAGCGCCACCGCGGTCGTGCTCAGCACCCAACTCGCCCCCGTCACCGCGAGGCCGAACGCCGCCGCCAGCCGGACCGGGGCGGGCGAGAACGACAGCAGCCCGTCCGCCGCGAACCGCAGCATCCGCCGCAGCGTGTACTTCGACACCCCGCCCTGCCGCGGCGCCGGCTCGAACGGCACCTCGGCGGCCGGGAACCCGAGCCACTGCACCATCCCGCGGACGTACCGGTGCGGCTCGCGAAGCCGCCCGAGTTCGTCCGCCGCCCGCCGCGACAGGAGCCGGAAGTCGGCCGCCGCCGGTCTCACCTCGACCGTGCTCACCGCCGCCAGTAGCCGGTAGAACGCCCGCGACGACGCCCGCTTGAACCACCCCAACCGGCGGTCGTCGGAGCGGACGGTGAGTACCACGTCGCACCCCTCGCGCCACTTGGCCACGAGGGCCGGGATGAGCGCCGGCGGGTGCTGGAGGTCGGAGTCGAGGGAGACGACCGCGTCGCCGGTGGCGTGGTCGAGGCCGGCGGTGAGCGCCACCTGGTGGCCGAAGTTGCGGCTGAGCGAGACGTACCGGACGCGCGGGTCGGCGGCCGCGAGGGCGCGGATCACGGCGAGCGTGCGGTCCCGCGAGCCGTCGTCGACGTACAGGATTTCCAGGTCGAACTCCGCCTCCAGCGGCGCGACCGCGGGCGCCAGGGCGGCGTGGAACCGGGGGAGAACGTCCTCCTCCTGGTACGCCGGGCAGACGATGCTCAGGCGCGGGCGGGGCGGCATGGGCGGGCGGCGTCCGTGTGGGTGGAGATGACGGGTCGTACCAGACCCGGCCGCCGCGTGCAATTCCAACTGATGTGCACTACTCGGACCGCCGGGCGAACGGCCGGCGTGAGCCGCCGGCCGCTCGCCCGGGTTACGAGCCCACCGCGACCGGCGGCTGGTGGTCCGCGGGCGCCGGCGACACGAACCGGCCCGCCAGTCCGGCCACCCCGGGCACGAACAGCAGGCAGCGCGTGACACGCAGCAGCCGCAGCGTGTCGAACAGCACCCCCGCGGCCGCCGTGCCCGTCTGCAGCCGGCGGTCGGCCGTCCGCACCGCCGGCTGCTCCGTCCCCTTCGCCGCGTCGAACGTCACCTGCCCGTCGGCGTCGGCGGCGGCGACTAGGGCGGGAACCCGAAGCCGAGCCGCGGCAACCCCGGCCCTCCGCGGAGCCGGTCGCGGATCACGCCCGGCGGCAGGAACACCAGGAGCATCACCATCATCAACAGCTCGAACAGGTTCAGCCCCATCAGCACCCCGATGCCGGCGTGGAGGAGTACCCCCATCCACACGTACAGCGGCCGCAGGCGCGTCCACACCAGGAACGGGAAGCTGATCTCCAGCCCCCAGGTGAACCACACGCCGAACGCGGTGATCGTGTGGTACACCGGCTTCGACGACGCCAGCCAGCGGACGAACGACTCGAACCACTCGTACCGCATCAGGGTGAACTCGGGGTTCACCATCACGTCCCAGAACGCGAACCCGCTCCACCACGCCCCGCCCTTCAGCTTCGACAGCCCGGCCGCCAGGTAGATGAAGCAGAAGTGAACCTGGATGAGCCGGATGCCGAGGGCGGCGCCGCTCGACGGCGGCGGGCGGTCGAGGAACGCCTGCGTGGCCGCGTCGATCCGCCCGCACCGGGCCAGGCTCGCCCGCGCCGCCCGGTACCGCGCCACCAGCCGGTCCACCGACAGCGCCGCCCCGCTGTTCCCCACCACGAGGTAGGCCAGCAGGATGTTCATCATCGTGTCCATGCCGAACAGGATCTGGTTCGTCCGGTGGATGTACCCGACCGTGGCGACCCAGGTCAGCACGCCGGTGACGCGCGTGCAGACGCCGAGCGTGAACAGCAGGATGATGACGAGCACGGTGCCGTGGACGGCGGCCATCTCCCCCGGCTCGCTGACATGGAACCACACCGACACCAGCCGCTGCCCCGTGTAGTTGACCTTGTTCGGGTCGTTGTTCCAGTAGTCGAGGTAGTCGATCAGGTCGTTCCGCTTGGCCCGGTCCTCGGGCAGCTCGATCAGGAACGTCACCAGCGCCTGCCGGTGCGCCTGGTCGAGCTCGATCAGGTGGTTCACGAGGTACTTCGTGTCCGCCGGGTCGGCCGGGAGGACGCTCAGGAGCAGCCGCAGGTCGCCGGCCGCGGCGCGGCGGTCCGGCTCGGGGAGGCCGCGGAGGAAGTCCGGGATCAGCGCCGTGGACTCGCGCGCCGGGTGCGGGGCGGACAGGTACTCGATCTTCCCGTCCAGGGCGATGGCGTACAGCTGCCGGCCCTCGGTGAGCGCGGTGTAGACGCGCTCCTCCTGCCCCTTCCCGGTCTCGTGGAAGACCATCAGGAAGTTGAGCGCGCCGACGGTGTTCGGCTGCGCCTCCTTCACCGCCCGGTCGAGGAACCGCAGCGCCTGGGCGCGGTCGGCCTGCCGCTCCGGGAGCCCGCGGATGAACCGCAGCACGCTCTGCCGCCGGTGCGGGAACTCCGGCAGCCGGGCCATCACCTGGTCTTCGTTGTTCCAGTCGGTGAACGACCCGACGGTCCGCGGGTACTCGTGCCGCTCGCGGTCGATGTACGCCTGCCCGTACCACCCGTACTTGCCGAAGAACCCCTGGAGGTCCAGGCAGTAGGCGAGGTGGATGTACAGGACGAGCAGGCCGGTCACGACCCGCATGAACCCGAGGGTGGTCGGGTCCTTGGGGGCGAACCAGAAGTCGGCCCAGCGCTGGCGGAACGTCCGGTCCGCGGGGGTTAGCGTCGTGCTCATCGCAGCGTGCTCCAGTCGAACGCGTGGCCGGCGTGGATCGACAGGTAGTCGATGTAATCCTTCTTGTCAGGGCCGCCCGGCGTCGGGTTCGGCAGCACCGGGAGGAGCCAGTACAGCATGTCGGCCTGCGGGTCCACGAGTTCGACCCGCGGCTTGCGGGGGTTGGCCGGGTCCTCCGACGTGAGGCGGTACTCGCCGAGGAAGTACGGCCGGTACGTGACCGGGTGGTACGGGCCGCCCGGCCGCCCGCCGGCGTTCGCCACCCCGATCATCGCCTCGACGCTCAGGGTGCGGTGCTCCAGCCGGTAGACCTTGAGCGTCGTCCGCGCCGCCGCCTCGGGGGTCGGGGTGTGCTCGAGGATCAGGTACTGGGCGTAGCTCGGGAGGAGGAACCGGTGGACCTCCGGGGTCGGGAGGCGGTACTGGAGGAACTCCGGCTCGGCCGGGTGGAGCGGGTAGAAGGTGTCACTCCCGGGGACGGTGAGGCGGTACCGGCGGGCGCGGACCTCGGTCTTCTCGAACGACGCGGCGTTGAACTCGGGCATCCCGCGCGAGATCTGGTCGGTGATCGACAGCCGGCGGAAGTACGCCAACCCGAGCGGGTCGCGCACGTCGGCCGGGCGCTTCGGGAGCACCACCCACCGGGTGTCGTACTTCTTGCGGACCTGCCCGTCGGCGGTCGTCTCGGTGCCGGCCTCGGTCTTCACCAGGCACGCCAGCAGCGACGCCGGCCCCGGCTCCGGGGAGTAGAAGTGGTAGGCGTTCCGCATGTAAATGAACTGGAGGTACTGGTTGTACACCCGGTGGTAGACCTGCTCGACGAACCACGGCGTCGGCGGCGGCGACGCGGTCGCGCAGAACATGCCGGCGAAGTGGAAGAGGATGTACGCCGAGACGACCCGCAGCCGCCACGGCGGCGGCACCGCGGTGACGAGCAGGCGGAAGATCGCGATCCCGGCGAGGACGCCGAAGAGCAGGCGGAACGAATCCCAGTGCGCGGGGACGCCGGCGACGCCGACCGCGGCGGCCGCCGCGCCGATCGCCCACACCTCCCACTTCTCCGGCCGCCACGAGACGCCGAGCCCGGTCGCGACCGACCCGACGAACACGAGGAACAGCCGGACGGTACTGACCGGGCCGGGGCTCCCGTCGACGAGCCCGAGGAGCGCGGCCGCGGCGATCATCGCGCCGCCGGCGACGGCCGCCCCGCGGGCCACCTTCCAACAAACGGGCGGAACCACCTCGACACTCGGGGCGGGGGCGTCCCGGTCCATGACGGCCTCTTTCGCGAGCGAATCAGAGAACAAAAGACAGACGCCAGAAACACACCGGAGCTCTGGCCTCTGACCTCCGCCCTCCGTTTTCTGACCCCGAACCATACCCGACGGGCACGGGTCACAACCCCAGAAACGCCCCCGACGTTGGCGGGCAGCGGGCGGACGGGCGGGCGCCGCCGATACCCCCGCCACGACCCCGCGGGGACGTGGGCGGGATCGGCTCATTGTAGCCGACAAAATCGGACCTTAAAGTCCGGAATGCATAACCGGACCCCATCAGGGCTTCGGCTTGCCCGAAGTCGCCAAACTACCCAAATTACTGTTGACGCCTCTGACCCCCCGCCTTACCATCCACTTCAACTTGCGGCGGGAATCTCTCAGGCTGCCCAGAATTCCCGTCTTATCCAACGGAACCAGTCGGCCTATCCGATCGCGCCGTGCAGACCGGCGCCGGGGGTCGTGTTGTGTTCGCGGGGCGGATCGTTTCCTGGAATCGGAGGACAGGTGCGATGTACAGCATGGTGTTGATGGCGGCGATGCTCCCGTCCGGCGACGCGGCGGGGTTCGGCAAGAAGAACAACGGGTGCAACGGCGGGTGCAGCGGCACCGTCGTGGTGGTCGCCGGGTGCAACGGCTGCCACGGCGACAGCAGCAACTGCCACGGCGGCTGCCACGGCAGCAGCTGCCACGGCGGCGGGTTCCTCGGGCTGCATAACCGCAACAACTGCTGCGGCGGCGGCGGGTTCCTCGGGCTCCGCGGCAAGCACAAGAGCAACGGCTGCAACGGCTGCAACGGCGGGTGCAGCGGGTACGTCCCGGCCGGGTGCAACGGCGGGTGCAACGGCGGGTGCAGCGGCACCCCGGTGCCGGTCCCGGTCCCGGTCCCGACGCCGACCCCGACCCCGCTCCCGAAGTAACCACCGGCTCACCCCGGTACCCGACGCGGGCGGCCGAGTGATCGGCCGCCCGCTCGGCGTTTCCCGCCCGTCACATCAGCCCCACGGCCACCACCCACGCGGCGCCCGCAGCCCGACCCGCCCGCGGGCGAAGTCGAGCGTCAGCACCCACCCGCGCAGGAAGCCCAGCCCGAGCAACCCGTCCACGATGACGGCCGGAGGGAAGTCGTAGGGGGTGACGGAGAAGTCCGTGTCCTGATGTGGCCGAGTGCCAAAAAGTTGGCGGGCGGACACGACCGGGGCGCTACCCCCGCCGGTGACCGACCGCAGACGGCGGAAGGGATTGTTCGGTCCAGGCTTCAGGCCGGCGAGGGCCAAGAGCGACGACCGGATGAGTGTGGTCGTCGCACCGGTGTCGAGGGCAAGTCGGGCGGTTACCGGCCATCGTCAGGTACGGCACGGTCAGGACTCCCCCTCCCGTCGATTCTACCCCACCACCTCGCGGATCGGGGCACCCCACGGGAGCAGCGTGATCGGCCGGTCGAGGCGGTCGCGGAGTTCCAGGTCGGGCGGCACGCCGAGGCAGTCGTACATCGTCGCCACCACGTCTGCCGCGGACACCGGGTTGCGACCCGGGCGGCCGCCGATCCGGTCGCTCGCCCCGTGGACGTACCCCGCCCGCACCCCGCCGCCGGCCAGCATCAGCGAGTAACAGAAATTCCAGTGGTCGCGCCCGGCGCCCTGCGTGTTGATCTTCGGCGTCCGCCCGAAGTCGCCCATGAACGCTACCAGCGTCCGCCCCAGCATCCCGCGGTCGGTCAGGTCGCCGAGCAGCGACGACGCGGCGGCGTCGAACTGCGGGAGGAGCTCGTTCTTCAGCTTCGTGAAGTTGTTGCTGTGCGTGTCCCAGGTGGCGTTAGCGTCCGGCGCCCAGCTCACGCACACCACCCGGGTGCCGGCTTCGACCAGCCGCCGCGCGAGCAGCACGCTCTGGCCGTAGATGTTCCGCCCGTACCGGTCGCGGACCGCCGGCGGCTCGCGGTCGATCCGCACCGCGTCGCGCAGCGCCGGCGCCGTGAGCAGGTCGAACGCCCGCGCCCGGGTGGCGTCCAGTTCGGCGAGCGAGCGGTCGGCGGGGGCGAAGCCGGCGAGCCGCGCCGCGAGCGCCCGGCGGGCGTCGAACCGGGCCGGGTCCACGTCCGGGCCGAGTGTGAGCTCGGGCAGCGCGAAGTCGGCGGCGCTCGGGTCCTCCAGCACGACGTAGGGGTCGCGCGGCTTGCCGAGGATGCCGGCGAAGTACCCCGGCTGCGGCGGCCCGCCGGCGCCCTCCTTCGTGATGAACGGCAGCAGCACGTGCGCCGGGACACTCGTCGCCGGCGGGCGGCGGACGCCGACGACGGAGCCGATGGCCGGGTAGTCGTCGGGCCGGGCGCCGCCGCCGATCTCGCCGCGGTCGTGGCCGGTGAGCTGGCAGTACACGGCCGCCGCGTGGGCGTTGTTGACGCCGTGGTGGACCGACCGGATGAGGGTGCAGCGGTGCATGTGCCGGGCGAGCTTGGGCAGGTGCTCGCCGAACTGCACGCCGGGGACGCTCGTCGGGATCGGGCGGAACTCGCCGCGCACCTCCGCCGGCGCGTCCGGCTTCGGGTCCCACATGTCGAGGTGCGACGGCCCGCCGTTGAGAAACACGATGATGCAGGCGTCGGCGGGGGCGGGGCGGGCGCGCGTCTCGTCGGCCTTGAGCAACTGCGTGAGGTTGAGGCCGAGGTAGGAGGCGGCGCCGGCCTGGATCATCCGGCGGCGGGACACGCGCGGGCCGGGGCACGGAACGGACATCGGGCGGAGCCCTCGGGAGTGGCGGAGGGATGGCAGGTGGTTTGATTCTCGGCACGGTCGGCCGGGTGTGCAAGCACGAACCCGGTGCGGGCCGCGGTGCGGGTTTGGCGGAAATCCGAAAAATGGTGCGCCGGCGGCATCGGCCCGTGGAACTATGGGTGTCGCCGACCCGGAGGCCGACCCGCGTGTTCCCGCTCCTGCGTCGCATCGCCGCCGACCGGCGGGCGGCCGCGGCCGCCGACCACGACCTGCTCCGGCGGTTCGCCGACGGGCGGGACGAGGCGGCGTTCGAGGCCGTCGTCGCCCGCCACGGGGCGATGGTGTTCGAGGTGTGCCGCGGCGTGCTGGGCGGCGACACCGACGCCGAGGACGCCTTCCAGGCGACGTTCGTCGTCCTCGCCACGCGGGCCGGGGCGGTCCGCCGGTCGGAGTCGCTCGCGGCGTGGCTCCACGGCGTCGCATACCGGGTAGCGCTGAAGCTGCGGGCCTCGCTCGCCCGCCGGCGCGCGGCCGAGGCGTCCGCGCCGCCGCGTCCGGCCGACGATGCGGACGCGCTCGCCTGGGCCGAGGTGCGCTGTGTGCTACACGAGGAGCTCGGCCGGCTCCCCGACCGCTACCGGGGGCCGCTCGTCCACTGCTACCTCCGCGGACAGACGCAGGACGAGGCGGCGGCCCTGCTCGGGCTGTCGAAGGGGACGCTGAAGCGACGTCTGGAGGGCGGCCGGGCGCGGCTGCGCGACCGGCTCGTCCGCCGCGGGCTCGGCCCGTCCGCCGTCCTCGTGTGCGCCGCCTGGCCGACCGGCCCCGCCACCGCCGCCCCGGCGGCGCGGCTGGTGTCGTCCGCCCTGCTCTACCTGTCTGCCCCGAATCGAATCCCGGACCGCGTCGCCTCCCTCGCCACCGGAGTCCTCACCGCCATGCGCGTCGCGCACCTGAAGACCGTCACGGCCGCCGTCCTCCTCGGCGTGTGTGTCCTCGTCGGCACCGGCGCCGCTCTCGGTCGCCTGGGTGCCCCCGAACCGGCGCCGGCCGATCCGGCCCCGCGGGCGGCGCCCCAGCCGGCGCCACAGCCCGTTCGGCCGAAGGCGCCGACGCTCGCGGACGGAGTGACCCAGATGAAAATCGCACGCTACTTCGACGAGAAGGTCACGGCGAGCCGGGCCGAGAAGGTGATCGACGACAAAACGGCGATCGCCGACGTGCTCGCCCTCTTCCCCGGGATTGCGACGAGCAAGCGGCCGGATGCGGCGGCCCCCGGCGGCGGGTCGCGCGGGTACAGCGCGGCCTACGTCATCTCGTTCACCCGCGCGAAGGGCGAGCCGCTGCACGTCGTGATCAGCCACCAGCGCACCTGGTGGTGCTGGTCGCAGGGCACCACCGTCTCCAACGGGGACTGGAACCTGAAGAACGCGAAGGCCGTGTGCCGGCGCCTCGACGAACTGCTCGACGCGCCGGCGGCCGGCGGGAAGCTCGAACTCCGCCGGCTGAAGCGGGACAAGGCCGGACCGGGATACACGCCGGTCGTGACCGTGACGGACGGCAAGGCGCTCGCCGAGTTCCTGACCCTGTTCCCCGGCCTCGGCGAGGACCGGCCGCACGTCCCGTCGGGGCGCGGCGGGTTCGACACGTACCGCGTCGTCTACCACCCCGAGAACGGCGGCCCGATCGACGTCGGCGTCCTCATCGACAACGACCTGGCCGTCTGGCACTGGTCGCGCGGGAAGACCGGCTCGGACGGCGACCGGCGGGTGGCGGACCCGAAGCGGGTGGCGGCGTTCCTCGACGGCCTCGTCGACGCGCCGCACCCGCTCGCGCCCCAGGTCGAGAAGATGGAAGTCCTCCGGCGGTTCAACGCGCGGGGGGAACTGGTCCCACTTGCGAAAACGGTGACGACGGACGAGCGGCACGTCGCCCGGGTACTCGCGCTGTTCCCGGAGGTGGGCACCGACCGGGAACCGGACGCCCACCTCCCCGGCGGCGGCGGCGGCGCCCGGCTCTACGGCACGGGCTGCGCGGTGACGTTGCACCTCAAGCGGGGTAGCCCGGTCACCATCGTCGTCAGCAGCGACCGCCAGTTCTGGTGTTGGGCGCGGGGGAGCGAGCGGTCGAACGGCGACTGGCGCTTCACCCGGACGCGGGAAGTGGAGGCGTTCCTGGACGAAATCCTCGTTCCGCTCGCGGCCCGGGAGCGGTAACCGCGTTGGCGGCCGGTCAACCGCCCGCCGTACCGTCGGGGCTGGCGAGCACGACGGTGTAGCCGTCGGGGTCGCGGAGCCACAGCTCCCAGTGGTTCGGGCCGCCGTCGCCGTCGGGCGGGTTGCGATGCACCGGCATCACCACCTCCGCCCCGAGAGCCGTGGCGCGGGCCACCGCCACGTCGAAGTCGTCCACCTCGAACCAGAGCAGCACGCCGTTCCCGTAGGGCTGGTCGGCCGGGTCGCCGATCGGGCCGTGGTGGTGCCCGACTTCGAAGCGGTGTAGCTGCATCACGAGCCGGTCGCCGGCGACGAGCCGTTCGTACTCCGGCCCGCCGTGCGCGCTCGCCACGCCGAGCAGCTCCTGATACCACCGGCTGCTCGCCTCCACGTCCGTCACGGCGATGAGCGGCTGCGGGCGCATCGGAACCTCCTGGTCGGCGTTCGTGGCCCGACGCGGGTCGCGGGGGGCGTCATAAAGCGTCATGTCGCACGCGAACCCAAGGGGCTCAGGTGCCCTGCCCACGTCAGGCGCGAATCGTGCCCCCGTCGGGCCTCGAAGACTCGACCCGACCGACGGGGCCGATCGCCATGACGGTCGCCAATATAACTAATGCTAGTATATAGTATCAAGGCGGGGCGGGTCACCCGGTTTCCCGATTCTCCTCGTGGGCGTGAGCCGGTAGCCTGAACGCCGCGCCCACGCTGCAGGAGGTGACCGTGACCCGTCCCCGCCGCACCGCCGCGGTGCCCGCCGTGTGTCTGCTCGTCTCGCTTCCTCTCGCCGGCCAGGACGCCGCCCCGCGGCCGCCGGTCGCGGCGGTGAGGCCGCACGCCTTCGACTTCCACGGCACCCGGCTCACCGACCCGTACGCGTGGCTCAAGGACAAGAAGAGTCCCGCGGTCGTCCAGTACCTCGACGCCGAGAACGCCTACCGCGAAGCGGTGACGAAGCGCCTTCAGCCGTTCGCCGACGCCCTGTACGCCGAGATGCTCTCGCACGTCAAGCAGACCGACCTCGGCGTGCCGGTCCGCGACAACGGCTACTGGTACTACCACCGCACCGAGGAGGGGAAGTCGTACCGCGTGTTCTGCCGCCGCAAGGGGAGCATGGACGCGCCCGAGGAGGTGCTGCTCGACGTGAACGCGCTCGCCGCCGGGCACAAGTTCTTCTCCGCCGAGCCGGCCGGCGTCAGCGACGACGGTCGGCTCTACGCCTACCTCACCGACACGTCCGGCTACCGCGAGTACCACTTGTCGGTGAAGGACCTCGGCACCGGAAAGCTGGTCGAAGACAAGCTGGCGGTGGTGCGCGGCGTCGCGTGGGCGCCGGACAACCGGACGCTGTTCTACGTCACCGAGGACGCGGCCAAGCGGCCGTACCGGCTGTACCGCCACACGCTCGGCGAGCCGCGCGGCAAGGACGTGCTCGTCTACGAGGAGACGGACACCCTCTTCACGCTCATCATCGACCGCACCCGCGACAAGAAGTACCTGATCGCCATGTCCGAGAGCTCCGACACCAGCGAGCAGCGCGTCCTCGCCGCCGACACGCCGGCCGGCGCGTTCCGGGTGCTGGCCCCGCGGCGCGCGGGCGTCGAGTACGCGGCCGACCACCGCGACGGCGTGTTCCACATCCGCACGAACGCCGGCGGGGCGGTGAACTTCAAGTGGGTGACGTGCCCGGTGGCGAACACGGACCCGGTGGCGTGGGCCGAGTTCGAGCCGTACCGCCCGGCGGTGTACACGACCGGCGTGGACGTGTTCCGCGACTTCGCCGTCGTGTCCGAGCGCGAGGGCGGGGTGCCGCAACTCCGCGTCGTCCACTTCGACCGGAAGGCGGGGAACCGCGTCCCGTTCGCCGAGCCGAGCTACTACGCCGCGCTCGGGCCGAACCCGGAGTTCGCCGCCGACGCGGTGCTCTACTACTACACGAGCCTCGTCACGCCGCTGTCGGTGTACGCCTGCGACGCGGCGACGCGGGCCGTGCGACTCGTGAAGCGCACGGAGATTCCCGGCGGGTTCGACCCCGCCAACTACGTCACCGAGCGGATCGAGGCCACGGCGCCGGACGGGGTGAAGGTGCCGGTGTCGCTCGTCTACCGCCGGGGCACGCCGCTCGACGGCACGGCGCCGCTCCTCCTGTACGGCTACGGCTCCTACGGCGCCCCGTCCGACCCGTCGTTCCGCGCCAACGTGCTGCCGCTGCTCGACCGCGGCGGGGTGTTCGCCATCGCCCACGTCCGCGGCAGCAGCGACCTCGGCCGGCAGTGGTACCTGGACGGCAAGCTGCTGAAGAAGGAGAACACGTTCACCGACTTCATCGCCTGCGCCGACCACCTCGTCGCGCGGCGCTACACCCGCCGCGACCGGCTGGCGATCGAGGGCGCGAGCGCCGGCGGGCTGCTCATCGGTGCAGTGCTCAACCGCCGCCCGGACCTCTGCAAGGCGGCGCTGCTCGGCGTGCCGTTCCTCGACGTCATCAACACCATGCTCGACGACTCGATCCCGCTGACGGCGCAGGAGTACCTGGAGTGGGGTGACCCGCGCAAGCCGGCCGAGGGGCGCTACATGCTCGGCTACTCACCCTACGACAACCTGAAGAAGGCGGCGTACCCGGCAATACTGGTGACGACCTCGCTGAACGACAGCCAGGTGCCGTTCCACGAGCCGGCGAAGTACGTGGCGAAGCTCCGCACGCTGAAGACTGACACGAATCCGCTGCTGCTCCGCTGCGACATGCACGCCGGCCACGGCGGCGCGTCGGGCCGGTACGAGGCGCTGCGCGAGCGGGCCGGCGACCTGGCGTTCCTCCTCGACCAGATCGGGCTGAAGCCGTAGCGGAGGCCGCGCCGGACGGTCGGCTGGTCGAGACGCGGACCATCCACGACCGCATCAGCCGCGACCTGCTGGCGACCTCGCCGAAACACCGCAGCGTGGACAAGCGGTTCGCGCACGTCCACAACGTCCTTCGGCCTGTGGGAGCGGGGCGTGCGCTGGAGCGGGCTTCAGGTGGGTGGAGCGGGTTCGTTCCGGTGGGACCGGCGGGACGCCCCACCGGTCCCACCAATCCGG